>JBBINQ010000027.1:0-29043 GCA_037443805.1 Caldifarciminota bacterium | reverse complement strand
TATACAAATAGCAAGTAAAGAATTATATCGTAGTAGTGATTAGATTTTAGACTTAAGTCTCAAAAAAGGATTGATAAATAATAAATATCCCCATTGACAAACAAATTTTTTTTAATAATATTAAAATATGCTTTTGAGGCATCTCTGGCTGTTCCTCTTTATAGGAGGACAGAAATGACTCGCCGGGAATTTAGGCCCGGTCGGGTCTATGGAGATACAACAGAGCCAACCCCAAATCACCAATTAAGTCATAAATCATATTATTTCTTTAAACACACCAAAGTTCAAATCCCAAATTCTAAGCACGAAATTCTAAACAATTTCCAAATCACAAATCTCCAATGTTCCAAACATAATTGGGATATTGAAACAATTCTTTATTTAACCAATAATCATTTAACCAAAAAAGGGAGGTTTTATGCCCAATCCCTGGGATAAAATCGTAGGCACAAAGGAGTATAATAAAAACTATGAAAGGCTCATAAAGATTGCCCGTAAAAAAGGCTATGTCTTCAATAAAAAAATCTCCCGTGTGAAAAAGGTAATCGGTTTGATGACGATGAACTACCTTGAATATGGCAAATATTATTGTCCGTGCAAGCAGAGTGAACCACTCAATCCGGAAAAGGATGTGCTCTGCCCCTGTCCAGCACTGGATGAAGAGGTCAAAAAAGATGGGCATTGTTATTGTGAGTTGTTCTATAAAAAGGAGGAATAATGGAAGATTATAACAAGATGTGGCAGGAACTTGGCCTTGATGTGCCATTGCATAACGAGGTCCTTGCTTATATAAATAAGAGTTTCCAGAATACTGTGGCGAAACAGAAGAATAGACCAAAAACAATGTCATATTTTGACAATGTAATCCATGAATCACACGGCGGCAGGGTTGCAGAACTCCTTGAAGAAAAGAATAAGGGAAAAAAGATTGTGGGCTTCTTCTGTATCTATGTGCCTGAAGAGATTATTATGGCACTGGATTTAATCCCGATTGCGCTTTGTGGCGGCACAAATTTTTCTGTGCCTTATGCAGAAAAAACATTGCCCAGGGATATCTGCCCCCTGGTAAAATCAACGCTCGGTCTTGCATTCTCCAAGACCTGTCCTTATGCACCAATAAAGAGTCTGGCAATCGGTGAGACGACCTGTGATGCCAAGAAAAAGGTCTGGGATATCCTCAGCAAGAAGGTAAATTTTCATATTATGGAACTACCGCAGAAAAAGGAAGTTATTGATACCCATCTCTGGGATGATGAAGTCCATACACTTGTAGAACGACTTGAAAAACTTGCGGAGAAGAAACTGAATTTTTTAAGACTAAAAGAAACCACCGAAATAATGAATAAAAAGAGAAGAGCACTCCAGCGCCTTGCTGAATTAAGAAAAAAAGAACCGATTCCCATAAGCGGGCTTGATAGCCTTGTCGTAATGCAAGCCGCATTGAACGATGAACCCGTGCGTTTTACAAAGCAGGTAGAAGAACTCTGTGACGAACTTGAAGAGAGGATTAAAAAAGGAATATCAGTATTTCCTGAGAATGCGAAAAGGATAATGGTCTCAGGCTGTCCATCAGTGATGGGAAACTGGAAGATACATTCTTTGATTGAGACATCAGGGGGTGCAGTGGTCGTGGATGAGACCTGCACTGGTGTAAAATATTTTAAGGACCTCGTTGATACAGAGGCAGATGATATTGATGGTCTGCTCAGTGCGATTGCAGACCGCTATTTAAAATTGAACTGCTCCTGTTTTACTCCGAATGATGATAGAATGGAGATGGTCAATACCCTGGCAAAACAGGGAAATGTAAAAGGGGTTGTCCAGTATGTTCTCCAGTATTGCCATACCTATAATATTGAGGCAATCAGGGTGGAAGGCACATTAAAACAGGCGAATATTCCCAGTATGAAAATTGTCACCGACTATTCAGAAGAGGATACGGGTCAATTGCGCACAAGGATTGAGGCATTCTTGGAGACATTGACATAATGAGAGCAATTGGAGGCAAAATCCCCCTTTACAAAAGGGGGAAACAGGGGGATTGTTAAATAAACAATGAGGCGCTATTGAAGGCAAAGAAAGGGGAATAAGGAATGATTACTGCGGGCATTGATATTGGTTCAAGGACGATTAAGTTTGTGATACTGAAGGATTCAAGGATTATAGATTATCATATCACCGATACAACAGTAGAACCGCTTTTAAAAGTAAAAGAACTTTTAAATGGCAAAGAGTTTGACCACATCGTTGCAACTGGCTATGGTCGTTATCTGATGCAGGAAGTATATAAATGTCACATAGTAACAGAGATAAAGGCATATGCAACTGGTGCCCATCTTTTCTATCCTGATTGCCGAACCATCATTGATATTGGTGGTCAGGATACAAAGGTGATAAAGGTCAAGAATGGCAATGTCATTGATTTTGAGATGAATGACCGCTGTGCTGCAGGCACCGGAAAATTCCTTGAGGTGATGGCACTAACACTTGGTATGAAAATAGAAGAATTTGGATTGCAGGCACTCAAAGGGAAAGATTCAATCCCTATTAACTCAATGTGCACGGTCTTTGCGGAAAGTGAAGTTGTATCACTCATTGCCCGTGGTGAGGACAAAAAAGATATTGCCCTGGGCTTGCACTATTCAATCATCAATCGTATTATGTCAATGTTAGGCAGGCTTGAACCTGAAGAACCCATTTTATTTGCTGGTGGTGTAGCAAAGAACAGGTGTATGGTAGAATTATTAAAGAAAAAATTAGGGAATATATTAATCCCTGATGAACCACAAATAATTGGTGCAATTGGCGGAGCAATAATTGCTCAGAATGAAAGGAGGTAAAATGCAAATCTTTAAAAAAGACTATACAATCAAGGATGTCCAGGATGTGTATGATGGTCCAGGTGGACTACTCTGGGAAGCAGTTATGGGTGAGCAGATCCATTCTGGCGGTCCAGAGGCAACCGATGTCCTGGCGAAAAAATTGGGCTTAAAGCCCGGTATGGTCGTTGCTGACCTGTGCAGTGCACTCGGTGCACCAGCAAGGCATCTCGCGAGCAAGTATGGTGTCTATGTAAAAGGAGTTGATGCGACAAAGACGATGCTACAAAAGGCAATGGAAAGAACAAAGGCAGCAAAACTTGAGCATATGATTGAATATTATGAAGGCAATGTAATGGACCTGCCATTCAAAGCAAATTCAATTGATGTGGTCTGGGGTCAGGAGGCATGGTGTTATGTAACAGATAAAGAAAGGCTCTTACGCGAGGCATATCGCGTCTTGAAACCCGGTGGGATGATTGGCTTTACTGACTGGATTATCACGGGTAAGATTACGACCCAGGAACTTGAGCCATTATATGATTCAATGGCATTTCCTTATATGGAGACATTTGAAGGTTATCAGGAATTGATGAAAAAAGTAGGATTCAAGGTTCTTGAGGCAATAGATAATACTGAACCATTTGCCCGACACTTTGACCAGTATTATGAGATGGTCACAGTCAAAATGAAACCGGATATTTTAAAGAACTTTGGTCCAGACCTTTACAGTTTTGCTGAGAACCTTGTGACCATCTGGCGCAAGGCTGCACACGAGCACAAAGTCGGCAGTGGAATGTTTATAGGTAAAAAATAGTAATCCAATAAACAAAAATAAGGGATGGATATCTTTTGCCCATCCCTTATTTTATTATTGCAAAAGTTCTATTCTTGTTTATAATTTAAGTATAGAAATTTGAAAAATTTCTATACTTTTAAATGTTGAGATTCTTCGCCCGCCACTCTGTGTTGCGGGCTCAGAATGACAGCCTTCTTTTTGTCATTCTGAACGAAGTGAAGAATCTCTGGGGTTTTCAAGGGGTTTACCCCTTGATGTTGCTCTTAAATTAAGGGGGCATAGTGGAGATTTCTTTGATTAAAAAGGCTGTGGTTGAATTTGAATCTGATAAGATTAAAGGTTTGGTCAGGGAATTCTTAGATAAAGGCGTGGCACCTTTGGATATTTTAGAGCAGGGTTTGATTCCTGGTATGAAAGAAATTGGCAGGCTATTTGCGATTAAAGAATATTATGTTCCTGAAGTTTTGCTTGCTTCTGAGGCATTCTATGCTGGGTTTGAATTGATTAAACCACTCCTTGTTCAAACTGATATAATAAAAAAAGGAAAGATTGTAATAGGAGTTGTTCAGGGTGATATCCATGATATTGGCAAGAACATAGTTAAGGTTATGCTTGAGTCTTCTGGATATGAGGTCCTTGACCTGGGTCGGGATGTGCCGAATGAAAAATTTATTGAGACGGTAATCAATGAAAAACCAAAGATTCTTGCACTATCTTCATTGATGACCACAACGATGGTCCACATGGAAACGATTATAAAAATCTTAAACAAGAAAAAGTTGCGTAAAACAGTAAAGGTTATTGTTGGTGGTGCACCAGTAAATCAGGAATATGCAAATAAGATTGGTGCTGATGGCTATGCTGAGGACGCTGCAGGTGCAGTGAAACTCATAGATAGTCTAACGGTTAATCCGTGGAGTTAATCCGTGGAGTTAATCCGTAAGGATTTTATAAAAATATATGAATAGAATAGAAGAAGTCCTTCAGCATCGACGCAAATTTGCAGTATTCCCTATGGTCTGTGCTGACCACTGTAGTAATTTATTGCATCAGAATTTTAAAAGTGTTGCAACAGATGGCAAAAAACTTGCTTATGTCCTTGAGTATGGTTATAATTTATATCAATACGATGGCATATTATTATTCTCTGACCCCTATGTTGAGGCAGAAGCAATGGGACTTGAATTGGATTATAATCCCTATCCAAAAATAGTCCGCTTTTCGGAGTTAATCCGTGAGGATTCTATGGAGTTAATCCGTAAGGATTTTATAAGAGGTAAAGAGATAAAAGCCTTACGGCTTAAATCCGAGGAGATAAAAGGCTTACGCCTTAAATCCAGTGGAAGAGTAGATGAAATTATAAAGGCGGCTAAATTGCTTAAAAAAAAGGTTGATGTACCCATCTTTGTATCAATCAAGGGACCTTTTACACTCACCTCATTCATTGTTGGTCCTGAAAATTTTTTGAAGATGCTACTAAACAGAAAAGAGATGGCTGAATATTATATAGATGTTGCACTCCAATTTCAATTATCATACTTAAAAAAACTCCTGCAACTCGGTGTCCACATCTTTATTGGCGACCCAATGGCATCAGCAAGTGTCATCTCACCTGCATTATTCAAAAAATATGCCTATGAACCGCTTGCAATATTAATAAAAGAGAGCAAACTAACCGGGGTATATGTCGGGGTTCATATCTGCGGTGATACAGAGCCAATCATTGACCAACTTGATAGTCTGGGTGCGGATATTCTGAGCATAGAAGATATTTCTTTAAAGACAAAGACCTTAAAAATGGGTGGTGTATCAACATTGACCCTTTTGAATGGAACTCCAGAAGAGATAAAAAAAGAAATCAAAAAAGCACTTAAATCAG
The DNA here is from genome assembly GCA_037443805.1 of Caldifarciminota bacterium. Taxonomy (GTDB): domain Bacteria; phylum Hydrothermota; class Tepidihabitantia; order SM23-42; family JAOAFX01; genus JAOAFX01. The sequence goes on along the minus strand of JBBINQ010000027.1, from coordinate 23,546 downwards.
GGCGATTAATCCTGTCCAGTTCCTGCGATGTCCCTGTAAACACACCGATTGAGAATATAAAATTGATGGTTGATGAAATAAATAAAAAAGATGGGTTCAAAAAATTCTAAATATTCATCCTTATTGTCTCTACTACAGAAAAAGGGAATATTTATTGATGCCGCTTGTGGAGGCAGGGGCAGATGCGGAAGGTGTCGTGTGCTAATAAAAGAAAAGCCAGAACCACCAAATGAGATAGAAAAAATATTTATTCCTGAGAGTCTATTAAAAAAGGGGTATCGCCTTGCCTGTTTATACAAGGTAAAAAAGATACCCAAAATAGTTGTTCCTGAATATCATACAAAAAGAGAAAAAAAGGACCAGAAAAATATTGGTTTAGCAATAGACATTGGAACAACAGTGATTAAAGGTGCACTTGTTGACCTTGTCAAAGGTAAAATATTAAAGACTGCAAAGATTTATAATCCCCAGCAGAGTTTTGGTGGCGATGTAATTACACGCCTAAGTATGGTAGTCAATAATAATAAATATAAAATCTTAAGGAATGCATTGTTAAAAGGCATTGAATTGCTGGAAAAAGAATTGAATTCTACAAATCCTATCTTTACTACAATTGCTGGCAATCCAGTTATGCTCTCATTCTATCTCGGAAAACCAGTAAATGGATTGGCAAGTTATCCATTTCAGAGCGAAATAACTAATGGGATACTTCTAAAGAATCCAACCCGTTATGTATTCGGTTCTATCGGTGGTTTTGTTGGTGGTGATACAATCGCCGGCATAATCGCCAGCAAAATTCTATCAAATAAATATCCCAGTTTTTATATTGACCTCGGCACAAATGGAGAGATTGCCCTTGTATTAAAGAAAAGAATATATGCTGTTTCAACTGCGGCAGGACCAGCATTTGAAGGTGTGGGATTGAGTTGTGGAAGCCTTGCCCAGCCTGGTGCAATTGAAGCAGTGGAATATAAAAATAGATTTAAGATACACACGATTGAGAACAAACCACCGACTGGATTTTGTGCCTCAGGGTTTATTGATTTACTCGCAACAATACTAAGACTTGGCTGGCTTGATGAATACGGAAGATTAAAACATAAATTTACGATTGCCGGTTTTGATGTCACCCAGAATGATATCAGGGCACTTCAACTGGCAATAGGTGCAATCCACACTGGTGTAAAATTTCTGCTTGATAAGACAGGCATAAAGTCAACAGATATTGGCGAAACCGTGGTTACTGGCGAATTTGGTAGCCATTTGAATCAGGAATCATTAAAACAGATAGGTATATTACCCGTAAGCATTAAAAATATAAGAATAGAGAACGACCTGCCACTGCGTGGTGCAATCAGTGTGCTATTAAATAAAACAGCTCTAAAAGATGTGGAAATAGTAAGAAAATGCTCAACCCATTTTGACCTTGCCCTGCAGAATGATTTTCAAAAAAGATTTGTTGAAGGACTATTATTAAAACCATGGAATTGAACCAAACAGAATCTCAAAAATTGCCCACAGATTTAATCGGCTATACCTGCTCATATATTCCTGTTGAATTATTATCTGCAACCGGATTAAGACCTTACCGTCTTTTACACGGTGCATTAGGATTATCTCAGAAAGGTGAACAACTTGTCAGAGTAGATGCCTGCCCCCTTGTAAAATCAAATCTTGGATTTATCCTTGAAAATCAGAAAAACTTTGCCTGTATCATTGGCTCTACTGGTTGTGATATGTCACGCAGGTTTCTTGAAGTAATCAGATTGATGACCGTTATTCCAGTCTATATCTTTAATAATCCACGCACTCAGAATTTTGATATCTACAGCAATGAAATTGATTTAATGGTGAAGGAACTTGAACAATTCTTTCATCGCCGCTTTGACCGGGGATTGATTCAGAGGGAGTGTGAAAGATGGGAAAAAGTTCGCTCAATACTACGCCAGGTTGATGCAAGGCGTCGGGCAAACCCATCAACCCTCTCCACAAAGACATTTCACAATCTTGTTTCCCATTATTATCAGGGTGATATTGAAAAAATAAAAATTGACCTGCCCGATGAAATGTCATATAAACCAAGGGTATATCTGATAGGCAGTCCGATTTCGTATGAGGCAGAACCTATTATTGAATTATTGGAAAAGAGATTGCGTATCTGTGGCGATTTTAATTGCGGTTTATCAAGGGGGATATATATAAATTTGCAAGAAAAGACAATTGATGGTTTGAAAAAAGCATATTATTATCAGCCCGCCTGTATTTTTAAGAGACCGAATAAAAGTTATTATGAATGGATACAGAGAGAAATAACAGAAACAAAGAGCACGGGCGTCATTGTTTATGTTCTGGACTATTGTGATAATTTTGATTTTGAGGTCTTTAAAATGGAAAAAAGAATTAATCTGCCAATCTTAAAATTGAAGAGCGATTTTTCATTCCAGAATATGAGCCAGTTAAAGGTCAGGATTGACGCATTTATTGAGGTTTTAGGATCGCTGCGCGCAGGTATTGTATGAAAAAGGTGAAAAGGATTATTCCGAAAAAGATTGGACTGGATGCCTGGTCTAAACAATTTCAAGATTTCCCTGACGAAACCATAAAAAAATATAGATACTACAATAATAATGAATGGGGGGTCTATCTTTCACCTCCTGCCACATTTATGGTCTATGGCTTAAGGGAACTGAAAAGATTAAAATTTGATAATTCCTTTGAATCTTTAAGAATGTGGGGGTTTGTCTTTAATGAAACTGAAAGGTTATTCAGGGCACGGCAGATCAATAAAAAAATTATTGCCACAATGGGTGATTTGGGAATCGTGCCCATTCTTGTTTTATCTTTCCCTGATTGTGTTCCATTCTATCCTGAGTGTCTCTGGTGGACACCTTTCTTTAAAGAATCTACAGAATTACTGGATACTGCCAGTAAACTCGGCACCCCTGAAGCAACCTGCTTTTCGCGGGTTGTAGTATCAGCATTCCATAAAAGATCATACTTTCCAAAACCAGATTTAATCATTGCCTCAACTGGTGCCTCCTGTGATGACTATTCCTGTGTTATGCAAGTTGTTGAAGATATGGGTTATGAAATAATGTGGGTTGAAATTCCTTACCGAAAAAATCCTGAATTTATGCTAATAAAACCAAAGATCCAGGAACTTGAAAAGACAGAACAGGGCTTCTCTTATCCCAAAGTAATTGAGGAATATTTAGTCAAGGAGTATCATAGAATCTGGGAAAGATTATTTAAATTGACCGGGGTCAATAATCCCCATCGTCTTGTTGAGACCATAAAAAAGGTGAATAGGCTACGCTCCCTTGTCGCAGAGATCAAAACATTGAATGCCCGTGCTGAAGTTGCACCATTGCCTGGTTTAGAAATGATGACTATAGAATTCGGCAATCTCTATGGATATGCAGATTTTGATGAATGGCTGGACATTATCCAGATGATACACGCGCTGGTTAAAAACCGAGTAGAAAAAGGGGTAGGTGTATTAAAAAAAGATGCCATTCCTATTGCCTGGATTACGCCCAGTGCCGACCCTTATCTATTAAATCTCGTAGAAGAGATTGGTTGTCGGATTGTGGAAACAGAGTATGTAATAAATCAGGCAATGGTTAAAATTGAAGAGGATATTGAGCCTATCAGGGCACTGGCACGGTCATTTATCAATGGTTCGCTCATTGGTTCACCAGCAGAAAGGGTAAAAAATATTAAAGAAAGAATTGCAAAGAAAGAAATAAGGGGTGTACTAATAACAAATATGCTCGGCGCCTCGCACTGTGCAATGGAGACCCGCATTATGGAAAGACTGCTCAGTGATGTTCCAGTGCTCTCTCTTGATGTTCCTGCACCATTCGGCATTACCCAGCAGATCAAAACCAGGCTTGAGGCATTCGTGGAGACCATCAGATGAAGGACATACTTACACCCCGTGAACGATTTGGTATGCTGGTAATTGATGAAAAACCTGACCGCTGTCCGGTCATACCTTTGATCACTTCGCATGCAGCAACAATCGCCGGTATAAAATTGAAAAGGTATTATACACGGGGTGAAAAGATGGCGCGGGCACAGATTATTGCATTTGAGATATATCAGCATGATGCCATTTCTATCTTCTCTGAAGTGGGCATAATTGCCGAGGCAATGGGCTCTGAATTTGCTTATCCGGATAATGACCTGCCCATTCTAAAAAATCCCATACTACAAAATTCTTCTCTTGATAGATTAACAATTCCTGACCCTAAAAAAAATGGCAGGTTACCGGTCTATCTTGAAGCAATAGAATATGCTTATAAAGCAATCGGTGATATTATCCCCATACTTGCCTATGTTCCTGCTCCATTTACTACAGGAATGCATCTGGTCAGTCCAGAAAAATTTCTTGTGGATACATTGAAAAATCCCGATTGGATTATAGATATGCTCAATATTGTCTTTGAAGCAACAGTAAAATTCTGTTATGAGATTATAAATGCAGGTGCGCTACCAATCATTGTAGACCCACTGGCATCAGGTAGTGTTATCAGCCCGACGATTTATAAGGAGTTTGCCTTGCCCTATGAGCAAAGATTGATTCATTATCTACATCGTTATGATTTTGATGTGATTCTGCATATATGTGGTGATACCACCGCAATTATGGATAAATTTCCAGATACCGGTGCAGACCTGATCAGTGTTGACCGCGTAAATATGTTAAAAGCAATGGAAAAATTAGCCAGTAAAATGCGTTTGATAGGCAATTTTGATACAACAACAATTTTATTTTCAAATCCTGATGATATCTATGCATTGACAGGAAAAATGGTGGAGCAACTCAAATATGCACATAAAGGTTATATTGCGGCAACGGGTTGTGAAGTGCCGATCCGTGCGCCCAAAGAGAATGTTCAAGCATTTATAAAAGGAGCAAAGGAGAAAGGATGGTACTGGGCATAGACATTGGTTCAATATATACAAAAGGTGTGCTCTTTGAAAAAACTGTAGTTAAAAAAGCAGTGGTCAGAACCGCATTCAAGCCAAAACAGGCAATCCGTGAAATAAAAAATACGCTTGAAGGTTTTGATAAGATTGTTGCCACTGGATATGGAAGAGAACTGGTTGATGATGCATACAAAATTATTACAGAAGTATCTGCTTTTGCCCGTGGGTCAACATATTTTTATCCTGATATCCGCACAATCATTGATATAGGCGGACAGGATAGCAAGGTCATCAAAGTTAAAAATGGTAAGGTAGAAAAATTTATTATGAATGACCGCTGTGCTGCAGGAACTGGAAATTTCATAGAAAAGATCGCCCAATCCCTTAATCTCACCCTGACCGAATTTGGTGCACTCGCATTAAAATCTGACCGACCCGAAACAATAGACTCACTCTGCGTGGTAATGGCAGAAACAGAAATATTGAGTTTGGTGCAGGAAGGCAAAAAATTAGAAGATATAGTGCTTGGAGTCTGTGATTCACTTATCCGTCGTATTGATGGTATTGCAGGTCAGGTTGGTATAGAAGAACCGATTCTTTTTTGCGGTGGTGGTGCATTAAATCCGGGTCTGGTAAAGGTTTTGAAAAAATACCATCAAGAAACAATTATTCCTGAAGACCCACAATTTGTCGGTGCCATTGGTGCCGCAATGATGATTTGATTTTAACAAATAATCCTTGACAGTTCGGTAAAATTAAATATAATAACATATGCCGAACAAAGTCGTGGTGCACTATTTAGACCATCGTATTGAACGGGGTTATACTTCTGATTTCCGTCCGGATAAACCGCTGTTCCATTTGATTGTTAAAGAGAATGATAAAGAAAAATCCTTGCCCGTGAAAATTGCAAATCTCAAGGCGGTATTCTTTGTGAAAGAATTGAGGGGAAAATCAAGGACCAGACCGGTCAAGAAAAAGACCTTTGAGGATATTGAAGATAAGAATCTAATCGGAAAGAAAGTAAAGGTAGAATTTGTAGATGGTGAAGTCCTTTACGGTATGACAATGGGCTATTCACCACAGCGTCAGGGTTTCTTTTTTACTCCAATTGACCCGGAGAGTAACAATGAAAGAATCTTTGCCGTGCTGACTGCAGTCAAGGATATAACCTTCTACGATTAAATATACAGAAAGTCTATTGATTTTACATTAATAATGAGTATAATTTCAAAAATGGAGTATCTATGGATATTATAAAAAAATTAAAAAAGGACAAAAAACCAGAGACAGTTTTTGACACATTGATTAAAAAGAAATCGGGTGAAGAGGTTCCTGTTGCAAAACCAGAGGATATGGAAGTCACTGCAATAAATCCAGATAAAGCACCTGCCGATGTTACACCCATTAAAGAAAAAAGAGAAACAGGTCCTAAGCGGGAATTCAGAACCGAAGGAATGCACGAATTTGACATTGAGAGCCTGGGCGTTGATGGCATCGCATCGTTAAAGATTGAATATAAAGCAAAGATTATGACTTTGATTGATGAAAATAAATTTGATGAAGCCATTGAATTATTAAAGGAGCTCAAAGAAAAAGCCCGGGGTACATAGTGAATGTTATTATTCCGGTTGCCGGCGAAGGGATAAGACTAAAACCGCATACCCACTTTTTACCAAAGTGTCTTTTATATGTCGCAGGAAAAACAATATTAGAATACATCTTTGATAGTATTGAGCCTTTAAATGTTTCTCAGGTTATTCTCGTGCTCGGTTCAAATGCAGAAAAGATAATCCAATTTTGTAAAAAATTTTCTTTTAATTTTAAATATATTGTTCAAAACCAGCGGCTCGGCCTTGGTCACGCCATCTATCTTGGCTCAAAAGGGCTTCAAGGTCCAACCCTTGTATTATTGGGTGATACAATCATTGATTGTAATATTAAAGAATTTGCTGGTAATACCAATAAACTGGGTGTCAAAAAAGTGGATAATCCCCAGAGATTTGGTATTGTTGAGGCCGACGGAAAGAATGTTTTAAGCGTTGTAGAAAAACCAGAAAAACCTAAATCAAATCTTGCAATTGTGGGCATATATTATTTCAATGATATTCAAAAGATTAACCGGGCAATGGCATCAGTAATAAAAAAAGGGATAAAAACAAAAAATGAATTCCAATTGACCGATGGCTTGGCAATGCTATTAAAAGCAGGTGAAAGATTCCAGATTGTAAAGATAAAAAACTGGTTTGATTGTGGCACACCAGACGCACTCATTGATACCAATCGCCATCTGCTCAAAAAAAATAATCGTGTTCTGCGCTGTGCAAAAAGTAGAATCATTCCGCCAGTTTTTATTCCTGACTCTGCAGAGATTATTAATTCAATCATTGGACCTTATGTTTCTGTTGGAGAATGTGCCAGGATTCATAATTCAATAATCCAGGATTCAATCATTAATAGCAAGGCAGTGATTGAAAATACAATGTTTGCCCACTCCATCATTGGTCAAAATGCAATTGTCCGCGGAAGCTTTAAGAAATTGAATGTGGGTGATTTTTCAATGATTGAATTTCCATGATGTGTTATTCTTTCATCACCATCTCTTTATTAATTTCGGGGTTGAATCTGAATCCACCTGATGTTCAGAATTTTATCCAGTCTGGACTCCAATTTGCATATATTGAAAATTTTGATAGTGCTGATGTCTATTTTCAAAAGGTGATTGATTTATACCCGGACTTACCGGCTGGATATTTTTTTAAATCTGCCCTGTTGCAGCTGAGAATGATGGATGGCTGCAATTTTGAAGAAGAAAAAGAATATCAGCAATTGATGAAAAAGGTGAGAGATATCTGCGAAGATATTCTCAAGGCAGAAGATAATCTCTGGGCAATGTATTATCTTGGTTCAAGTTACGCATATCAGGCAGTTTACGAAGGATTAAAAGCCAATTATGTTGAAACCTTTAGTTATGGTGTGAAGGGCGGCAGGATACTACAGAATATTATAAAAAAGGATTCATTATTTTACGATGCATATTTAGGATGTGGCACCTACGAATATTTCTGGGCACGGGCGAGCAGGTATTTACCATTTTTGAAATTGGCTGACGGCGATGTTAATGAAGCAATCAGAAAATTGCATATTGCTTCAGAAAAAAGTCTATACTCTGGTCCCACTGCAAGGAACTCCCTTGTCTTTATCTATGGAGAAGAAAAACAATTTGATATAGCAACAAGAATCGTTGATAGCCTGCTCAGTGAATATCCAGAATCAAAAACATTCCACTGGAACAAAGCAGAACTTGAATTTAAGAAAAAAAATTACCAATCTGCACTTGATGCATATCAATGGCTCTTTGATCATTATACAGATGAAAAAAATTATTCCAACCTTGCCCAGTGCAAACTTTACATTGGTAAGTGCTATTTTGAAATGGGTAAAAAAGAAGAAGCAAAGAGCGCATTAAAAGAGGTGGTCAGTTATAAAGTTTATCAGAATAAGTATCCAAAAATAAAAGGATATTGCCGTGAAGCATACAGTCTCTTGAGTAAAATACTATGAAGAATACAGAAAAGGAAAGAGTTTAGCCAGTAAGATTATTGGTTTAATAAAGATTCAAATATGAGTTGTGCATCAAGAAAAAGGTTGTTAATTATAACTTATTACTGGCCACCCTGTGGTGGCCCGGGTGCAATAAGGCCTGTGAAATTTGTGAAATACCTTCCTGAATTTGGTATTGAACCAATAATCCTTACACGCAAGGATATTGCATATCATTCATTGGACCCAGAATTAGGTAAAGAATTGAAAAATATCCCTGTTTTTAGAACTGAATCGCTCGACCCAGCGCGCATCTTATATGTTCTCGGCATGCACAATTATCATCCACAAAAATGGCAGGTGCCCATAAAAAAGGTACTGAACTTTCCTGATAACAAGACAGGCTGGATACCGTTTGCCTGTATCAAGGCATTAAATATTGACTTTGATTATATTTTTGTAACTGCACCACCATTCAGTTCTTTTATCACCGGCTATATTGTTTCAAAAATGACTGGTAAACCATTGATACTGGATTTCCGCGATGCCTGGCTTGAATTTCCCTTTATGCGTTACGAAAACAGATTGCAGAGAAATTTTGTTGCTTACTGGGAAAAGAAAGTGGCAAAATTTGCCTCCTGCATTATTGCCGTGAGTGACCAAATCAAGAGAACCCTTATGAGTCGTAGCCTTGAATTGGCAGAGAAAATTTGTGTAATCCCTAATGGTTATGACCCGGACGATTTTCCACAGGTTGCTCTGCCTGAAAAATTCACAATATCCTACATCGGAACAGTAAGAGAAGAAAGAAATCCTGATACATTTCTTATGGCAGTCCAGAATTTTATAAGGGATACAAGACTCTCACTAAATGAAGTGGAAGTAAAATTTATAGGTTATATTGATGATGAATATTTAAAGATGATACAGCAATATCCTTTTGTCAGAATTTTGGGCCACCTTTCACATTATGAGGCACTCAGGGAATTCTGCACTGCCCATTTGGCATTTATTACTACAACTGGTGACGAATTCTTTTTCCCGAGCAGACAGAATGAATACCTTGCCAGTGGTCTACCAATCATCTGCTGTGGTTGGTCTGGAGGTTTTCGTTTATTAAAAGAGGCATTAGACCGTGGTTATCCAGGCAAGATATTTGATTATGAAGATGTAATAGGAATGAAAGGCAAGATTCATGAAATCTTTGTCCAGTATAGATATAATAAAGTGCAAAGGGCGAGCCACCCATTTCCTGAATATACCAGAAAGAATCTTACGCGCCTGCTTGCAGAACAGATACACAAATTACCCAGAAAAATTGGTTAGCGATTAAATCCATTTATCTTTCCAATAATATTTCTTATATTTCTCTCGGTAAGAGTTTTGTGTTCCAAAACTGTATAGCGCCAGGGACGAATTTTTTTTGCCTCTAAAATAGCCCGCACAAATTCTTCCGGACTGACTTTTAAATAGGATATTTGGACAGGAAATTTTATTCTCCTGTATAATTTTATTACGGGGTGTAGATATTTATTCTTCTGTAAAGTCATAGTAAAAAGTGTGGCAATGCCGACCTGCTCACCATGGAGTATATTACGGCGCGGATATAGATGGTCCAGTGAATGGCTTATCTTATGCTCACTTCCGCTTGCCGGCCTTGATGACCCAACAAGACACATTGCAAGACCACTTTTAATCAATCCATCACAGAGCAATTCAAGAAATTTCTGGTCTTTTATATTTCCTGTATTCAATTTCAAAAGTCTCACTGCACCAACCTCTGCTAATCTGAGAATCTCAGGATTAATTTTTTCTTTCTTTCTTTTGTCTGCAAGTCGACAATCAAAGACCGCAGATAGATTAGAGATTAAATCTCCCACACCAGCGCGCAGGTGTTTTACTGGTGCCCTTTTAATGATATCAAAATCTATAATAATACCATCCGCAGGATTCGTCAGATGGCTCACTGGAATACCGTGTTTATCAGTTATTACTGAAACTGGTGAAGATATTCCATCATTGGATAAAATTGTGGGAATGCTGATAAACTTTATTTTATTCATTCCACCTGCGAGTTTAGCAACATCAAGAATCTTACCTCCACCAAATCCGATCAACAGCTCAGGTTTAATCTTTTTTATAGTCTTTACCACCCGCGCAACAGTCTCTTCGTCACTCCGTTCAATAAATTTTGTAAAAACAGATAATCTATGAGCTTGCAAAAGTTTAACAATCTTATTACCACCGATTTTAAATGTTTTTTTATCTACCAGAATAAGAATTTTTTTCACATTTATATTATATTTGCGGAAAACTTTGTAAATATCTGTTATATTGTATTCTCCAACAACAATAAATTTGGGAACCCTTACATTGTTAAAAGTATTTTCTATTCTTTTCTTAGCCATAATATAATTTTATTAAGATTAATGAATTTTTCATATAAGTCAAGACTTGATACCTACTACCTACTACTTACTATCCTCCCGTCTTCCCAAATCCACTTTTATCCAGCATATGGCCTAAACTATTGACAGCGACCCGATTGTGATTAGAATATCATATCGGGCTATGAAATTTTAATCCGGGAGGAAAAATGGCAAATTTTATTTTGATAATCCTTCTTTTTAATGGCATTACTGGAAAAATTCAGGGCGTTGTAAAAGATGAGCAAACAAACGAGCCCATTCAATTTGCTGATGTTGTAATCTTAAACACAGGAATGGGTTCAGCCACTGATGACAATGGTAATTTCGTTATCCTGAATGTTCCACCAGGCAAATACATACTTGAAGTTTCTTATATTGGTTTTCAAACAAAAAGGATTGAAAATGTTGAAGTGGAAGTAGATAGAACGACCCGATTAAATATTTCTTTAAAACCAAGTGCAATTGAAATCGCACCAGTAACAGTCTATGGCGAAACCCCTGAAATCAAGAAAGATTATGTTGCCACAACACATATTATGAGGAAATTTGAGATTAACACTCTACCAGTTGATTACACTCCCACACTAATTACATTCCAGGCAGCGGTTGCACGCAGGGATACTACATTACATGTACGTGGAGGCAGGGCGACCGAGGTTCAGTATATGATTGACAATGTTTCAATCATTGACCCGCAGACCGGTGACCCGGCTATTGAAATTTCCAGGGGTATTGTGGATGAAGTAATATTCTTACCTGGTGGCTTTGATGTAGAATATGGTCGGGCAATGTCTGGTGTAGTAAATATGATTTCAGAAAGGCCGGAAAAAAGACTACAGGGAAAGGGTTATGCCAAAACCGAAAAAATTATGCCTTTTTATTATGACTTTGGTTATGAAACATATCAATCAACAATCCATATTCCGCCGACAAAAAACTTACAGGGACTTATCTCTTTAGATATAATGCAGACTAATGACTGGGACCCAAGGCTATATATCTTACCCCATAAACAGAAAAAGGATTATTCGCTATATAGTAAATGGCTCTTTTCACCATCAGGAAAATTCAAATTGGGTTTAAGTGGTGCAAAATCAAGGAGTCAGTTTGACCGTTATTCGGGTCAGGAGCCGTTCTTTAAATTTCATCTTGACCACTATCGCTCAGATATACGGAAGGGCAATTTAGGAACATTGAATTTAAGTTACTTACCTGACAATAAAAAACTATTCAACCTTACTGTAAGTCGTCTTTATACAAAAAAGACTTTTGGTGTGCGTGAAACCGGTCCATACCAATTATTTGATGATTTTACATTCCGGGACTACCAAACCTTGAAATGGCCCTATGGTACTCATAAAAATCCATTCGGTGTTACCTACTACAAAGTCATAAGCGAAGGCGATTATCCGCAGTATGGGGAGAAATCCTCTGAAGTATACAATATGAATCTCAAAACTAATCTCCAGGTGCATCAATACAATGAAGTTAAAGCAGGTGTGGAATATATTTATCAGACCCTTGATAACTTTAATTATTTTGTATGCGGCGATACACTCAACCCCATTGCTGATGATTATACACACCAGCCAAAGGAATACTCAATATATGTTCAGGATAATATTGATTATAAAGGATTCTTTGCGAAATTGGGTGTGCGATACGATTATTATGATGTGGATATTGGAGGTGTGAATCCGAAAACCAGCATCTCACCGAGAATTGGCTGCTCTTTTCTGGTTACTGAAAAGTTTCTTTTCCGTGCAAATATTGGCCGTTATGTTCAGCCACCACTCTATGATTATGTTTATTCTCTTTATGAACTCCTTCCCCTCTCTCCACAATATTACAATTATATTTCAGTTATAGGAAATCCTGAACTAACACCCGAAAAAACATTAAGTTACGAGATTGGATTCCAGGGTTTAATAAAAGAAAATCTTACTGCCAACACAAATATTTTTTATAAGGATGTTAGTGATTTAATCGGCACCCGCTATGTGGTTGACCTGCCTCGCGGATATTTTCAATATTATAATGTGGAATATGCCAACATCAAAGGTATTGAAACAATCCTGGAATATAGTAACAATATCTTTTCTGGAAAGATCTCATACACCCTATCCTGGGCAAGAGGCACAAGTTCTTACGCCGGAGAATATGCAGATACTGCCATCAGCAGACCTGCCACAGAGTATTATCTTGATTTTGACCAGCGCCATAGATTCTTTATCCAGGGTGGATTGAATGCGCCTTTCGGCACAAATGTTTTTATCCTTGCCTATTTTGGCAATGGTTTTCCTTATACACCGCCTGGGTATTTAGGAAAATATGAAGAGCGTAATATCTTTCACTTACCATTCCAGCGCCAGATTGACTGTGTGATTGCAAAACATTTTAATCTTAACAGAATTTCATTTAGCGTCCAAATGGAAGTCATTAACCTGCTTGACCAGAGATATGCGGTAGCACCACATTATACACTGATGCCGATAGAAAATGTAAGAGCCGATGATTTTAATGATTATATTCCAATAACAAACCCTTATTATAACCCGGCAGCCGATCTGAACCACGATGGAGTTATGACCCCTTACGAAATATATTATTCTTTTCGCCAGCTTATTATTGCAACCGATGATTGGGTCGCTGCGTATACGGCACCAAGAAGGGCAAGAATTGGGGCAACCATTAATCTATGGTAAACAGAATTTTGCTTTTCACCCTGGTCGCGCTCTGCATTAGTTTTGCAGAGATGATTGATGACATTTCTGATAATCTATTGAACCGCGCAATCTCTGAATTTAACAAGGGCAATTACCGTAATGTATTATTCACTTTGGAAGATAGTCTTATACAAATCCCCGGTGAACAAAAGTATATAGCACATTTATATATTGGATTAAGTTATGCATATCTGGAGGATAACGAGGCCGCAAAAGATAATTTTAAGAAAGTTTTAAAGATTAATCCTTCATTTAAGTTAGTTTCGGGTTTGGTGACGCCTAAAGTAATTGATCTCTTCGCAATTGCAAAAAAGGAAATTGCAAATGAGTCTGCTTTCTGCTCTTGTTTCATTCCGGGTATAGGCCAGATGCTAAAAGGCGAAGAAAAAAAAGGAAAGTTTATAATGCTGAGTGCATCAGTAAGCCTTGCTGGTTCAATCTATTCTTGGCTTATTACCACAAATAGGCATACTGACTATCTATCGCTTGGTCCTGATGATACGGATAAAATGGATGAGTATTATAATGTATACAACTCCTCGTACAAAATTTCTCTCACAAGTTCCTTTATATTTGCAACAATCTATATTTACAGCTTCCTTGATGCACTGCTTATAAACAATGAAATCAAAATCGCATTTAATTCTACACCTTATGATTATTTTATGAAAGACAAAAAGGACTTCAAATTCGCTTATCATATAAATTTCTAATGAAAAAACTGGTGATTATAATGTCATTATTTTTTCTTGTCTGTAATGCAAAAAGAGATAATATATATGACCCCAAAAACTCAGATAAGGCGGTGATAAAAGGAGTTATTTATGAGCCGGATAGTCTACCTGTAAAAGATGCGTTTATAGAATTAATCCATAACGATACTGTAGTTAAATTAGATACAAGTAATATTTCCGGTGAATATGGGTTTGAACAGATTGACCCAGGTATCTATAAAATTATTGCCCGCACCAAATATTATGATGATGTCATAATTGAAGCAGAAACCCTCTGGGCAGGCACTGAACTAAATCAATACGATATGTTTTTTACTACATTTCATTTTGAAGATGATGAAATAGATGATGCCCCTTACGGCTTTAGTAGTATTGATGGTATATGGAAGGTCATCACTGATAGCACTCTGAATTATTCTTCTAACAGGGTGTATAATGGTACTGCTCTTGATAGCGGAGAAACAGCGATGACTTTTTTTAGAAGTCAGACGCATATGATGGACTTTAATCTAAAGATAAAGGTTTGCAGCACCTCTGGTGAGAACTGGGAAACAGGTATATTATTTGGTTATCAGGACCAGCGTAATTATTTTGTAATTAAAATATCAAAATCTCTGGTCAAGTACTGCGGTATTGAGGATAGTATAGAGACAATGTTCTATTCAAGGCAAATAAATTTTTCAGCCGATGTCTGGCTCATACGAACCGATTTAAATGGCGATACAATATGGACAAAGACATTTGGGGGCGCTGAATTAGATTGTGGTAATTCTATTAAGGTAACTGATGACAACGGCTACATAATTGCAGGCTACACATATTCGTTTGGCAGGAGTGGCGATGTTTATCTGGTCAAGACGGATTCTAACGGTGACACCCTCTGGACAAAGACTTATGGCACTGGTGCATGTGACATTGGCAATATGGTCAGGCAAACAACGGATAACGGCTATATAGTTGTTGGTGGTAACGGCAATGTTTATATAATAAAAATTGATAATTTGGGGAATTTGGTTTGGGAAAAGACATACGGTAGTACACACACTGATTATGGTTATGGAGTAGAACAATTGTCAGGCAGCGGTTATCTGATTATAGGTTATATTATGACGGATAATATAGATGTCTATTATCTTAAAATTGACGCTGGGGGCAATAAAATAAAAGAGCAGTTCTATGGTGATTGGCAGTATAATTATGGATATTCCCTCGCCTTGACCCCTGATGAAGATTGTATCATTGCTGGCTATACTAAAACAAATATATTTAAATCAAATGTTTATATTATCAGGGTCGCGCAATAGAAAAATGAGAAAAGGAGGCGGTTATGGTGTTGTTTTATTATAAAAATCTAATAAAATCCGGAGCAGTAATGACATTTTTCTTAATCTTTATTTTATTTTTTTTCACAAACTATAATGGCGGTTGTAAAAATCCCCATGATTATGAACCGCCCTTTGATTCACTATCTCCTCCACCATCTGCACCTAAGCTAATCAGTCCTCCAAATGATACTATACTTTATTTTCAGACACCTTTTCCCCATGATATAAAATTAAAATGGAGTATAATTGAAGGTGTTGAATATTATCAGTGGCAGATAGCAAATGATTCAACTATACTCCCTGATGCTCCAATAAAGAATGTGGAGGAGTGTTCAACAACATATGTCATAGGAAGAAACGGTTTTTACTTCTGGCGTGTTCGGGCATATAGTCATAATTGGACCTGGTATACAGATTGGTCCGAAACCCGGCACTTTGGTACATTCTATTCACCATAGGAGGAATAATGTATAAACTAAATATAGCCGAGCCTATATTTTTAAGAAATATGTTAATCTATTCCATTAATAATGGTGGCAATGATAAAAAATTAAAAGTCAATACAATTGAAGACAATCTAAACTCTAACAGCGGCGCTTTTCATGAACTTAGCACCCCTGATGTAAATAAGGTGCTCTTTGATAATCAAGGAAATTCCCCGGTTTTGATGATTGATGGTGAAGAGATAACTGGTGCTATGCAAAACCGCATCATTGCTCGGTCAACAATGGTTGAGGCACATACAAAAACTAATATCCCTGTCATCTGCGCTGAGCAGCATAGATGGAAAGAACTCAGCACATTCAAAACTGGCTATTGCTCTTATCCAAAAGTTCGTTCAATCCTTGCTAAATCACAAAATAAAAAGATTGATATACAGTCAGAAGTATGGAAGGAGATTGAACGGAAATTAACCATTACCAGAACCAGGTCAAAAACTTCATCAATGCACGAAATCTTTGAAAATCTTGAAGATGAAATTGAAAGATACCTTGAAGGATTTGAGGGCTTAAATCACAATACGATTGGTTTTATTGGAGTCGCCGGTAATAAGATTTTAGGCTGTGATATTTTCCGCACACCTGAGATTTACCATAAATTTGAAAAGAAATTACTGCGCAGTTATATCCTTGATGCAATTGAATATCAACAGAAAAGTGGACCGTCACCTGCAGTAAAAAATTTCTTTGAAGCAATTACGGTTAAATTTACCTCTGTCCAAACAGAAAAGCCAATCGCACATTTGAATTTCACGGGAAAAGGTTTTACTGGTCAGGCAATCTTTTATAAAAATGAACCACTCCATATCTCTGCGTTTTCAAAATAAGAGAAAAATTATCTGTTGATTAACTGATTTTCTTGTTCCTGACCGATGCTCTTAAAAAAACTTGGAAAATATGAAATAATTGAATGGCTTGGCGGTGGAAGATTCGGTGATGTTTTTCTGGCACGCGATACCATTCTTGATGTAAATTTTGCCCTGAAAATTTGCCGTATGCGCCAGGAAGAAATCATTATGTTAAAGGACGAGGCAAAACTCCTTGCTTCACTCAACCATCCCAATATTGTCAGATTTTACAATATTGATATCATTGAAAACAAATTCGTTATGGTAATGGAGTATATAAAAGGAAAAACACTGCGTGATATCATCAAAGAAGGTGGTATTCCAATAAATGATATCTTAAACATCATTTACCAGATTCTTGATGCGCTAAATTACGCACATAATACAGGTGTGCTCCATCGTGACTTAAAACCAGAAAACATTTTGATTTCTGACCAGGGAATTATTAAGATTACTGACTTTGGACTGGCAAAATTTATTAAATCAGGTTCAATAGCTGCGTCCACTGCTGGCACACCAATATATATGGCACCTGAGGTATGGTCTGGTAATTTTAGTGAAAAATCTGACATCTGGAGTATCGGCGTAATACTTTATGAACTGGCTACTGGCACGCCTCCATTCCTTGATGATAGTCTTGATGGTCTAAAACAAAAGATTAGTAAAAATAACTTTCTTAGACCAGGCATTTTAAGGACTGATATCCCTGAATATTTTGAAAATATTGTGCTGAAGTGCCTCAATGTAGTTCCTGAAGCAAGACCCGATACCCTGGAATTACTTACCAGTCTCAAAAAAAGAGCAAAAGGCATAAAGATTGAGGCACCAATAACAATCACTGAAAAAAAGACAGAAGAACTCAGATTAAGCCCTGACCAGGAGAAGATTATCAGTTCATTAAATGGAAAATTACTTGTGCTTGGACAGGCAGGCTGTGGCAAAACAACGAGTTTGGTATATGGCATACTCAAACTGCTAAAAAATGGAGTCCCACCATCAAAAATTCTTGTTTGCACTTTTACCAATAAGTCTGCAAATGACATAAAAAACCGCATTGGTGCTTTCATTCCTGCACCACAATATGATCTATGGATCGGCACTTTTCATACAATTGCTATGAGAATTTTACGCCGTGATGGAGAAAGGTTGGACATAGATGAAAATTTTATAATTGAAGAGCCGAAAAAGAGTTTTGCTAAAATAGATATAGAAAAAGGTAAATTCAAGGCAAACGCCATTCTGAGAGTAATTGAAAAATTAAAGGCAAGGGGCATTACCCCGGAAAAATTTGCGCCGCAGAATAAATGGGAAGAATTATGTGCTCAAGCATATAAAAAATATCAGTCTTATCTAAAAGAGCATAATATACTGGATTATGATGACCTGATAATCTTTGCGACAAGGTTACTTGAAGAGAATTCTGACCTGCAGGAATTTTACAAAAAGAATTTTGAATACATATTTGTTGATGAACTCCAGGATATAAATCCTGCCCAGTACCGATTTATCAAATTATTCGTCAAAGACAACTTTTTCTTCACTGGTGATGAAGACCAGGCAATATATGGCTGGCGCGGTGCAAAAAAAGAAATTATATACCAGGTCTCTAAGGAATATCACGATGTTCAGATTTTCCACCTGAATCGCAGTTTCCGTCTTCCTCAATCAATCCTTGAAATTGCCAATAATCTGATGCTGAGGAATACCACTGCAATTCCTAATTTGGATACAGGTGATGTGGTCTTTTATGCTGCTGATTCACCCGATGATGAAGTGGATTATGTACTCAAAGAGATTAAAGAATTAACTGACGAGATGTTTTCCTGGCGTGATATTGCCATTCTCTATAGAATGAACTATCTTGCCCAACCTTATGTTGAAGCACTGGCAAAAGCAGAAATACCATATACCTTAATAAGTGGGGTTACCTTTTCTGAAAGGGCTGAACTGAAACCCATAATTGAATACCTGGAAATTCTGGGCAATTATGGAGATACTGACACATTAGAAAATTTCATTAAAAAAGCCAGTGCAATTTTAATGGTGAAAAAAAAGAACGAGAAAAAATTAGCAACAGTAATTGAACACCAGATACAGAATCTAAATGTTTTGGCACCTTATAACATTATTAATGAAATTGTCCGCTGCCTTGGTCTACAGAGTGAGTATATTGAAGAATTTTTATCCTTTGCCAGGGAGCATTCAGCATCAAATATAAATAAATTTTTGAGTGAATTGAAGCTTTTTCAGGAGATGGACCTGGCAAACTGGACAAAGGATACAATAAAATTGATGACCGTGCACAGTGCCAAAGGAATGGAATTTCCTGTAGTTTTTCTCGTTGACTTGATTGAAGAAATTTTTCCGATGGCGAAGAGCCTGGCTGACCAGCGCGACCTTGAAGAAGAGAGAAGACTATGTTATGTTGCAGTAACCAGGGCACAGAAAAAGTTATATCTTGTCTATCCAAAATTTGTTTACAAAAAACCCCGTCTACCTTCAAGGTTTATAATTGACATGCTGAGGAAGCAGGCACCGTTTTAGTTTTTTATCCTGTTGATTATATCTTGTACAATTGCTTTAATTTTTGCCTTCAGAGACTCTTCAATTTCCTGCCCAATATCTCCCTTTTTATTTACCGTGATACCAAAAATTCTAATATTTTCGGGCAATTTGAGTTCTAAGTGCCTGCCCAGTTCAATTGCCGATGCAAAATTTAAACTGTGCATATAGGAAAAACTCTTTACTCCAGCAAAATCTTCAATCTTAAGTTCAATGACCTCACCATCAGGTACATCAGGTCTATATAGACTGTCAATCACAACAATCCAGTCATAATCTTCTATCTCCTCAAGGAAATTAATACCGCTGAACGCACCAGTCTTCAAGTCCCAGTCAGCCATTATGTTTTTTAATTTCCTGGCAATAATAATACCCAGTGCATCATTTCCACAGTATTCATTTCCCAGCCCAATAATCAGTTTTTTCATCATAATAATTATACACTATAAATTAATTGAATCAAGGGGAATGCCAGAAAAACAGTCACCCTGAAACTGGTTCAGGGTGACTATGTTATTTTTAATTAACTGTGTTAAATCTGCTCAGTTCTTTATTGTCCTTATAACCTCACCATCTTTTCTATGGATATTTATCTCTATTGGTACCTGCCCTGGTAAACTATGCGTGGCACAGGCAAAACAGGGGTCATATGCCCGGAACGCCATCTCAATCATATTCAATAAACCATCATTTACTACACCATTCTTTATTAGATTGCGTGCCGCCTTTTCAATAGACATATTGATTGCTGCAGAATTATTCACAGTTGCAACAATCAGATTCGCCTTTGTCAATCTGCCCCTTTCATCGGTCTCATAATGATGATAAAGTGTTCCTCTTGGTGCCTCAACCACACCAATACCAATTTTTGGCGTTTTAAAATCCATATTCCTTATCTTTGTGTCCGTAATCTCCGGGTCATTTATCAGTTCTACCATCTTTTCTGCTGCCTGCATTGCCTCAATCACCCTTGCCCAGTGTGTTGCCAGTGTATTGTGGACTGGTTTGCCACCGAGTGTAGCATAGAATTTTTCATAATACTCCTGGGCAAGCGGTGTTGCCATACCATCTGAGGCATTGAGTCTGCCAAGGGGTGCTACCCGATAAACACCACTATCCTTTCCATCAACAAAGCCTTTCCAGCCAACATTCTTAAGATAAGGGAATTTTATATAGGTCCAGGTCTCAACCCCTTCAGCAATGTGATTGAGATAATCCCTTGCCTTAAATTTAGCAAACTCCTTGCCATCCGGGTCAACCACTCTTATCCAGCCATCATAGAAGTTCACCTTATTATTATCATCCACAAGCCCCATATAATATGTCTTGTGTTTGTATATATCACCAACAATCAAATCAACATAAGTTTTGTTCTTTAACACAATATCATCAAATGCCTTGAGTGTAAATTTAGCAAATTCCACTGCATCTGCCGCAATCTTCTTCCATTCTTCCTGCTGTTCCTTTGTAATCCCCTTAGAAACACCACCTGGTAAGCCATTTACTGGATGGACAACCCTACCACCAAGTGTCTGGATAATATTTCTTGTTCGCTTTCTTATATCAATGACCTTCTTACCAATCTCAAGACCAACCTTGGCAATGACACCGAGCACATTGCGCTGTCCTGCAGGGGCATCAGGTCCAACAATGAAATCGGGTCCACCAAGAAAATAGAAATGGAGGTTGTGGTCTTCAAACATAAATGTGTTATACTGGAATTCTCTAATCTTCTTTGCTGCAGGAGGTGGTTCAACACCATAAAGGTCATCAAGTGCCTTTGTTGAGCACATATGATGTGTAGTTGGGCAGACACCGCAGATTGTTTCAGTGATCCTCGGCATCTCTTCAGCAAGCCTGCCAATGGCAAACCTTTCATAACCGCGAAGTTCAGGAATCTGTAAACAGGCATGGGCAACATTACCTGCATCATCAAGAAAGATATCTATCTTTCCATGCCCTTCTAATCTCGTGATTGGGTCTATTGTAATCTCTTTGAACATTCTACACCCCCTGCTTTCTTCTTAAAATTGAAGTAGGCAATGAATACATATAGAAAAGACCAATCGGGTCAATTATTGATTCAGCAATCTTTTTTGCATCTTCTTCAGTATTTGCATCTACAATTGAAGCAAGTGCAGACAGGAATTTTGCGCCCTGGTCATTCACCTCTTTTGTTGGACCAAAACAACCCCGGCAGGGCATATTCGCATTGATACATCTTTCACCACAACCGCCCCGGGTTGCTGGTCCAAGACAGATAATTCCTTCAGCAAGAAAACATTTCTCAGGGTCTGCAATTACCTCAGAGATCCTTTTTATCTCTTTTATCACCATCTTATCAGGTTTTGTTTTATTTCTGGGACAGGTCTCGCACAGTGATTTTTCAGAAGCAATTACAGTACCTTTAGGTGGCAGATTACCACTGAGCAGGGTCTGGATACCCTTCATTATTAGGTCTGGAGGCGGTGCACAACCAGGAAGATAATAGTCCACATCTATGGTCTGGTCAAGGGATTTTACTGTATCGTAAAATTCAGGAAGGGTCAATTTGCCCTGAGGTATCTCAGTAACGGGTTGCGGATAAACACCTTTTGGATTTGCCGTCGTATGTGTAAGTTTATAAACAGTTTCAAATATCTCTTTTCTATTGGCAATATTTGCCAGCCCTGGGATACCTCCTAAATGGGCACAGGCACCGAACGCCACAATCAATTGTGATTTCTGTCTTAAGAGTTTAACAATATGCTCCTGTTCTGAATTTCTAATTGAGCCATTAATAAAACTAACAAGTATTGATTTATCCGGCATTGCCTCAACATCTTTGTATTTGAAGTCAAGAGCCACAGGCCAGAGAATTATATCAACAGCATCAACAACCTTCAGAATATCTTCAGCCAGGTCAACCACTGCCTCTTCACAACCACCACATGAGGCACACCAGTATAGAGCAACCTTGGGTTTTGCCATTATACGCCTCCTTTTCTGAGTGGATTGGGTCCTAATTGTTTTATTTCGTCAACGAATTCTTTTATTTTACTGGCAAATTTTGCACCCTCTGCAGCTGAGATCCATTCTAATCGCACACGGCGGTCATCTATACCCATCTCATTTAGCATTGTCTTTAACAGGGCAATGCGCTTATTGGTCTGGTAATTTCCAGTTTGATAATGACAATCACCAAAATGGCAACCTCCAATAAACACACCATCTGCACCTTCCATTAATGCTTTTAATATATAAGAAGGGTCTAATCCACCTGAGCACATAAGCCTGATCGGCACAATATTGGGTGGATACTGGACTCTACTCACACCCGCCAGGTCTGCAGCTGCATATGTACACCATTTACACATAAATCCGATTATTTTTGGCTCAAAATTTTCTTTCATAATTAAATCTCCTGACAGATATTTTACTTAAATTCAGAGAAAAGTCAACAAGTAATTTACTATCCATTCCGCAACTACCCATCCCCTCAACCACATTCTTTTCAAGATGGTTGACATCAGGATAAATTTAAATAAAATAATATTATAAAAAAGGAGAAGATATGGAAAAATTGATTGGAAAGGTCACCCATTATTTTAATAAAATTGGCGTTGCTGTCATTGAAATTACTGAGGATGAAATCAACATTGGTGATACCATCCATATAAAAGGGCATACTACAGATTTCAAACAATTAGTAAATTCTATGCAGGTTGAACATAAACCAGTTGAGAAAGCAAAAAAGGGAGAGAGTATTGGGATGAAAGTGGATTCACCGGTCCACGAACATGACCAGGTCTATAAAATAATCGCTGAATAGGATTACAATATAATAAATAAAAATAATTTTTCCAGAGACCTTTTCTGGATTTTTGCATTTTTGATCGCATTCTTACCCCTTGAAACCAAATTCAATCTCTTTTCAAAAGCAGGATTTAAAATCAGATACAATA
>JBBINQ010000026.1:0-29347 GCA_037443805.1 Caldifarciminota bacterium | reverse complement strand
CTCCTTTTTTCTTTGATTCCTATGCTATATTATAAAA
Source organism: Caldifarciminota bacterium (assembly GCA_037443805.1). Classification (GTDB taxonomy): domain Bacteria; phylum Hydrothermota; class Tepidihabitantia; order SM23-42; family JAOAFX01; genus JAOAFX01. Next base: position 29,310 of record JBBINQ010000026.1, on the reverse strand, counting down.
ATAATTGGCAAAATGTCAAGCCCTATTTTCTTTGAAACTCTCTACTTTACCCTCTGAGTACTATTTTTTAACACTTTTGTAGTTGCCTCATTTATGAGACTTTCTATTTTTTAGGGACAACCAATATAAATTGAAAATGCCTAAAAGCCCAAAATACCTAAATACCTAAAAGTGAATGGTTCCTCGTTATACGGTTTCGCTGCCCGTGTCACACAAAAGCAAAAGGTAGGAAAGGGTTATCAAGGGGGAAGATAGGAAGATTTATTCCGCTTATTGACTTTTGCTTGAATCTGGATATAATATGCTACCAGGATAAGTCTGATAGACATAAACATATTAATCAAGGAGCCTTTACTCACTGGACAAAAACAGTGAAGGATATCAGGGCTTTAATAGAGAGCCTATTTATGTGCCCAGTTTTTTCTGGTTTAAGGGAAGATAGTAAGGAGGTTCTATGAGACGGGTTATAATTATGGGTGCTGCAGGCAGAGATTTTCATAATTTTAATACTTTTTTTAAATATAATCACGACTATAAGGTTATTGGTTTTACAGCTACCCAGATACCAAATATTGAAGGTAGAGAGTATCCAGCAGACTTAGCTGGACCATATTATTCAACTGGAATCCCCATTTATTCTGAAAAGGATTTGACTAATTTGATAAAAAAATTTAAAATAGATGTGGTGGTCTTTTCTTATTCTGATGTTTCGCACGAGTATGTTATGCATAAGGCATCACAGGTACTTGCTGCGGGTGCTGATTTCTGGCTTATGGGACCTAAATCTTCAATTTTAAAGTCAAGTAAAAAGGTTATTTCCATTTGCGCGGCGCGAACCGGTGCAGGAAAGAGCCAGACAACGAGACGGGTATGCGAGATATTGAATAGACTAAAGGTTAAATTCTCTGTTGTTCGGCACCCAATGCCCTATGGTGATCTCCTTAAACAGGAACTCCAGCGCTTTTCAAAGATGGAGGATCTTGATAAATATAACTGCACGATTGAAGAGCGGGAAGAGTATGAGCCCCATATAAAACGAGGGAATACGGTTTTTGCTGGTGTTGATTATCAGAAAATTTTGAAAGCTGCTGAAAAAATATCCGATGTGATTGTTTGGGATGGTGGTAATAATGATCTACCATTTTATGAGCCAGACCTGCACATCGTTGTTGTTGACCCTTTAAGGCCGGGCAATGAATCTACATACCACCCAGGTGAGGCAAATGTGCGCATGGCTGACCTCATTATTATTAATAAAGTAGATTCAGCAAATCCAAAAATTGTTCAAAAAATGAAAAAAAATCTAAAAATGTTAAACCAAAATGCTAATATTGTAGAAGCATACTCACCAGTGGTCGTTGATAAACCTGCACTTATTAAAAACAAGCGAGTTATCGTTGTTGAAGATGGTCCAACATTGACCCATGGTGAAATGAGTTTTGGTGCAGGTGTAATTGCCGCAAAAAAATACCATGCTAAAAGCATTATTGACCCAAGAAAATATACTGTGGGTTCTATAAACAGGGCTTATGAAAAATATACCCAAATTGGACCGCTCATTCCAGCGCTTGGCTATTCACAGAAGCAAATAGAGGAGTTGAATCAGAGCATTAATAATACTCCGGCTGATGTTGTGGTTATTGGAACACCAGTAGATTTACGGAAATTTTTAAATATAAATAAACCTGCAGTAAAAGTAACTTATGAGTTAAAAGAAAAGAATGGCAATATTCTTGTGAGACTCATTAAAAATTGTCTTAAATTATAGATTTTATTGAGTCTTGGCGCAGAAAGTTTTTTAATCAGCGCAAAGTGAATATTAATATTGAAAGGAGAAAAATGAAAAAATTGGTCTATAATTTTGGAGGGAAAAAGGCTGATGGTTCAGCAAGGGATAAGAATCTGCTCGGCGGTAAAGGTGCAAACCTTGCTGAAATGACAAATCTTGGCATCAGAGTTCCTCCTGGTTTTACAATCACAACTGAGGTCTGCAATTATTACTATAAAAATAGAAAGACTTTACCAAAACCTTTGAAAAACGAAGTAAATAAGGCAATGAAGCGGATTGAGATGCTTTTAGGAAAAAAATTTGGTGACCCGGACAATCCTCTTCTCGTTTCAGTTCGTTCTGGTGCGCGTGCATCAATGCCGGGAATGATGGAGACGGTTCTAAACATTGGTCTGACTGAGAAGACCATTCCTGGATTGATAAAACAGAGTAATGGCAATGAGAAGTTTGCTTATGATTCGTATCGTAGATTAATAATGATGTATTCTGATGTGGTAATGGAAAAGGCAGCAGGTATTGAGCCAAAGGATGATAATTCAGGTATCAGGCACCAACTTGAAGAGATTATAAGTGAAATGAAAAAGGAGAAAAATTATAAGAGCGACACTCAATTAACTGCACGGGATTTAAAAGAATTGTGTGCTTTGTTCAAACAAAAGGTGAAAGAAGTTTTAGGAAAAGATTTTCCTGATGACCCGGAAGAACAGCTCTGGGGTGGTATAAAGGCAGTCTTTGCATCATGGAATGGAAAAAGGGCGGTCGCATACAGAAAGATTGAAGGTATTCCTGATGATTGGGGAACTGCCTGTAATGTGCAGGCAATGGTCTTTGGTAATATGGGCGAAGATTCAGCAACCGGTGTTGGTTTTACACGCAATCCAGGCAATGGTGATAATCAATTTTATGGTGAATACCTGATCAATGCCCAGGGAGAAGATGTTGTAGCAGGAATAAGAACTCCTGCTCCGGTCAATGAATATTCAAAGAGTGAGCATAACAAAGATTTGGTCTCAATGGAAAAGGCTATGCCTGAAGTGTATAAAGAACTTTATCAATGGCAGAGAAAACTTGAGCGCCATTATCGGGATATGCTTGATATTGAATTCACAATTGAACGGGGCACGCTCTATATGCTCCAGTGCAGGGTAGGAAAAAGGAATGGTCCTGCAGCAGTGAAGATGGCAGTTGATATGTTGAAAGAAAAATTGATTACAAAAGAAGAGGCAGTGATGCGTGTTACTCCAGGGCAGCTTGATGAATTATTACACCCAATGATTGACCCAAATGCAGAGCGGAATGTAAAACCGATTGCCAGGGGTCTACCAGCAGGTCCTGGTGGAGCAAATGGTCAGATTGTATTTACTTCAAAGGATGCGGTTGAATGGTCAAAACAAGGTAAAAAAGTAATCCTGGTGCGCGAAGAGACCAATCCTGAAGATGTGGATGGTATGAGGGCAGCGCAGGCAATTCTTACGGCACGGGGCGGAATGACATCGCATGCTGCACTCGTTGCCCGAGGATGGGGCAAGTGCTGTATTGTTGGTTGTAGTGCAATACAGGTTGATTATGATGAAAAGGTTTTAAGGGTAGATGGAAAAGTTTTTAAAGAGGGTGATTGGCTGACCTTAAATGGCACCAAGGGTAATGTATATGAGGGACAATTGCCTATGCTCGCATCGGCTGAGGAGAATGTTCTATTACAAGATTTCTTAAAAATTTGCGATGCAGTAAAACATTTAGGTATCAGGGCAAATGCGGATACACCTGCAGATGCTCAAAGGGCAAGGAAATTTGGTGCAAAAGGTATTGGCCTTATGCGAACTGAGCATATGTTCTATGGCAAAGGTTCTGATGAGCCCCTTTTCTTGTTGCGTAAAATGATTGTTTCCAAAACTGTGGAAGAGCGTAGAAAGGCACTTGAAGAACTGTTCCCGTATGTAAAAAAAGATATGAAAGGTGTGCTTGAGGCAATGGATGGTTATCCAGTGGTCATCAGATTACTTGACCCTCCACTCCATGAATTTGTGCCGAATGAACCTGCAAAGCGAGAAAAACTGGCACAAGAACTTAATATTACGCTTGATGAATTAAACGAGCGTGCAGAGAATCTTCACGAATCAAATCCTATGATGGGACATCGCGGTGTTCGGCTTGGCATTACATATCCTGAAGTAAGTGAAATGCAGATAAGGGCAATTTTTGAAGCAACTGCGGAACTGATAAAAGAGGATAAAGACCCATACCCTGAAATTATGGTGCCAGTAGTTGGTGAGGTTAATGAATTGAGGGACCAGGTAAAGATTGTGGAGCGCGTATATAAAGAAGTTCTGACAAAATTCGGCTTGAAAAAGATAAAATATATGTATGGAACAATGATTGAGATTCCAAGAGCCTGTTTTGTTGCGGATGAAATCGCGCAGATTGCCCAGTTCTTTTCTTATGGAACGAATGACCTTACCCAGATGGGATTTGGATTTTCAAGGGATGATATCGGTGGTTTTCTGCCTGATTATCTAAATAAAAAGATTCTACCTGGTGACCCATTCCAGTCAATTGATACCAAAGGGATCGGTGAATTGATAAAAATTGGCATTGAACGGGGAAGAAAGACAAGGCCGGATTTAGAAGTCGGAATCTGTGGTGAGCATGGGGGAGACCCTAATTCCATTCACTTCTGCCATAAAGTGGGTATGGATTATGTTTCCTGTTCACCATTCCGCGTGCCCATTGCCCGACTTGCAGCGGCTCAGGCAAATGTTATTTATAAATCAAAACCAGTAAAAAAGAGAAAGAAATAGTTTAAATAATAATATTAAAATCCAAGGATTTCGTTAACGAGCAGGACCGAGATATTTGTTTGCAGGGGACGGAATTGCATTATTGATATTACCCGGCAGATTCTGCCTTTAACATTACAATCAGTGCAAATACCAGTAGTTACGCAGGGTGTTTTTGCACTAACTCTTTTTGCATTCATCACTGCTGCAATTTCTTTACTCCTTTTTATGCCATCGTGAATAGATGATACAATCTTGTTGTATCCCGCAATGATAAATACATTCTCTGGTCCATAGATCATTGCAGCAATCCTGTTACCAATGCCATCAATATTTATAATATCACCGTTCTTGGTGATGGCATTTGCACTGGTCAGGTAATAATCTGCGAGCATCTCATTTTTTCTGACCACTTTATCGGTTTCTTCGGTCAATCCTTTTTGCCAGTGGTGGATAATTTTATTCCCCCTCTGTTCAAATCGTTCAATAATACCGATCTCCCTTATGGTCATTGAACCACCAATACCGATACTTGAATCAACCGGAATAGATTTTAATAGAAAATCATTCAGTTCATTTATTGTAGTGAAATAGTGCGCATTGAAGTCTCGCCTTTTTAATGCATCAACAACTTTTAATAATAATTTTTCTTGTTGCCATATTCTCACTTCGTCCATAGTAGATTATACACAATTGAAAGGTAAAGTCAATTACCTTAGATATCGGAATCTTTTTTAGTTTACTCTTTGTATAATATTTTCAACCATGACCAATAACCATACTGGCTGCCATGCCTTATAACCATAGACTATTTACTAGATCGTCGCTCGTTATACGGTTGCGCAGCCCGTTTCGTCTATCGTCAAGAGGTCAAGGTCTTTTTAAAATCCAATAACCTTGTCCTTTAACCATACCAGCATCTATGCCCTATAACCAATAACCATTTTCAATTTCCCTTTCCACCTGAACAAAAATTTGATTTATGCCCGATAAATCGGGCAACTACAGTTGGAGAAATATTTTAGCGCATAATTTATCAGGGTGAATAAAAATATTAAACATTATTGTTGACATTTATTAAATTTTTGTTATAATCATAAAATTTTAATGGGGCAGTAGCTCAGTTGGGAGAGCGTCTCGTTCGCAGCGAGAAGGCCGCCAGTTCGACTCTGGTCTGCTCCAGATGAGAAGAGAAAATGATAATACCAAAAAGAATTTTTTTAACTAAGGGTGTTGGTAAACATAAAGAGAAATTAGCAAGCTTTGAGTCAGCATTGAGGGATGCGGGTATTGCACCATTCAATATTGTAAGGGTTTCAAGTATTTTGCCTCCGGGCGCCAAGATTGTTTCAAAGACAAAAGGCTTGCAGTATTTATCGCCTGGTGAAATTGTGTATACAGTTATTGCAGAATGTAGCACAAATGAACCGCATCGCCTTATTGCTGCAGCCATTGGTGTAGCAATTCCAGCAGATAGAAATCAATATGGTTATCTTTCTGAATACCATTCCTATGGCGAAACCGAACCAAAAGCAGGTGATAAGGCTGAAGACCTTGCCGCGCAAATGCTTGCTACAACACTCGGTGTTCCTTTTGACCCGGACACAAGTTATGATGAAAGAAAAGAATTATGGAAGATTTCCACAAAAATTGTTAAAACAATGAATATGACCCAGACTGCAATAGGAGACAAATACGGGCTCTGGACCACTGTCATCGCTGCTGCGGTGTTAGTACCATAAAATAAAAAGTTGAGCAAAGTCAATAATGCTTATTTTAATTATCTTAAATTTTACATTGCCCGGTGTTCTGTATAATGGCGACCGCATATTTTTTTATGATGCACGCTCACTGGGACTTGGTGGTAATCTAACAGTCCTTGAAAATAATCTCAATCCGGCAAGCAGTGGTTTAATAGATAGGGTCTGTTTCAATTTTAATGGAATTTTATATAGCGGCGCAGAAAAAAGAGGTTTGCGGGTATATGATGACTATGGCAATAACATCGGGGTTGCCACAATCTCAATAAATAGAACCACTGATTTAGATTTTGCTCCGGCTGGATTTTTGTTGCCAATAAAATTTTTAAGATTTGGTGTAAGATATTATCGCTATCAGGATTTCAATTATCATTACCATTATGATTATCGTGACGATTTTTATCAGATTATCAAAACTGTGGATAATCTCTACGCAGGTTCCCTTAACTCTATTGCACCACTTGTCGGTATCAATTTTAAAGGGATAAATATCGGTGTGGAACAGGGGTATATTTTTGGCGAAACAGAGCAGGATTTGAGAACACTCTTTCCGCAAGGTGAAGATTCTATAACAAATATAAAACACAATTGGTCTGGGAATAATACAAAGTTTGGTCTGATTTTTGCTCCATCAGCACACTTTCGCATTGGTTATTATTATGTTCATAAAACAGATGTGGCCAGTGATACTGAAGCAGTGCATTTTCCTATCTGCCATAATTTTGGTGCTTATTATCAACCACCTCATCGTGTTCCCACCAGATTTATTGCCGAGATTGATTATGAACTCTGGAACGAGCCTTTGTTAATATATAAATTTGGCGTGGAACATACGATTCTCTATAAATACCATTTACGATATGGTTTTTGTATCTTTCCCGACTATGTTGAACCTGCAATCTGGACCACAAACATTACGCTTGGTTTTGGCGGGCAGACAGGGAATTATTATTTTGATGTGGGGTATGCATTTGGAAAGAGAGACTACGCAAATACAGACTTTGGAGGTTTGGGTATAGAAAATAAATATATTTTTGATGAAACACAAAATTATATTTTACTCTCTTTCGGTTTTAAACTGTAATGTTTTTTTGCCTTTTGATATATGTATTAACAACCGATGTTCCTGAGCATATTTATATTCTGTATACAAATGACATAGAAGGAAGTCTATTACCCAGCACTGCCTGGTGGATGAGCTCATATTTTCCGCCACCCCTCGGAAATGCAGCAGCTGCTGCAACATTGATTAAAGAAAAAAGAAAAGAGGCAGATAGCCTCGGTTATGGTTTTTTATTGCTTGATACTGGTGATATGTTTGTGGGTTCACCCATCGGTGAATTTTCTCAGGGTAAAGCAGTTATAGATTATTTTAATTACTGTGGTTACGACCTTCTATCTCCTGGTAATCATGATTATGATATGGGTGTTGATGTTTTCAAGGAATTTGTTAAAAATGCGAATGCACAATTCATCTGTAGTAATATTATATATGAGGAAACGCAAAAAAATGTTGATTATCTAAAACCCTATACAATCATAGAATTTGGTGAATTGAAAATCGGCGTATTTGGATTACTCACTGAATATATGAAGGGAATGACTACACCTGAACGCTTTAAAAATCATACTGTCTTACCGGAGATTGAAACTGCAAAAAGATTTGTAGATACATTGAAATCAAAGGGCGTAGACCTGGTATTTGCTATGACTGGAATTGGTTTACGCCATGACAAGCGTCTTGCTGAAAATGTCGCAGGTATTGATGTAATTTTTGGTTCACATAGTGCTACTGCCCTTGAGCAACCTTATGAGGACTCAATCAACCATACAATTATCTGCCAGAATTATAGCCACTTGACCAGCATCGGCTTCCTTGATTTAGTGATTGATAAAAAAAATAAAAAGATAAAAAAATATGGAGGTGAACTTATTGACCTTTTGACTGATGAGATTGAATTGGATACTGCCCTTTTAATGATTTTAACGAACTGGGAAAAGATAACAAAAAAGGGATTTGATGAAGTTATTGGTTATGCAAAGAATGAGCTGACACGCGCTGGTTTTGAAGAATCAACAATGGGTAATCTTATAACCGATGCAATGCGCGAATATTATGGCGCAGACATTGCCATCCATAATTCAGGAGGAATAAGGGCGAATATTGAAAAGGGAGAGATTACTTATCGTGACTGTTATAATGTGGATGCACTCTCCAATACTGCAGTCTTGATGAAAATGACCGGGGAACAGATAATAAAAGTCCTTGAAGTCGGAGTAAATGGACACCATGCCATTTTTCAGGTCTCAGGCATTAAATTTAAATACAACTCAAAAAAACCTGTTAATGAAAGGATATCGGAGGTAACACTGGCAAATGGCGAACCTCTGAAAAGAGATGCAGAATATTTAATCGTAACAAATTCCTTCCTTGCTGCTGGTGGTGGTGATTATGTAGTATTTAAAGAAGGTAAGGACATACAGGAAACATTCACTTATTTAAGGAATATCATTGCCGAGTATATTAAAAAACATTCACCAGTCAGTAAAGATATTGAAGGAAGAATCGTTGATGTTGCCCGCAAATAAGAATGTATTAGTAAATTATCTCATCAGAAAATCTATTTTGGGAATTTTAATATGCTGTTTTTGTTATTCTGCACAACTGAAAATTGCAAGTTATAATCTTCTAAATTTTCCTAATACTGCAGGTTATCAGCGTATGAAATATTTTCGTCAGATAATGGATTACCTGAAACCAGATATTCTCGTAGTTCAGGAGATGCAGAGTCAGGTAGGTATGGAACTCTTCAGGGATTCTGTTTTAAATTATAATACGCCAAATTTTTCTTTTGCGCCATTCAATGATGGTCCTGATACTGATAATGGCTTGTTCTACTGTCGCACTAAAGTAGAATTCATTGATGCCGTTTATATACCTACAGATTTACGAGATATTGCACGCTACCGAATAAAAATAAAAGAGTCAAATAAAGAATTATTTATATTTTCTATGCATTTAAAATCTGGCGAAGAATATGAACTGATAAGACTGCAGGAGGCATCAATATTGAGAACTCATCTTGATTCCCTGCCAGAAAATATAGAGTATCTGGTAATGGGTGATTGTAATTTTTACTACAACGAACCTGCTTATTGTAAACTTGTGGATAGTATTGAGATAAGTCCCAGAGGATTACGCGACCCACTGGGAATCCCCGATATCTGGCACGAAAATCGCAATTATGCCTATGCCCATACCCAATCCACAAGGAATGAAAAATTAGAAGATTCGGGCGCTACTGGTGGGCTTGATGACCGCTTTGATTTTGTTCTCTGCTCACCTGGATTACTTGATACTGCTGGACTATTTTTGCCGGTTGAATCATATATTGTCTTTGGGAATGACAGTAAGCATTTTAATAAATCAATAAATAGTGGCACAAATTATGCAGTGCCTGATGAGATTGCAACTGCACTCTATTATGCCTCCGACCATCTGCCGATTTCGGTTATTATTATGGATGGGTATATAAGTCCGCTTGAATACAAAAAAGTTGTGATTTATCCAAATCCTATGAGAAGGCAAGCCCAGGTCAAATTACCACACTTTGATGATTTCCAAAAATTCAAAATTACGGTTACTAATATTCTTGGCCAGAGGGTCTATGAAATTGAAAGTTTTAATCCATCAGGAACGATGATAAGCGCTGATAAATTTAATGTCGGTATTTATTTTGTTAATGTCCAAATTTTTACAAAATATCACCAATACAATTATCAGGAAAAACTTGCGGTAATAAAATGATGCTATTTTTAATATTAAATATTTATATTGATAATGCCATAAGATTGCCTGCCGGTGTGCAATCAAATGGTTTGGGTGGTATTACACTTTTAATTAATGAAGGACTCTCTGCTTTTCATAACCCATCATTAATTCGCACAACAAAATTTAATTTTACTGTGAGTCGCTGGTTTAATGAAACGAATTTACTCAGTCTGGGAGCGGAATATAAGGGTTATGGTTTTGGCATCAATTATCTTAATTATGGAATAATACAGGGTTATGATGAATATGGATTCCCAACGCACCAATTTGCTCCTTATGATTTAGTTATAGCGATTGCGCGAAGAGCTGGAAGTTTTGGTCTGAATTTAAAAAATTTTCAATCGCGGGTTGACTCAGTGCTATATACTGGTATTGCCGGAGGCATCACTTCATTTCTTGATTTTAAAAACATTGGGGTCAGTGCCAGGATTGATAATTTAGGTGCTGAATTTTTACAAAAGGTAGACCTTCCCATAGTAATTGGCACTGGTATTAAATTTTCATTACCTGAAGATTTTTCATTTTTTATTGAAGCACGGGGTTTAAATTTTGAATTGAGCAGTGGATTTTTATATAAATATGATAATCTTAAAATCTTCTGCGGAATGAAATACCTTGCACCAAAAAAATATGTGGAAAGGCTCTCTTTTGCTGATGTTAATTTTTCTGGTGGTTTAACAATATCTTTTGATGAGTATGAAATTGGTTATTCATTCATCTATACTCAGTTTGCCAATGCCCACCTGTTAGAAATAATTTTTACTCCATAGGTTCAGCGTTTAAAGAAACGATTGAAAAATTTTACCGCATCATTTATTTTGAGTAGTCTACACAGCAGATAAAAAATAAGAATTACCAAAAAAGTAATCGCAATAAAAATTATTATTTTAATAAATAACCCACATAATAAAAATTTTACAAGATAGTTAAATAAAATAATCCCCGTTAAACTGCTTATTATTCCAATGATAATTATCAATATAATATATTTTACTAAATCCTTTATTCCAATGCTGCCAATTTTACCTGGCAGTATTCTCAATAAAATCACAAAGTTTAAAAATGCCGATATGGATGTAGCAAGGGCAATGCCACGATAGCTCATCAATCTCATTAAAACATAGTTAAGGATAACATTTACACCAACCATTGCAAGGCTCACATACATTGGTGTTTTTGAATCCTTAAGTGCATAAAATGCAGCAGCAACATTACGCAAGCCAGATGCAAATGGGACGCCGATGACATAAAAAATTAATGCTGATGCAGTAGCAGTAGTATCAAAGGTATTAAACCTGCCACGCTGATAAATAATTTCTGTAAGTGGGTGGGAAAAAAATATAATAAAAACCGAACTGAATATTGTTAGTAAAAATACAAGCTTTAACGATTCGGTCACGGTTTTACGCAATTCCACAAAATTATTTTCCACCACGAGTTTTGATAGCGATGGCAATGCTACTGCACCTACTGCAATTCCAAATAAACCCATTGGTAAGTGCATAATTCTGAATGCATAATGGAGCCAGGTAATACTCCTCTCTTCTAAAAAAGAGACCATTATTGTATCTACCATAACATTTATTCTTGAACCAGCGAGTCCAATTGCAACAGGTAAAAATAGTAGTATGACTTTTTGTAATGCCGGGTCTTTTAAATTAAAATAGAAAGAGTATCGGAAGCCATTTTTCATTAACGCCGGTACCTGGATAAAAAATTGCATTATACCACCCACAAGAACACCATAAGCCATACCAAATATGGGGTCTATCCCGCGGTTTAAAAGATAGGTATAAAGCAAAATTGGCACAAGGATTGAAAATACATTGAACCAGGCAGGAGCAACTGCCGGAATGAAAAATCTATTTTCTGTATTTAAATAACTCATTGCCCAGGCAGCAAAGGCAATAAATAATAAAAATGGTAAAATTATTACGGCAAGTCGCGCAGTCAGGTCAAGTTTACCTGGAATGTTAACAAAACCAAAGGCAATGATGCGCACGAGATATGGGGCAAGAATGATACAGACCAGTGTAATAATACCCACGGCAATGAAGAGTAAATTAAAGATATTACTGGCGAGTAAATTCTGTTTGTGCTTTCCTTTAGCCTTTTCTTCGGTCAGTATGGGAATGATTGCTGACGAAAGGGTTGTTTCGGCAAAGAGGTCTCTTAAGAGGTCAAGGAGCCTGAATGAAGCCTGAAAAGCATCCGTAGCAGTATTTGCGCCATAGAGAAAGGCAAAGACCATCTCGCGAAATAGGCCGGTAACCCTGCTGATGGCTGTGCCCAGGGTGAATGAGCGCACGCCCTTAGTTATATCTGCCATTTTTTCATTATATTGATATTATAAATGGTGTCAATGATATAGTATTATTGACATTCAAATCAAATTAGATAAAATAGCAATATGAAATTATTAGAGTATTTGTTAAACAAAAAAATTATTTATCTTGATGGTGCTACTGGGACAAATCTTTTTGATAAAGGGCTTGAACCTGGTGAATCACCAGCAAGTTTGAATGTAAAGAATCCTGCTGCAGTTTATGGATTACAAAAATCCTATATTAATGCGGGCAGTAACGCTATTCTTACCAATACATTCAGTGCCAATCCATTGAATTTTAAAAATAACCAATATAAAAAAATTATTCGTGCAGGAATAAAGATTGCCCGTCGTGCCGCAGGAAAAAAAGGATATGTGTTCGGGGATGTGGGACCCAGTGGAATTTTAATAAAACCTTATGGTGATGGTGATTTTAATGAAGTTTATAGAATATATCTTGAAATTTTTAAAACCTTTTATAAATCAAATTTAAAAATTTTCTTGATTGAAACATTCAATTCAATTATTGAGGCAAAAGCAGCGTTCCTTGCAGCAAAAAATTATACAGATGATATACTGGTAAGTTTTTCGTTTCAGGAAAATGGTAGAACATTGTTTGGTGAAATACCAGAATCTATTGCCATCACATTTGAAAAACTTGGAGCAAAGGCGATTGGTGTCAATTGCACATCGCCAGAAGTAGCAATAGAAATAATCAGAAAAATGGCACAGGTTACGAACTTGCCTTTAATTGCAAAACCTAATGCAGGACAAATAAAGATAGAAAAGAATAGAATAACTCATACAATCTCTGATAAAGAGCTGGCTAACTATTTTAAAGATTTTGTGCTGGCAGGTGCTAAAATTATTGGTGGATGTTGTGGAACCACACCAGAATATATAAAAATGATAAAAGAGAAAAAAGTTGCTCCGGCAAAAAGAATTGCCCGAAAAGAATTTTATCTTGCTTCGCCAAAAAAGATAATAAAACTGGAAAAAGGTTCCTTGATAATTGTGGGGGAGAGGCTCAACCCTTCAGGTAGAAAAAAGATTAAAGAGAGTATCCAGGCAAACGATTTTAAAATCTACGCACAGGAGGCAATACAACAGGAAAATAGTGGTGCACATTGCCTTGATGTAAATGCCTTTGTTCCAGGTATGGATGAAATGGAAACACTAAAAAATGGTATGTCTGAAGTCATAATGTCAAGCAACCTCCCGGTTTTTATTGATACACAAAATTTTAAGGCTGCAGAGTCTGTGCTTAAATTTTATCCTGGGGTTGGTGTATTGAATTCTGTTCCAGCAAGGAAAAAAGAATTATTAAGATGGCTACCTCTTGTGAAAAGATTCGGTTTTAAGGTAGTTATTTCACTTATTGGTAAAAGTATTCCTAAAAATGTTGAAGCACGGCTCAACAATGTTAAACTTGCTCTGAAAATTGCAAAAAAAGTAAGATTTCCCACTGATCATATAATCTTTGATCCTTTAGTCTTTTCTGCTGCTACAGAACCAGAGCAGATTGAGCATACTTTGAACACGGTTGCCATACTAAACAAAATGGGATATAGAACAGTTCTTGGTATCTCTAATGTCTCGTTTGGAATGCCTCAGAGGACTATTTTAAATAGTGTATTGGTTGCAAACGCAATCAGGGCAGGCCTTGATTTTGCAATTGTTAATCCAATGGATAATGCTTTATTGGCAGCGGTCAAAGGAGCAGAGGCATTGTTTCATAAAAAGAGTATTGAATACCTGAATTTTGCAAAAATGTTGTCAGTTAATGATACAGAAATCAGAAAAAAAGATACTGGCAAAGATAATTTAGTAGATTTGATTATTAATGGAGATACAAATCGTACAATAGAACTGACAGAAAGATTGCTTGCAAAAAAAATATCACCGCAGACAATTATTGATAATTATATTGCAACTGCAATGAAAAAAGTGGGAAAAAATTATGAAGAAGGTAAATTCTTTATACCAGACCTTTTAAAGGCAGCAGACACAGCAAAGGCAGTCCTTGATTTATTGAAAAAATACTTTACGAGCAAAACAAAAAAAGGAAAGATAATCTTAGCAACAGTAAAAGGTGATATTCATGATATTGGTAAAAATATAGCAGGCATGGTTTTTGAATCTGCGGGCTATGAAGTGATTGACTTAGGAAAAGATGTGCCGGGTGAAGCGATTGTAAAGGCAGTAAAAAAATATAGTCCAATTGCAGTTGGATTAAGTGCGCTGTTAACTACAACAATGCCAGAAATGGGTAATGTAGTTAAATTATTCAAAACGAACAAAATCAATATTCCTGTGATTATTGGTGGTCCGAATGTGAGTGATAAATTTGCAAAGATGATTGGTGCATATGCAGCAGTGCAGAATGCCTTTGATGGTTTAAAAATATTAGAAAAAATTGAACATGCTCAGAGATAGACTCAAAAATAAAAAGATAATCACGCTTGAAGTTCTCCTGCCTGTTTCAGCAGATTATTCAAATCTTTTAAAGGAACTTGAACCATTTAGAGGTTATGTTGATGCACTTAATATACCTTCTAATCCATTGGGCAAACTTAGACCAGATTCTGTCAGTTTCGCCCATATTCTTCAAGAAAAACTTGAAATAGAAACAATACCACATTTTGTGGCGCGCCATCTTACACTTTTATCGTTTGAAAGCCAGCTGCTTGGTGCAAAGGCTCTTGGTATAGAGAATATTCTTTGTGTTACTGGTGATTCACCAGTTGAAGGAAGGAGTATGTTTGAATTGAATTCTGTTCGTTTACTTGAAGTTGCAAAAAATCTCCGACAGGGTTTAACTTCAGCACGTATGACAATTGCACCAATAGACTTTTGTTTGTGCACAAGTTTTAACCCTAATGTTCCAAATATTCAGGGTGAGTTTATAAAAATAGGTGAAAAGTGTCGGTGTGGGGCAGAGGTCTTTTTTACCCAACCAGTTTTTCAACCAGATAGATTTATTGAGATTATAAAAAACTTTCGTAATCAACACAAAGGAACCAAGATTATTGCCGGGCTTTCTTTTTTATACACCAAAAAAAGGGCATTTTCATTAATGAAATTTTTAGGAATTCCGTATGAGTATATAACAAATATAGAAGTAAAAAATGAATCCGAGATGCTCCTTCATATGGTCAAACAAGTAAAAGATTTTGTAGATGGTTTTTATGTTATAACAATTGGTAAATATAGCAATGCAATTGAACTTGTCAAAAGTATCAGACAAATTATATAACTAAATAAAAACCATTTAATCAAAACGACATCTTATTCTTTTAGGCATTTATTTTTAGGCATTTAGGCATTTTGGACTTTTAGGCATTTTCTTTAGGTATTTTGGACTTTTAGGCATTTATTTTATTATTCCCAGCCACGGTCCCAAAAGAAATTGAAATCTCCCAATCAACAGGCTAATTCTCGCCATTACAGTATAACCGAACGATGCGCCAAAACCGAGCATAATAAAGATAATACCAAGATTAGCAATTGGTTTTATAATGCCTTTTCGCTCCCGTGAGAAGAAAAAGAAAATCAATGTAGCAACAACGCCGAGAAGAATCAAGATTGCCCAGAGCCCATTGTCCCAGCGTGTAAATAATTCGCGTGTGAGCATTGTTCCCTGTATCTGTTTTATTACATCGGTCTGCAATGCAGCTGGAATAACTACACCTGAGCCCCAGCCTAATAAAAATGCAATTGGAATTCTAACAAGCCAGGAGATTTGAGGAATAAATCTCGTTATATAAAGGATTCCTAAGATGAGCGGAATAACATAGATGAACTGCGCTTCTTTGAATAAGGGCACAATGAGATTGGGATACACGACATTGTGATAAGAAAGAGCAATGAGATAGCCAGCAGAAGTTCCTACGAATAAATGCTCAGCAAATCTGTAGAATGGATTGTCCCTGAAGATAAAAGAAAAAATGCAGAGTGTGAGTAGCGAAGAAATCCAGACTAAAATATCAGTGGAGATATTCATTTTGACCTCCTTAAAAGCAAGAAACCAATATTGCCTATTATGATAAAGACCATTATAAAAAAGTGTCCCAAGGACTGGGCATCCATGGCTTTAGTTGCGGTTCTGTTAGTTAACTTATATCCAGTTTTTTGTAACGCAGTTTCATATTCAGCAGCGCCCATCATACCTGCAAAAACACCCACTAATTGACCACTTCCAAGATATGGATATGTATCTGCTGCAGAGACCGCAGTAACACCAGTTCCTAATTTAAATCCGAATTTGGACTGTCCATAAAAAAGCCAGGTTCTATATCCTGGGTCGCCTGCAGAAAGACTGACAACAAGACTAATATCATTATAATTGGTTAAATTCGCAGTAAGTGGCAATGAATCAAGCGGCGTATTATAATAATCTGCAGGAAATACATTTTTCAATTTGTCACCAATACCTAAAACTACTGCTGCTGCTCCTGCTTTATAACCGAGGAATACATAGTCTTTGCCATATTCTTTATTATATGTCCTGGGGATTGTGCTCAATGCCATATCTGCCATACCCGCACCTTGTGGCCAGAGTGCCATCACCAGCACTTTTATGTTTTTTGCAAATAAGTGATTCAATAATGCCTCAAGCATCGGATATAATTCAGGCATTGACTGCGGGTCAAAATCACAGGAGACAAGAACTGGTTTAGCATCTTCGGGTAATGACTCAATAGCATCAACCAATTTTTTAGTTTGTGGCTTTACATTAATCGGCATACCAATAGGAACAATAAGAGGTATGATTATGGCAAGTGCCATAATCAAATAAATTATCTGCCGGGGAATCTTTGAAAGTATTTCTGGTATCTTCATTATTTACCTCCAAGCCATGACCTTTCAATACCTAAGATTATCTTTAACGCAGTTGATACTCCACCTAATGCCACGCCAAACATAATCCCTCTTTTTGCCGCCATATTAGGAACCTTAAGTAGCCATTCAGCAAATTCTGAAAGTTTTGGAGAAATAAAATAGCCAAAAGGAACCATACCAAGCATTACCACAAATGCAGCAATTAATAATAATGTTGCCTCAGTCGTTTTTGCGCGGAAGGCACGATATGCTGCTGATGCCATATAGAATGCTAAGATTGCAAACATTGATGCACCAAGTGGTAAAATTACATTGGAATACACAGTCATAAATAATGTTCCGCTTTTAATTCCACCAAATAACCCAATTATAGTCATAAATGCGAGACCGAGCAGGGTAATAATACTGAATGGCCATCCTTCATTCTTTCTTTTGATTCTATCTGTATGATGGTCAATAAGACTACCTATTCCAAGAATGATTGCGAATGCTGAAACAACAATGACCCAACGATTTATGTGTTCATTTGCCTGGATACTCACGGGATGACCTATAAAAAATTGGACAATCATTACTACACCCATCAACATACAGATATATAAAGGAATCTGTTTCTTCATTTTTCCTCCACAATTTAGGTGTTTAGGTATTTAGGGAGTTTAGGCATTTTAATTAGCCTATATTAAACAACGAAACGACCTTTTGCCAGCCAAGAAGAGCAAGAAGTGAGCTTAACAATAAAACACCGAGAATAACCATTTTACCCCAGTCTTGACCTTTTAATGAACCTAAGAGCAATGGTTCACGTGAAAGGTATGCTGAAGCAGCATACAATTCTTCTCCGATCAATGTATAATCACAGGCAACAATGAAGAAAGGTAACTGAAATATAGAGTCAGTTCCAGCAATCTGAATTGCCCCGGTTGCGGCACCAGTTTCAGCAAGAACGAGTGATTCTGCCCAGAAGTATCCAACAAAGAGATTGGTTGCTGGTTTATCCCGCACCATTGTTCCGCACACTGCTGAGGTATAACCAAATTGGTCCTGGGTTAAAAAATAGATATTATCTGCATTAAATGCATCGGGTCTGCCTGCATCTGTATATGCCTCTTTTACAACCTCTCTTGCAACTGTGTATACTACCGGGTCACGATTGGGAACAAGGAGTGTAGTATTATATTCAGCAGTCTTTTTTGCAACCTGGGATAGAATATTCATTGAGGCAATCGTGGAAATAACATCAATCGTAGCAAGCCCGGGCACATAAAGTATTGGCTTTCCCATTTCTGTTGCCCTGCCTACTGCTTCTTCTACTGCATCAAGACCACTTATCTTTCGGATAAATAGTTCTTTGCCCTTGCGCGCATGGTAAATAAACCAGAGCAGTAAAATAGCATATATAATTAACGCAATGAGCACATTCAGACGGGCAGTATTAAATATTTGCACACTGCCTGCCTGATTGGTTTCTACCATAAATAAAAGAAAAGTTATTTGCATAAAACCTCCTAAAATATGGTTCATAGTTATACGGCAACGAAGCCCGTATCGTCATTTGTTATTTGATTTGGTTTTTTCATTATAAAAATTTTAGGCATTTAGGTAATTTAGGTATTTAGGCATTTTCTTATCTTTAGGCATTTAGGTAATTTAGGTATTTAGGCATTTTTTAATCTTTAGGCATTTTTATTTTGTCGCTGCCCTTAAAGTAAGATAAGAAATCAAAATTGAAACTGCTACTGAACCAATCTCCACATAGTCCTGCCAGAACTTGAAGACCTGCCTGGGAACAAAAATTCTGTCTCCTTCTTCAATAATTGGGTCTTTTTTCACAGAAAGTTTCTTTTTTCCACGAACAATATATGCACCAGACATATTTGCCTCAGCAAGTGGTCCACCAGCAAGTCCAATATAATCACTCGCCTTGAGATTGGGTTGAAATGGAAATGCGCCAGGATTTACTACCTGTCCCTGAACATAGACTATAGCATTTACTGAAGGGATAACAATGACATCTTTGTCCTGCAATTCGATATTTGCTTCACTATCACTATTGGCAAGTATGGTCTGAAAATCAATATCTATCCTTTTATCACCCCTCTGCACATAAATATTCCTTAAATCTGCCCAGGGTGTAACACCACCTGCTTTATCAATTAAATCTGAAACCTTATCGCCCGGATTCAATTCATAAAGTCCTTCACTCGTACGTTCCATTGCAGCAGTAAGTTGCGATACTCTAAGTTCGTAACCCATTTTGCCAAATACTGCACCTTTAACAATGACAGATTTTTCCATTTTTGGAACATATATAACATCGCCATCCTGGACATAAGGATTATCTGTAATATTACCGGTTCGTTCAAATTCTTCAAGATTTACTGTTTTATATAGTTCATTTCCTCGCTTTAATTCAATTTTAGAGCGAGAACCGATTGATGTTGTGCCTCCTGCCCTTTTTATGATTTCTGAAACACGGTCAATCGGATATGCCCTGATACTTCCAGGATTCTTTACCTCACCCGCAACAAAAACAATGAATGTGCGCATTCCTAAGAGAGTAACACCGACATTAATATTTCGGAAATACTGAGAAAAGACTTTATTTAGAGAATCGGTGCAGGTTTTCAAATTTAAACCGTAAACAGGAACTGCTGCGACTACATCATATTTGGGCACATATACTCCCTGGGCAGTGGGCAGAGAACCCACTGGCATATTAATAGTAATTTTACCTTCATATGTAATGCCCGTGATATACGAATAATTGGTTGCTCCAACAATAGTAATCAAAACCGTGTCCCCTGGCATCAGAATATATTCTTCAGAGATTATTGGTTTTTCAAGACCTGCAACTCCAACTTCGCCTGTTTCCTGGGCAAAGACAAAAAGAGTAGATAGTAGCAAATAGAGAGTAGAGAGTAAAAATTTAGCAATAAGTTTATTTTTTTTCATAGCCAATTATATTTAATTCTAATGTGAAGTCAACAGTTGACAGGAGAAGATTTTTGAGTATAATGGAAACTGATAGCAAATACTGAATATTATGGTGATTGGGTTGGGGTTGAGAGGCTGGACTTTCTTGGTTAAATATTTAACCATTCACCAATTACCATTTAACCAAAAAAACCAGCATCTAAATCTTAACCTTTACACCATTTGTTAAGAAGGAGGTTTTTTAAATGGCAGAAGATAAAAATATTATGGATAAAATTGCTGAAGCGAATAAATCGGTTGTGACCGGTATTGATGAAAAGGATATTGAATACTGGATCAATATTTCAATAATGGGGAAAAAATATCGTGTTCCTGCGGGTTTGACCATAATGCAGGCAATGGAGTTTGCAGGTTATAGATTTATTCGCAGTTGTGGTTGCCGGGCAGGATTCTGTGGTGCCTGCACAACAGTCTATAGGATTGAAGGAGATTATCGTTTAAAAACAGCACTTGCCTGCCAGACCAGGGCAGAAGATGGAATGTATCTTGTTCAAATACCTTTTACTCCAGCCCAGAGGGCAAATTATGATATCAGTCAACTAAGACCTGGTATTGAGGCATTTTTAAAAGTTTATCCCGAGATATTAAAATGTCTTGGCTGTAACTCCTGCACCAAGGCGTGCCCCCAGGATATTGATGTGATGGAATATATTGCCTGTGGCAAGAGGGGAGATACTGAAAAGATGGCAGAGATTTCTTTTGATTGCATTCAATGCGGTTTATGTGCGATTAGATGTCCGGCAGAACTTGCTCAATATAATTATGCCCAGTTTGCCCGAAGACTTTATGGCAAATACCAGTTGGCATTACCTGAACATCTCACAAAAAGGCTTGATGAAATTAAACAGGGAAAATTTGAGAATGAAATCAAAAAACTCAAGACCATGCCGCTTGATGAATTGAAGAAAGTTTATGCTGCCCGTGATATTGAAAAGGAATAGGAGGTAAAATGGCAGAATTAAAATTTATTGGTGGCTATCCAGAATATATGCGTAAGCTCATTGATGTGGTCAATAAAACAAGGCAACAGCGTAAAGATTTCACACCTAAAGCAATGAGTATGGAAGAAAGGCAGGAATTATTAAAATTATGCCACCCCGATTATGCACCCGGTGGAAAGCGAGCAATCTCAATTGGTCCAAACAAAGGCGAACTGGCACCAAATGAAGTAGCAGATTTATTAGAGGCAAATCCATTAATTGAAGAAGATGAAGTTAATATTTCAAACCCTGATTATAAAGTTGACCTTTTAATAATCGGTGGTGGACTCGCTGGAACATCTGCCGCTTTACTGGCGAATGATAGTGGGGTAAAAACGGAAAATATATTATTAGTGAATAAATTAAGGCATGGTGATTCAAACTCAATGATGGCTGAAGGTGGAACACAGGCAGCAGATAGAGAAAATGACTCTCCGGCAATTCATTACCTTGATACAATCGGCGGTGGTCATTTTGCGAATAAACCAGAAGTAGTTGAGGCACTTGTTAATGATGCACCTTTTGTGATGGAATGGCTCTGCAAGCTCGGTGCAATACTGGATAGGGAAAAAGATGGTAGTTTTGTAGAAAAGGCATTTGGTGGTGGTTCAAGATTAAGGATGCATGCCTGTAGGGATTATACTGGACTTGAAGAATTGAGGGTTTTGAGAGATGAGTTCAGGTGCAGGAATATTCCATATCTTGAGTTTTCGCCGGTCATTGAATTATTGACTGATGGCAACAGGGTTACTGGTGCGATTCTCTATAATCTTGAAACCGGTGAATACAAGGTAGTGCAGGCAAAGGCAACAATTCTTGCCACAGGTGGTTTTGGCAGATTACATATCAGAGGATTTCCTACTACAAATCATTATGGTGCAACTGCTGATGGCGTTGTCCTTGCATATAGAGCCGGAGCAAAACTCAAAGACACTGATACAGTGCAATACCATCCTACTGGTGCAGCATTTCCCCAGCAGATTGTTGGTCTTCTGTTGACAGAGAAATTGCGTGGAATGGGTGCACAGCCAGTAAATATTGATGGTGAAGCATTTGTATTTCCACTTGAACCAAGGGATGTAGAAGCATCAGCATTCATCAAAGAATGTTATATAAAAGAGAAGGGTATTGTAACACCTACTGGTATGCGTGGTGTCTGGCTTGATACTCCGCTCATTGATGTTAAAAATGGACAGGGCGCTATAGAAAAAGCATTCCCGGGAATGTTCAGGATGTATAAAAGATTTGATATTGATATGCGTAAAGACCCGGTCCTTGTTTTCCCGACACTCCACTATCAAAATGGTGGAGTTGAAACCGATCCCTGGGGTAGAACCAATATTGAAGGCTTATGGGTTGCAGGTGAAGTTTCTGGCGGTGTGCATGGTAAGAACAGGCTGATGGGAAATTCTACACTTGATTGCCTGGTCTTTGGCAGAAGGGCAGGCATTGCTACTGCTGAATATTTAAAGAAGAACCCTACCCATGGTAAGTTGACTTTAAACCATATTAAAAACTATAAAAAGATGCTTATGGAAGCGGGTATAAAGACAACAAGAAAATCTCCCATTCTATTTCCTGATTACCGGGGTAAAGCAGTTCTGGCAAGAAAAATAGATATATTCTAATTTAGGGGAGATACCTCTCCCTGAAAATCGTTAAGCGTTTTTCGGTTTAGAGATGCGTTTTGTCAAATGGTATCGTCTGTCGCTGAACAAAAAAACGAAACCGAAACGCTTTTCGCAACCGTGAACCGACAAACGGATTTTTCGTGCTTCGGGCATAAAGCCCTACACTACATTCCGCTCTGTTTAGTTTATCTTCAACAAAATTAAATCATTTCTTAAAATCTATTACGGGAATATCCCTCTGTATTTATATACCTCTGCAACCCTCTGCAAGGCAACAATATAAGCAGCAGTTCGCAATGAAACCTTTGTTTTTTGGGTAAGTTCCCAGACTTCGTTAAAGGTCTTTATTAACTTATTTTCAAGTCTATCATTGACCTCTTTCTCTTCCCAATACAATCCAGCCAATGCCTGAACCCATTCAAAGTGGCTAACGATAACACCACCTGAATTAGCAAGTATATCAGGAACCACATAGATACCTTTTTTCTCAAGTATTTCATCAGCCTCAGGTGTTGTCGGACCGTTTGCTCCTTCAACTATAACTTTCACTTTTATCTTATCCGCATTATCCTCGCGTATCTGATTTTCCAATGCTGCGGGAATTAATATATCTGCCTCCTGATAAAGAATTTCATCCCTTGATACTTTTTTGCCTTTTGTATAAGGCTCCAGCAGTTTATGCTTTTCTACACATTCCATCAAATCTTTAACATCAAATCCATTTTTATCAATTATACCTGTTGATGAATCAGAAACACCAATGATTTTAGCACCATCCTGTGAAAGAAAATATGCAGCGTAACTACCAACATTGCCAAATCCCTGAACCAATACTTTTGCATCCTTCAGTGATTTTCCAAGTTTCTTGTATAACTCTCTTGTAGTAATATAAACACCCCTGCCTGTTGCTTCTTTTCTTCCTTTTGAACCGCCCAAAACTTCTGGTTTTCCAGTTACTACTGCAGGTTCGGTGTGACCGGTCATCATACTGAATGTATCCATCATCCATGCCATGGTCTTTGATGTAGTAAATACATCAGGTGCGGGAATATCAATATGGGGTCCTAAAACAGGCATAATCTCTGCAGTATAACGTCTGGTAATCTTTTCAAGTTCCCTTTCAGACAATTTCATCGGGTCACAAATCACACCACCTTTTGCACCGCCATAAGGTAGGTCCACAAGTGCGCATTTCCAGGTCATCCAGGCAGCAAGGGCTATTACCTCATCTTCAGTGACATCAGGATGGTAACGTACACCCCCTTTTGTTGGTCCGCGGGCATCATTATACTGGCATCTATAGCCAGTAAAACATTGAATTGTTCCATCATCCATTTGAATAGGGAAGGTGACCCTTAACATACGCTTTGGACACATAAAAATCTTTTGTAATGATTCAGGCAGATTCATCGCTTTTGCCGCTCTTTCTATTTGTCTTCTTGCCATCTCTGCGACTGAGAATTTAGCCATAAAGCCTCCTTCTAAAGAATAGTTTGTGGGTAATGGGTTATGATGCCCGTATCGTCAATCGTTAAATGGTAAAAGACGTAGCCTTTTTCAACGATACGGGCATCGTAACCATAGTCCTTTATACCCTTATCCCTTAAGTATCTTTTCTACCTCTTCTTTATCTACTTCTGTAATATAAGGAATTCCGGAAATATTTGCTGCGTCTTTTGTGAGTGCTGCAATGTCATCGCGTGTAATATAATCAAGGGAGAATTTCCGATTACCGCACATCAACTGGCGTAAGCCCTGTGCCAATCTCTCAATATATGTATAAACACCAAGTGCACCAGTTGAAAGTTTGTCAAAATCTTTACCCAGCTCGCGTTTTAGTGCTGAAGCAGTTACAAATATCTCTTCTTTTTGATTTCCGAATCTCTCAACAAATACTGGAATTTCTTCTTCTTCAATCTTTTTGCCAATAGTTTTACCTACCATTGCAGCGCAGACTATAGAACGTGCCATTCCCACAAGTTTTACATAAGGAGCACCAAGAGCCAGTGCTTTGAATATCTGGTCCTCAAATGCAATACCACCAGCAAATGCAATGGCTGGGACATATTCACCCTTCTTAGCCAATTTATCCGCATAGAAATAAGTGAGTGAATGGAGTTCTACAGGTGGGACGCCCCATTCATTCATCATATGCCAGGGGCTCATACCAGTCCCACCACCAGCACCATCAACTGTAAGTAAATCTATCTTTGCGATTGAAGCATACTTGACTGCCCTGGCAAGGTCTGCTGGACGATAAGCACCAGTCTTTAAGAATACATACTTTGCACCTGCATTGCGCAATTCCTCAACCCTTTGAACAAATGAATCAAGTTCCACCATACCAATCCGTGAATGCCTTTCAAACTCTGAGAATGCCCGTTTTTCAAATGCCTTAATCACATTCTCATCAAGTGGGTCAGGTAATACTACATAACCTCTGCGCCGTAATTCCTGTGCCTTTTTCAAATCTTTTATTTTAACTTCACCACCAATATCCTTTGCACCCTGTCCCCATTTTAATTCTACTGCCTCAACACCCAATTTCTGAATCGCATATTCCTGGACTCCAAGTCTTGTATCTTCAACATTTGCCTGAACTACAATTGTGCCGTATCCATCACGCTGCCATTGTTTGTAGGCTTTTACCCGGTAGTCTAAATCAGGCGCCTTTACAACTTTTCCATTTTTTATTTCTGATTCCATATCCATCGCTGCGACATTCTCGCCAATCGTCATTATAATACCAGAGATTGCCGCACCAATTGCAATGCCATCCCAGTTATTTTTAGCGACATTTGTTGAACCGAGGCCCGGAACTACGGCAGGAAATCTCACTTTTATTCCTTTATCATGACCAATTCTCTGCTCAATGTTAACATTGGGGAAGATTGCCTTATCCGGGTCAGGCTCAATACCATGGGCACCTACTGCGGTTCCCATAATATTAAAATGCGAATAATCAACCGGATAATTCTTTTCAGATGCAGCCGTGATGATGCCGAATGGTTGTGGATAGAGCACTTCATGACCCCGGTATGCGGATTTTCCTATTTCACACATACCGATACAGCCATCAACACAGGTTACACACATCCCGCTGAGCGAGACGATTGAATCTTCAGTTCTATTTTTTGTTAATGTTGCTGCTGATGCATTTATTTTTGATAAAGAACCCATTTTATCTCCTTTCCTTGTTTTAAAGTATAGGGTCAAACGGTAAATGGTTACGAAGCCTGTTTCGTCTAAAAAGGTTACGGTTAAGGGACACAGTTAACGACGCGGTTTCGTTAACAAAGGTAACTTTTGTTGCTAATTTTTTAAGCCGTAATCTTTCAACGATTAAAGAAATGGGCATCGTTACCTCTTGCCGTTTTTAATTTTCTTAAATTTATTCCAGGCTGTCGCTAAGTTATAAAGCTGACGGCCTGATTTGTCATAGATATTAATCAGATTCTCGCATAATTGGACATCAATTAAGTTTCCGTAAAGATCTCGGCATTGTGAAAGACTTACCACTGTCTCATTACATTCCGCCATCGCATCGTCAAGATACTTCTGAAAGCCTGACTTTTGGTGTCTTTTTGCATAACCTTCAGCAATTAAACGAGGAATCGCCTTGCACGAACGTGATAGTTGGTTTTTCAAATCGTATTTTTCACTTTCAGGAAGTTTAGAAACTATTTTTGTTATTACCTCAATGCAAGCATTATAGGTATTTTGATAGACTTCCAAATCCCTAAAACTTGTTATACGTTTTCTATTTTCCACTTTACCTATAGACCTTTGACGATACGGGCATCGTAACCTATAACCCTTACCTCATTTCTTTTTTTCTTCTCTGACACATGTTCCACAATCGCCAGTTGTTCCCATCCAGCATTGATAATCCTCATATTGTTCAATACAGGTGGGTTCAAGAGTCAAACAGGCATTGCACACATCGGTTGGTGGCTCTGGCCCCTGACACCTCAACTGGCACGCCGGGCAGATATAGATACATCCACCGCATAATCTACAAACTTCTGAACGAATATTGAACGGTGTTGCAATTTTTTTCTTATATCCTCTTTCTACAAAACTGATTGCACCCGATTGCATCTGCTCCTTGCACATACGAACACACAGACCACAGAGCACGCAGTCGTCATTGCGAACCTTAAAACGAACCTTTGTCACATTGAACTTTGATGCCAGGTCCTGAATAACCTTTGATTGGGGACAGATTGATAAAAGCAGTTCTATCATCATCTTTCGTGCATTGATGACCCTTTTTGTATTCGTTCTCACAACGAGCCCTTCTTCAACCGGATAGGTGCAGGAACTTACAAGTTTTGCATTGGGACCTTCGCCAATCTCTACCAGACAGAGTCGGCAACCACCATAGGGTGTAAGCCCTTCATAATAACAGAGCGTAGGAATTTCAATACCATAGAATTTACAGGCTTCAAGCAATGTCGTGCCTTCTTCGGCCTGAACTTCAAGTCCATTCAGTTTAAATGTTATCATTTTTTACTCCTTTACTGAACTAATACTGCTTCAAAACGGCATACCTGTAAACAGGAGCCGCATTTGGTGCATTTATTCGCATCAATAATGTGAACCTCTTTCCTCTTACCTGTAATTGCGTTTGCCGGGCAAACCTTGAGGCAAGCCATACATCCAGTGCATTTTTCTGGGAGGATTGAGTATTTGATTAAAGGCTTGCAAACTTTTGCTGGGCATTTCTTCTCTTTTATATGGGCGATGTATTCGTCTTTAAAGTATCTCAATGTAGAAAGAACCGGATTTGCTGCGGTCTGGCCCAATCCGCACATTGAGGCATCTTTTACTGCGTATGCAAGTTCTTCAAGGACCTCAAGGTCTTCCATTGTTCCTTCACCATCAGTAATCTTACCAAGAATTTCCCACATTCTTTGCGTGCCCTCTCTGCAGGATAAACACTTGCCACAGGATTCATCCCTTAAGAAGTTCATAAAATACTTTGCCACATCAACCATACAGGTATCTTCATCCATCACAATCATACCGCCTGAGCCCATCATTGAACCGGCCTGTTTCAGAGTTTCATAATCAATGGTTAAATTAAGAAGTTTTTCTGGGATACAACCACCAGAAGGTCCACCGGTCTGGACTGCCTTGAATTTTTTATTTTTTGGAATGCCACCACCAATCTCGTATATTATATCCTTTAGCTTAATCCCCATAGGCACTTCTACAAGGCCGGTATTATTTATCTTACCAACGAGTGAGAATATTTTTGTTCCTTTGCTTGTCTCTGTGCCGATTGACGCAAACCATTTAGCACCTTTATCAATAATCTGCGGCACATTTGCCCAGGTTTCAACATTGTTGATTACAGTCGGCTTTTTCCATAAACCCCTTTGAACAGGGTAGGGTGGACGCTGTTTTGGAACACCAATCCTTCCTTCTATTGCAGCAATGAGTGCTGTTTCTTCTCCAGAGACGAATGCACCTGCGCCCCTTGAGACCTCAATATCAAAATCAAATCCCGTGCCTAGGATATCCTTACCCAAAAGTCCATATTTTCTTGCCTGGTCAATCGCAATCTTTATTCTTTTCAATGCAAGCGGATATTCGGTTCTAACATAGATGTATCCTTTTTTAGCGCCTATTGCCTTTGCTCCGATAATCATACCTTCAATCACTGCGTGTGGGTCTGCCTCAAGAACACTCCGGTCCATAAAAGCACCAGGGTCTCCTTCATCACCATTGCAGATAATATATTTACCATCGCCTGGTTGTTGCCTGCATCTTTCCCATTTCAAACCTGTAGGGAAACCTGCACCACCTCTGCCACGCAGTCCTGATTTTTTTATTTCATTGATGATTTCTTCTGGGGTCATTCTGGTTAATGCCTTTTCCAGTGCTTTATAACCATCAAAGGCAATATATTCATCAATGTTTTCAGGGTCTATCCTGCCGCGATTGCGTAGAACAATCAACCTTTGAAGCTTGAAAAATCCAATATCTGACATTCTCGGAACAGGCATTGCTTCTGCTGGTGGTGTATACATCAATTTTTTAACCGGTCTTCCTTTTAATAGATGTTCTTCAACCAGAAAAGGTATATCCTCTTTTTTAAGTCTCTGATAGAATATACCATCAGGCTGAACAACTACGATGGGACCTCTTTCGCAGAAACCATTACAGCCAGTTGAAATTACTGCTATTTCGTCCTGTAGTTTCCGTTTATTTATCTCTTTTATCAATGCCTCTCTTATTTCATAAGAACCACCTGCAACGCACCCTGTTCCAGCACAGACAAGTAAGTGCATTCTATAACCCTTCAAGAAATCCTCCTTTCTTAGTAAATACCTAAATACCTAAAAGAAAAAGTCCAAAAATCCAAAAT
>JBBINQ010000025.1:28252-29998 GCA_037443805.1 Caldifarciminota bacterium | reverse complement strand
TTAACTATTTTTTAATCTGCAATCAGAATAAACTTTCCTGTTTTCACACGATCTTTAGTCTTGTAGATGTAAAAATAAACCCCTGATTCAATCTTCATACCTGCCTGGTCAATGCCATTCCATACAATCCTTTGCCCGGGTTTTTCAAACCTCTTGACCATTCTTCCACTTGCATCATACACACTCAACACTCCATCATTATCAGGTTGCAGACTAAATTCAAATTCAATCAGACCCTTTGCAGGATTTTTTAATACCCTGACCATTGATTGTGTCTGATGTTCTTTTTCAGTTTCAGCAATTCCTACAGGGTTATTTCCAATCGTGAGTGAGAAGTTTATCCCCTGGCTAATGGTGCAGGTATCATCTTTAAAAGTCAAAAGCAATCTCAATTGCTTTACTGCTCCTGGAACGGCATTGGGACTGCAACGGATGAGAAAACGCGAACTACTATTATTACCTGTAGCCTTGCGATATATCTTTGGAAATGTAGCGCTTCCACCCTGTACTACAATCTGAGTATCAAGGGAGATAAGTTGTGCAGTGATATTATAGGCAGAATCAAGGGGATGGATAGCGCGGTTTCTTATACTCATCCATAGATGGGAAGTTTCATTCGGGTCAAGCTGTCCGGTTCCATTCCCCAATGTTGTATCTGCGACCCTTGGCACAAGATTGTCAAAGAATACACCAGCAATCTTGGTAAAATAGATATTCACTGGTCTGCACTGGTTGATATTGTTCTGTATCACGGTATAATTATTATATCCATTCCAGAAATCTGTCTGGTTCGTTTCTATAGTAAATGCATATGTTACAAACTTGGGCACTCCATTATGTAATGTATCCTTGACCTCCCATTCTATGCTACCACCATTAGCAAGATAAAGGACACGGGCAATAGGACCGGTTCTGCTTGCTGAATAACCATTCTTTGCCCGCATTGAATCAAGCACTTCCCACTGGGTAATAGAATCTGGAATCGGTTCAGCAGTGCTTGAATATCCCCAGACACAAAGATTATATGGACCATAAGAATGGTAATCAATCTGGGTCCTTATCTTCTTAGGCAAAAACACATCCCTTGCTATCTGTGTTTCAAGTTCAGAAAAACGAGAAGGACCGCGATAGGTCTCTGAAGTCACTGTGGGGCTTGAGCCTACATTATCATAACCCCATTTGTACCCATAATTACGATTCAAATCAACACCTGCAGTTGATGAACTCTGGCCTGAGTAAAAATGGCGGTTCTTCCTTATGTTAGAAGTTGCACCACCAGAATCAGAATTATAACGATAACCATCCGGATTCATTACCGGCATAAAATAGATTTCGCGGTTATTTACAAACCAGGTTACGAGCGAATCTGTGCCATAATTTGTGAGGAGATATTTGATATAATCTATACAAAGGGTCGTTCCCATTGGTTCACGGGCATGTGTTGCACCATTAAAACAGACTGCTGGTTCCCTCTCTTCAATATCAGGATTATCAGAAATCTTAAAGACATACAGGTTCAAATTCTGATACGAAGTGCCAGCGCTATAAAACCTTGCTATCGCAGGAAATGAATTTGCAAGTGTCTGAAGTGTATCACGCATCTCCCAGTAAGTATAAAAATATCCAAAATCACGCAATATCTGTGGGTCTCTACTCCCTGCTATCTCATAAAATTTCTCCGCAATATCTTCATAGGTGACCTTTATCTTGAACCCCAATGCCTGAATCTTCTCAAGTTGCTCCTTT
>JBBINQ010000025.1:0-28152 GCA_037443805.1 Caldifarciminota bacterium | reverse complement strand
AAGGATAATAAGACTTAAACCTTTAAGCAACCCATTCATAAAGACCTCCTTCTCTCAGTTATTATAATAAACTTCTTTAAAAAAATCAAGGGGGTGGAGAATCCACCCCCTTTTCTTATCCCTATCTCAACAGAATTCCGCGTGCGCTATAAGACTTATCCTCAATCTGGAGTTTAAAGAAATAGACACCAGATGCGACTTCACGACCGAGGTCATCAGTACCATTCCATCGCATCGCATAAACACCCGGACTCTTTACTTCATCAACAATAGTGCGCACAACCTGTCCGACTGTGTTGTATGCTTTGAGCACCACCTTGGCTTTTTTATCAACTGTATAATAAATATTCATTGAATTCCTTGCCGGATTTGGTGCAAGGCTGATACGCTTTAACCCTGGTTCTATATAACCATTGAATTCACCAGTACCAACCCAACCAATCATCCGCGGTTGTTTTGTTGTGAATTTGATTGCCCTGCCACTGACAAGTGGTGCTGCACCTGTATCATACATCTTATTAAAGAGATAACATAAACCATACTTTTTGAGCGAATCCTGCTGACCAATGGTGCAGCTTGTAGTAGGCTCTGTTACCCGCTTATACTGAATCACGATATCATTCTTCAATCCTGGTCCCGCCAATGTTGAATCATAGATGATGATCTGGAATGTCAGACGATTGTTTGCTGAACCAGTGACCGAATCATACTGGATAATGAAACGATGATTTGCCGCATCATTATAATACCACCAGGTACTACCAGTGGAACCAGTGTTCAATGTATCCCAGAATGCTGCGACCATATTTGGTGCTGAAGTCTGTGAGCCATAGTCATACACCTTTGGCAGGATACTATTGTGTTGGACAGTGATGGTCTGCCTGCCAAAGCATATCCAGCCATTTGAACAGACTGAAATACTATCATTGGTTGTATTACCGAGTCGTTTGGCATAATGCCTGATTACAATGGGAGAACGTATTCTGCGCGTAACCATTGGACCACCAGTGCCAATAGAAGTTCCCGAACCTCCATAATTGGGGTTGATCTCAATCCAGTTGTATACTGGTGCTTCGGTATAAAGATTATCAGTATTGT
Organism: Caldifarciminota bacterium; assembly: GCA_037443805.1. GTDB lineage: Bacteria > Hydrothermota > Tepidihabitantia > SM23-42 > JAOAFX01 > JAOAFX01. Next base: position 27,054 of record JBBINQ010000025.1, on the reverse strand, counting down.
CAAGGGCAAAATAACCCGCACTGTCAGGACCAAAAATAGAACCCATTCTTAATTGATAATATACCTTTCTTGTATAGGTACCTGCAGTCAATTCAAGTTCAAACGGCACGAGCGTGCCCAATTGAATCAATGTATCTGCCTGGAGCACGAATGGGTCTGCACTATTATTGCCTTTTGCCTTGGGATTTATATCGCCAAAATTTGCAGTAGAATCAAGAATTGTTATATGGGTGTTCGTTGTTCTAAGTTTACCAGACACATTGGTCGCAGTTGCAGTGCCAAGATTGATTATTGTATCAACCAGTGTAATAATTTCTGAAGGTTCAAAAAAACCATTATTTGTGCCATTTGGTGGAGGGTCAAGCACAACTGTGCCAAATTCAGCAAGGCGCAAATCGGGCAATGAACCTGAGGCAGGTGTAAAATCAATTGCTCTCTTTGCCCGAATTCTACCTGCGCCATACATCGTATCTTTTCCAGCAGTTCCCAAATCAAGTGCTGTGAACTGCATTATACTATCAATCTGGGCAACTGTGAGATTGGGATTCTTGGAAAGCAAGAGCGCTGCCACTCCAGCCAAAATTGGAGTCGCCATTGAAGTTCCACTCCAACCACTGGAATAACCATTATTGTTGGTATAAGAACATGAAGTTATGCCATATCCTGGTGCAGCAATATCAGGTTTAAGAATACCAGAACCGGGTCTGAATGGATAGTCCCAGTACCACGGTGCATGTTCCCAGCAAGAAGGGCCACAAGAAGAGAAGTATGCAAGTGTATCTGGATTAGTTACTGCAGCACAAGAGATTGCACCACCAAGCCTTCCCTGAACTTCTGATGGATGGTGCCAGGGTGGTGGAACATCACCAGGGCAGCGCAGATTATAGGGAACCGGACAAGTACCTCCGGCACTTGTCCGCTCATTCCCAGCCGCAATGAAATAGGGAATACCAGCAAGTGCAACATTGGTCACACTCTTACGCCACACACTCCTTCTTGGTGTCCAGGCAACATACCAGCCTAAGGACATTGAAACAACATCAGCACCATGGTTCGGAGACAGTGGTGGAGAAATAACAAATTGCATTGCGTCAAGGACATTTTTCTCTGAGATTGTATCAGGCATGGGATAGGCAATAGATGTCCTCACACGGCAGACCATTAATGAACACTGAGGAGCAATCCCACAGGAATCGCCAGCCGTGCCATTTGAGGCGATCTCTCCTCCACAACATGTGCCATGGCCTTGGGCATCTATGGGATTGTTATTATTATTTTCAAAATTCCAGCCGTGATTTGGGTAATTGGGATCATTCCACATATGAGTAGCAAGGTCCAGATGGTTATAATTACAACCAGTATCTATTAGACCAACTATCACACCTTGACCCCTGTATCCAGCAGCCCAGCAAGAATCTGCAGCTACTTTAGTAACATGCCATTCTAAGGTTCTTGAATCAAGTAAATCTGCTGGTGCTGGAGAACCATGAGTTAAAAGGATATTCTCACTTATTGCATAGGGATAGGTGATAAATGCCACATCACTTCTATTGGAAACTTCATTGATAACATCAGTTGTTGCCCTACAGTAAACTGCATTGATAATCCAGAACGACTCAACCTCAGAGACTTTGTTGGATGCTGTTTGCAATGTAAGATAGTTTATAAGTGGTTCCTGGGTTCTTGCAGAAAGGTCTTTCAGGTAATTTACCACTGGATATCTCTGCTCGCGACGGGGCAGGTCAGCAACAAGATTGCGCAGATAATCTTCATCAGATTGTTCATTTAGGACAATCATAATCTCTATCTGCTCATCTCCCCGTGTTTTGGCAATGACATCATTCAATTGTGGGTCAATCAATGCCTTTGCTTCGGCGATACCTACAATTCCTGCTATTAATAAACAGAGTAAGATATTTTTCATATATGCTCCTTTCTATTAATTCCCCTGCTTAATTTTTTTTTACAGATTTTTATTCCTATATTTTTTATTTCTGCACCACCCCCTTTCAGACTTAAGTCTTGTACATCTCTTACGACCCGTTTTTAGAATATATATATATTATAATTAAAACTTCAAAATTGTCAAGGGGAAAAATTTGGCTGAATCTTCTCCGCTTTTGCTCTCTGTTTAATATTTTTAAAATTTTTGTAGTTGCCTCATTTATGAGGCTTTTTTTGTAAAATAGAAAATTTAATCTATGCCCGATAAATCGGGCAACTACAATTTAATACAGGAAATAATTTTATTTTTGTCAGAGACAGACGGACAATCCGAAAACTGGCAATGACTCAGAAAATATATAACTTTAAAAATATTATCACAGGGATTGCGATTAATGTTATAATGGGCAGTAAATCACCCAGTAAATTATACATTGTCTTAGTTTTATATAAATTGATTGTGCTGACAATAATATTTTCTTCAAATAGCCCTGTCTCTTTAATAACTCTACCATACTGGTCAACCACCATTGAAATACCGGTATTTGAACATCGAAAAAGTGGCACTCCATTCTCTACTGTCCGCAATATTGCCATATCATTATGTTGCTGAGGGCCTGATATCTTTCCGAACCAGCCATCATTAGTAATATTTACAAGCATCTGTGCACCGAGTCTGACAAACTTCCTTGAAATTTCAGGAAATATTGACTCAAAGCATATCAGACAGGAAAACCTTATCTGCTTTGTAGTAAAGACTGTATACTCAGTCCCAGGTGAATAATCTCCTTCTCCAAATTCTATTTTCCTGAATAACAGAATATATCGGTCAAATGGAATATGTTCTCCAAATGGGACAAGGTGTAATTTCTTATACTCCTGTGTAATACCTTTTTGCGGTTCAATCAGAACTGCGCCATTATAGATCTCGTGTTTATTACGGTCATAAATGGGTGTGCCAGTAAAGATTGGCACATTGAGTCTATCTGATAATTGCAAAACCTTATTCTGATATTCACCGGGTATCTTCAAAAAAATCGGCGTAGCAGTTTCTGGCCAGATGATTAAATCAAGTGGCTTATCCTGAGATGCTTTATGACATTCTTCTGAAAGTTTAATTAATCGATTAAATGTTTCATACCTCATTTCCGGTGTGAATTTCAAATTCGGGTCAATATTGGGCTGGACAATGCCAATTGTAAAAATTTCTTGAGAAAATTTAATATTACCAAGTCTATAAAATCCAAAAATAACTGGCAGGAAAAATATAATCAAAAACAAAATAAAATTTTTAAAATTTTTGCCCCTAAGAAAATAAAAAAATAGAACATTGATTAAAACCAACCAGAATGAAATTCCATAAACTCCATAGATTGATGCCTGTTGTATAATTATTGGATACCGTGCCTGTGAATAACCAAAACTGAGCCAGGGAAAACCGAGTTCACCAAGCCCTTTTAAATATTCAAAGCCTGTTAGGATGAATGGCAGACTCCAAAAACCACACAACCGCCCTAATAGAAAGCCAACACCATAATACAATCCAATATACAAAAACATCAATACCATACCAAAGAGCATCAAAATTTTGATATTGGTCTCAATCTGCAAAAAAACAATCCAGAAAAGAGAAAAGAGCGAAAAGAAAAAACCAAATAATATGCCGGTGAAAAAAGATTTGGTTAACTTAGCTTTATAGAGTACAAAAAAAACAGGAATTAAGCCAAACCAGGCAAAAAAATGGAGTCCTAACGGGTGGAAAGAAAGAGACATTAAAAGGGCAGAAAGGAGAATCAATAACAGGTGCGCCATTTTTCATTTTTTAAATTTTTACCATCTTCTGCCTTTTTACGGATTCATAAAAAGCATCTGTGATACGGGCGATCAATAATCCATCTTCAGCAGTAAACGGTGGTCGTGTATTTTTCTTTAATGCCTCAATAAAAAACTGTGCCTGGAGCTCACAGGCAATTTTATAAAGATTTCTGGGCACAATTGACGGTGTCACATTTACGAGTTCATTGTGCAACTCTTTATTGATTTTCAATGGATTCAAAAGTGCTGCACCTTTTTTGCCAAAAACATTACAGTATAAAAAATCCTTTTCAAATAGTAAGGACCAGCCAACTTCAATTGTCATCAGGGTTCCATCTTTAAAGTTTATGGTACACATCGCAGTATCTTCAACACTTGATTCTGCCTCTTTTTTATGTATCCACGCTGAGATGGTATCAGGTTCCTTATCTTCAAGAAAATATGACGCTACGGCAATCACCTGAGTACCTAAAGTCAAAAATGCCCCTCCCCCACTCTGCAAAATATCCATACGCCAATCAGGCAAAACCCATTCTTTGATTCCTATTAACCAACCTGCTTTTAAATAATAGACCTCACCCAATTCACCTTCTTTAATAAATTTTTTTAATGTCTGCACATCCGGACGGAATCTATTAGTAAGAGCAATTCCGAGCTTTCTTTTGGTCTGTGTGACTACCCTTGCAACCTCCTGCGCCTCGCGGTAATTTATCGCCATTGGATTTTCACAAAGCACATCCTTGCCGAACTGCAGAGCAGAAATGGTCATCGGTGCATGGAGGTAATTCGGTGTTGAAATAACTAATGCATCTATATCCTTATCCTTCAATATCTCCTGAAAATCCTGATACTTTCTGGGAATACTGTATTTTGTCCCGAGATAATCAAGTTTGCGAAAATCTGTATCACAGATTGCAACAAGATTGCAATCTGTGTTCTTTTTAAAAATTGGAAGGTGCGCAATCTGGGCATGGGCACCGCATCCTACAATACCGATATTAATTTTATCCTTCATACACCCAGATATAGATTAAATTCATACGGATGGGGCCGCAGATGAACCTCTTCAAATTCCTTGGTCTTCACTTCAATCCAGCGCTCAATCAAGTCAATATTGAACACACCCCCTCTAAGCAGGAACTTATGGTCCTGCTTAAGGGCATTGACTGCCTCATAAGAATTTGTTGGCAATCTTTCTTTTTTATCAGGTCTTATATTCTGCGCAATACCATCCAGACCTGCCAGCAGTATTGCACTCAATGCGAGATAAGGATTACAGGTGGCATCTGGAATCCGATATTCAATATCAAGTTCCTTTTTATCCCTAATATATGCAGGAACACGAATTGCAGAGGTTCTGCTACCCAGCGCAAAATCAGTATAAGTCGGCGCCTCAAAACCAGGAATCAATCGCTTATAGGAATTTGTGCTCGGATTTGTAAATGCGCACAGGGCACGGGAATGATAAAGAATACCTCCAATGTATTTAAGGCATAACTCACTCAAATTATTTTTGCTTTTGGAATCATAAAACAGTGAACGATCCTTATTTTTTAAATATTGGTGTAGATGCAGACCATTGCCCGGCTCGCCTAAAAAAGGTTTGGGCATAAATGTAAGCCATTTATTCTGCTTACGGGCAAATGACTTCAAGAGATACTTTGCCAAAAATATATTATCTGCTGACCTGACTAATGGTTCTAATAACAGTTCAATTTCCATTTGGCCTCTTGAACCGACCTCATGATGATGGTATTTTGCTTTTATCCCGCATTGAGCAAGTAACTGCACCATTTCATTACGCAAATTTACTGAATGGTCTTCAGGAGGACCAATATGATATCCGCCTTTAAATCTGATAGGATAATGCGCTGCATTTTCTGGGCCATCTTGTTCTATCCGATAATAACTATAACCAGCACCTTCGCCATAAACACACTTATCAAAGAGATAGAACTCCAATTCAGGCTGAAAAAATGCAGTAGCATTTAACACCTTTTTTAAATAATCAGCCGCTTTGCGGGCAATATTTCTTGAATCTCTTTCATAGGGTTTCAAATTATCAGGCAAATAAACACTGCACAAAAAAGAGATTGTTTTTTGTTCAAGGAATGGGTCAATAAAACCAGTGCTAAGGTCAGGAAATAGTAGCATATCACCTTTTTGCACACCCTTATAACCGGGTAAACTTGAACCATCAACACCCACTCCCTCAGTAATGATATTCTCAAATCTTTCCAGAGGAATTGTTATATGATTTAAAGTACCAATGAGCGTGCAATATTTAAGGTCAATAAATTTTATGCCATCCTTCATCAATCCCTTTTTTAAACCAACAATATTTTTTTGTTTCATTGCCTATATTATAGTGAAAAAAATAGACTTGTCAACAAAGTTCGAGATTAAACTCTTTTATCTGGTAAAGTGCATTTTGAAAAAACTAATTTGAAATTTTTGATTGTGCTCTTTTTTACATCATCCATTGGAACTTCGTGCCCAATAATTTTTTGTATTGAAGCCATTTTTATATCTTTGAATCCACATGGATTGATCAAATCAAAATACCTTAAATCAATGTTGACATTGAGTGCAAAACCATGGAAACTTACCCAGCGTTTCACTGCGACACCAATAGAACAGATTTTGCCCATTTCTGTCCACACACCAATCAAATGTTCCCTTTTCTCTGCTTTGATACCAAAATCAGCAAGCACACCAATAATAGCATCCTCAATCATATCAATAAATCGCTTAATTCCTACTAATCCCTGTTTGATATCAAAAATTGGATAACCGACGAGCTGCCCGGGCCCATGGAATGTTACATCTCCCCCACGCTCAATATGATAAAAATCAATACCTTTTTCTTTTAATAACTGAATTGGAATTTTAATATTTTCACTCTTACCAGACTTTCCTAATGTCACAACCGGGTTATGTTCAACAAGGATAAGTGTATTCGGAATCTGGCCATTCACCCTTTTAAGGTGGAGTTCTTTCTGCATATCCCATACCTCTTTGTAATCTCTTTTACCTAAATCCAGAATATTAATTATATCATCCATAATTTATAATACTTATAATTTGGCATACCATTTATGTTTTATTTTTAATTATCCAGGGGATAAACGAATTGCTTATTTTTTTATCGTCGCCTTTATTGGCACAGGTTTGGTAGGTGGCCTATAAGTAGGTTGTTTAACTTTTTCAATCCCTATTCCCAGTTCGCGGGAGAGAATTCTGGCAATGTGCCGCCTGCATCCTTTACCCTGACACAATCCCATTGTCACGCGCAGAACCCTTTTCAATTCATCAATTGAGGTATAGCCTTCCTTTATCTTCTGAACAATCTCTTCTTCAGTAATATCTTCGCAACGACAAATAATCTTCATGACCTATTTTAGCCGAATGGCTTACAATGTCAAGATTACAAAAAATCGCTTAGAAGCTCAATCCAAATCCCACCCTCATTCTGAAACCAGGATACCAGTGCAGTGGATTATTATAATAGAAACTTCGCGCCTTAATGTATTCGCTGCGCAGTTCCCAGGGATTGTTAATGCCATCGTGATTATAGTCTGCCTGTGGAGTGTAGTATGAACTTGCCAGTGAAATATTTGAAAACTGATCTACTTTAACTGTAATGGTCTGACCATCATCATCTGGTTCACCAGTTGTGCTGTAGACTGAAATAATCTGCTCAGTATTGAATAAATTATATATATTCGCAAAAAGGGCAAACTTCAGTTTACTTATTGTTATCCTCTTTGTAATATTGGCATCAACATTAATATACCCGGGTATTCTCGCTGAATTATCGTCGCCGAGTTTATTCCCTTTAAAGTCGGTTGGAGTATAAGGGAAACCCGAGTGATAGGAAAAGATAAAATCACTGGTCAAATTACGCAAAGGGAGAACAATAAAGTTATCCGGCATTTCAAGCCCTAATGTAGCATTTACAATATGCCGTTCATCAAAATCTAACCAGTAGTCTATTTTCGGGACTGGATATTCACCAGTTATCGGGTCTGGGTCTTCAAGATAGATATTATAATAATTCTGCCAGGCTGAAGATGCAGTTCCTTTAGCAAACTGCAGTGTATAAGAAACATCAAATGACCAGTAATTTGTCATCATCTTCTTTAGAGTCAGTTCTATACCTTTCACATTTCCATAATCAAGGTTTCTCACCTGATAATAGGCATAAGGTAGGACATCTATCTTCTGTGTCTGAATTAAATCATGAATATCTTTGTAATATGCAATGAAGCCCAGTGCAAAAACATCAGAAAGTTGGTTCTCATAACCCATCTCATAGGAAACGGTCTTTTCCACAGTCAGATTAGGATTCCCAACAACTGAATTATAACGCCTTAATAAGAGCCAGATGACCTCTGGTTCAGTAGAACGATATAAATCGTGGGCTGTAGGAGTTTGATAAAAATGTCCATAATTAAAGCGGAATTTTGAACGTTCAGTAATTGGTAAGGAAAAACCAAGGCGGGGTGAGAGTCTGATTTTAGGAGGTGTTTCAATAACTGTTGAATCTGTTATATCAGTAGGATTTTTTAGACCGCTTGCCTTAGAATCAAAATAGTCCAATCTCAAACCAAGCCGTGTAATAATACCTTCAAAGTCCATCCTATCCTGAACATATACCGCACCTTTGATCGGATTTTTATTATATCTATCCCAGAATGGAGTTAAATAAAATGGTAAATTATTATCAAACCATCCTACATTCTGGAAAATAATATTCGCGCCTGTTTTAAACTCATGGACCTCGCCAATCGCATCAGTAAACGAAAGGTTGAACTGGTAATCACGATTAAAAAAGTAACGCCACATTCTATCATCTCCAACAGTATAATAGAAACCTGTTGCACCATAAGGATTCTTTCGTAAACTCGCCGCGTTAGTACGGGAAAATTCCTCATAATGGTAGGGCATATCAGGTAGGGCAAGCGAATCAATCAAATATGTTTTTATAAGAGTATCAGGAATTTCCAGCAACAACTCGGGAAAATGATTTGCTTTAAATATATAGTCCTCGTACCATTTCCGACCCTGTCTTTTTTCTTCTTCTAGGTCCCTTACTGCGTAAAATCGTGTATTTTTTGTGTATCCTAATTTTGCTTCAATTATTGACTTACTGGTAGGCATATAGTTAAATGTTAAACTACCCAGATATCCTTTTCTCAATTCTGCTGCACGACGGTCAAGATTGTAGATCATACTCAATTCGCCCCAGATATCACTGTAGTATTGATACATTTCTCGTTGATAAAATCCTGAAAGAATTACCTTACCTTTGGCATTGGGTAACCGGTAAGACAATTTACCCTGTGCTTTGTAATCAAACCGTGGCGAAGGAATCTTATATTTTGCCTGCTGATGGGCATCAGTAAGATATGATTCTCCAGAAATAAAATAGCGTAGCCGTGATTTTGAAAGCACACCGCCGCCCATACTCAATTCATATTTGTTATAACCAAAATTCAATTTATCCGAACTAAAAATCTCATCTGTGGTATAGACCAGGTTGCCGCTGGTCTTATCACTTCCTTCCCGCGTGACAATATTTACCACTCCGGACAGTGCCTCGCCATATTCAGCATCAAATCCACCAGTTATAACTCCAATCTCTTCAACTGCTTCTTTGTTAATCTGGACTGACTGCTGACCATAATGGGGTGCTTTAGCAAGTACTCCATCAACATAGTAGGCAATCTCGGTAGCCCTGCCACCACGGATATGGGTTCCCTGGGTGCTACTTGATACACCTGCCTGAAGTGTTATTATCTGATTAATTTCGCTGATGGGCAATTTTTTAATCTCATCCGCAGTTGAAGTATGGGTAGTCTGCGTCTGGGTTCTGATAACGACCGGTTTTTCTTCAACAACCACTATCGGCTCAAGAATTATTGCACCGGGTGAAAGTTTGAAATCAACATTTGTTGTCTGATTGCTCGTAACAGTTATGTTCTTTTTTGTAACTGAATTATATCCGATATAAGAGGCAGTAACCTCATGAGTTCCCACAGGCACAAAAGGGATTACATAAAAACCATTTTCATCTGTAGATGCTCCAAGTTCGGTCCCCTCTATTATCACATTCACCCCAATTAATATTTCGCCGTTCGTATTATCTATTACCCTGCCCTGAACTCTTCCCAACTCAGCGGCAAAGATAAAACAAATAAACGCAACCAACAATAAAGTAAAACGCATCACCTTGGCCTCCTTGCTATTTTAATTTTATTCAAAAAATATTTTCTGTCAAGCCTTGACATAAAGATGTTTTTAAATATAATTTTAAAGATGTTGAATCCTTCTCTATGTGCGGGTGTAGCTCAGCGGTGGAGCATCGGCTTCCCAAGCCGAGGGTCGCGGGTTCAAATCCCGTCGCCCGCTCTATTCTGTAATTTTTGTAGATTTCCATCTAACATCTTTTAACGATGTTCCACTGGTCAAAATATTCTATTCTGCTCATAACAATCTTATCTTGTGCATTTTTTCCTAAGCCAAATTTATACAAAAAAGGAACTGAAAGTTACAAAAAAAATGATTTTCAACAGGCGATAAAATACTTTAATGGTTTTTATAAAAAATCTCCATCAGGGGATTCAACGCTTTTTTATCTATATAATTGCTATAACAAAATCGGAGACATTGAAACCAGTATCAAGATTCTTGAAGAACTCGCCAGAAGGAAGAATCCCAATGACCAAATCTATATTAACCTTTTTAATTATTATCGTCAACAAAAACTTTATTACAAAAATTATCAGTTGTTAATGACACTCCCATTTCCTGTGTTACAGAAAATTGACCAAATGTATCCATTAACACAAAAACTATGTGCTGAACTCTTCACCGGTGCCACGACCAATGTTCGGGTTGATGACCCAATAACCTATGCAGTAAGAAAAGGTTTTTTAAAACACGCACCCGATGGTAAATTTTACGATAATGATACGCTGCGCGTGAACTACCTTATTCTACTCCTTGATAGTTTTCTACCTCTGGTACAAATCCGTTTTGATTACTCAACAAAAAATATCAAGCCAGATTCTTATCTTTTTTTACCTTATTTGAGACTCGTTTCTCTGGGTATTCTTAAATTAGATGAAAACATAAATCCAGAAACATATGCTACATTGAGTCAGGCATTAAGGGCGATAAATGAATTAAAAAATAAAGGATACCTCAAATGAACCGATTGATTGACCGCTATTTTATCAAGGAATTTATTCCACCGTTCTTTTTTTCTCTCTTTGCCCTTACATTCATACTTTTAATGGACCAGCTTTTCAGGCTCATAGACCTGTTTGTGCGCAAGGGTATATCCCTTTTAATTGTCGGGCAGATTCTTATATATAACCTGCCGATAATAATTTCTTATACTACGCCTATGGCAATACTAATCGCTATTGTAATGAGTTTTGGCAGGTTCAGTCACGACAATGAAATCCTTGCGCTCAAAACCAGTGGTGTATCATTTTTGAAAATGATGAGAACTCCTGCAGTATTAGTAACAATCATTATGGTTTGCCTTGTCATTTTTAACAATTATTTCTTACCCGAGGCAAATCACAGGGGCAGAAATTTGATGTATGACATCGCCCGCAAAAGGCCTGCAATTCGTCTGCCCGATGGTGTATTCACCAACGAATTTCCAGGATATACTATTTACATCGCTAAAAAGATAGAAAAAACAGGAGAGGTCTTTGATGTCACAATATATGATTTAAGAAACAATGCAATCATAACTGCCCCATCCGGTACATTACGCTCCATTGAAGTAGAAGATATTATGCAATTTGTTCTCTTTGATGGAGAAATTCATCAGTTAATAGACAATACAAAATATCAAAAAACACGATTTACCACGCAGGTAATAAATATTCCAGTTAATACCGAGCTTGTTAGAAAAGAGAGAAATGTGCGGAGTGATGATGAATTAAATCTTTCCCAACTCATAAAAAATATCAAAACCCTCTCTGCCGAAATACAGAAAATAAAAAATGAGATTGACGAAACAGGCTATAATGCAATCAATAAGTACACCTCAGGTGAGCTCGTCAAAACCCAAACCATTCGTTTTCAGATTGAGCAAAAATTATCGGTCATCAAAGGTAAAATACAGAATCAGACCCGCTACCTCATTGAATTAAACAAAAAATTTTCTCTTGCCTTTGCCTGTTTTGTATTCTTAATAATCGGTGCTCCGCTCGGATATCTTTTCAAAAAAGGTGGGATTGCAGGATTACTGCTCGGCATACTATTATTTTCTGGTTATTATATTCTAATTTTAACCGGGGAGGAATTTGCCACACGCAGAAATTTCTCACCATTCTGGGCAATGTGGCTGCCCAACCTTATCCTGATCATTCCTGGATTAATATTATTCTATCTTGCCGAATACGAGCACCTGCCATTTTTCAGAAGAAAGAAAAAGTCCTTATGAAAAAAATTTACCGCTATGTGCTCAGCAATTTCCTTCGTTATCTGTTCATTGCATTATTGATTCTCATTTTTATATATATTATTATAAATCTCTTTGACAATCTCGGAAGGTATCTATCCAGAAATATTCCTTTCAAAGATATATTAATATACTACTTATATCTTATTCCCTCTTACACGGTTCTGCTCGTACCGGTTGCAGCAATTATTGGTGTATTTTTTATCTTTGGCTATATGACAAAATACCGTGAATTAATTGCGTTGAAGGCACAGGGTATGGACATAAATCACCTGATTTTTTTGATTATTATTACTGGCTTCCTCATCTCAATTTTGACCTTTTGTTTTCAGGAGACGGTCGTGGTATGGGCACAGGGTAAATTGAACAGACATAAAACAACAAAGATTGACCGAAGACCATTACCGTCCGAATCCAAAAGGCGTAATTTTTTCTACTATGGTGAGAATAACTGGATCTATTATATTAAAGAATATAATCCAAAAGACTCTACAATAAACAACATTTCGCTCTGGCACATTGATTCAAAACGGCGCATAATAAAACGAATAGATGCCCAGTACGGGAAATTTATTGGCTACTGGCAATTTACCAATGCCACTGTTCGTGATTTTGACACACTGGATAACGAAAAAATGAGCCACCACTCCAGCCTGAACTTACCTGAATTAAAGGAAAAACCCGTTGACTTTTCCCGATTACCCAAACCAGTTGAAGAGATGAATTTTGTGGAACTCTCACAGTTTGTAAAAAAACGGCTCCGTGCTGGTGAAGATGTAGCAAAAGAGAATGTAGAATTAAATTATCGGTTTTCATTCCCATTGATAACCATAATCCTTCTTTTTATATGTCTACCAATATCATTGGTTCTGCGTCGTGGTGGAATTGCAATTGGATTGGGTCTCAGTATTGTTCTTGCATTTATCTATTGGGGATTTATTCAATCCTGCCGGGCATATGGCTATGCCGGGATTATTGACCCGGTGCTCGCTGCCTGGTTGCCCAATGTTGTTTTTACAATCTTAGGATTAATATCATTCCTCGGTATCCGGCGGTAAATTAGGGTCAACAAAGATAACGCTCTCCCGCATTAAGACTACTGTACCCAGTTTGCCTTTTTTGCTTTTTTTTAGATATTTTCTCTGCGTATATGAAACCGGCACATTTTTTTGTTTCTTTGCCTTGCTGAAATAGGCTGCAATTGCCCCTGCTTTTTCAATATCATCCTTCCTGATATTCTGTCCTTTCTGCATCAGGGGTCTTAAGATTGTATGCGCACCTTCAATGCCACGAATATGAAAAAAATAATCATCAGGGCGGGCAAACTTGAAAGTAAGTTCCATATTTGACCTGGCGTCCTTTCCTACATATACGATAGAGCCGCTCGGAAGTATAAATTTCCTGAATGGTACTGCTTCCTTTTCTGTGATTTTGGTATCTGCACATACTTTAGAAGTATCTCTGACAACACCTTCATCACCTTTCAATGACTCAATCTGTTTTTTTAATTTTCTAATCTGTTCCTCAATCCTGGGCAGACCACGCTTTAATTTTTTATATTTCTTAAAATATTCTTCAGCATTTTCCCGTGGGCTTTTTGATGGGTCAAGTTTAATCTCTATCTCCTGTTGGGTATAAGGATTAATCAATGCTACACTTTCCGAACCTTTTTCTATTTTTGAAAGATTGGAAACCAACAGCTCACCGGCAATCCTGTTGTATTCCATAAATTCTTTATCGCCTTTCTTTTTTTCCAATTGTTCAATCTTCTTCTCAAGGTTTTTAATAAATACCTGCCTTTTTTTCAACAAATTATTTTTCTCTTTCTGCCTTAAATAATCTTTGATACCATCGGCAAATATCTGATTCCAGGAACTATATTCGCTTATATATTCCTCCGCAAAAAGGCTGAGCCTTAGTGGCACGATTGAAACAATCTTCGGCTTACATTTCTTACCATTTAAAATCAATTTTAGTTCTTCTAAATTGTCTCTATTCAATTCCCGAGCCAAATTTTTATCAATGCCCTCAAAATTCTTAATTAAATATTCTTTATCCAGCAACTCTTCAGGTGTAGCATTTAATATTACAGGTTTTGGCTTTTTCTCTACATATCGGGCAAATAGATGCCTTGAAAATTCATCAGATATAATAGTTAAATTCGGCGCTTCTTTATAAAAGGATAGCCTCAAGTTAAATATCTTTTTTTGACCATAAACAATTTTCTCGGTAATTAAATCCAAGACTGGCATGGAATCTATCTGTTTAGCCATAACAATTCTACCACCAGAAAGGTGCTCATCAAAATAAGTTAGTTTTTCAAAACTTTTTGATACGGCATTGACATATAAACCCAATGCCTCTGGATAAAGGGAAATGTATAAAGAATCTCCATCAAATTCAATCTGTACCAATCTTTCTTTTATTCCAACCCGATGGATAAATTTATTAATAATCATTGGCTCTATCTCTTTCAATAGAAGAGAGAGGTAAATTCCATTCATATAATGAGTTTATATATTATTTATGTTCAGTCAATAACTTGCTTTAAAATATTGACTTCATTGAAAATCTGAATAAATTATTTTATGCATATCTTTTTAAGTGATGCCCACATTCGTAAAGATGATAGTTACCGTGCAAAATTGTTAATAAAATTTTTAAATGAAATAAAAAATGAATTAGAAAACATCTTTGTTGTAGGTGATATGTTTGAGTTCTGGTTTGAATATAATATTTCTATTCCTAAGGATTACTTCAAAGTCCTTGCCACATTTTATAATCTCCACGAGCAAGGCAAAAAATTATACTACATACTTGGTAATCATGAAGTAGTAATCGGTGATTTCCTGCAAAAAATTGGTTTTACTATCCATCGCAATGAAATGGTTATTGAACTGGACAGAAAAAAAATTTTTATTGCTCATGGTAATAAGATTGACCGCAGATTCTGGACTGTGTTATGGGAAAATATTTTAACCTCTAAGCTCAATCATAAATTATATAGTATTGTCCATCCAGACATTGGTGTATTCCTTGCCCAGGGGATTGCCCATCTATCACGGCAGCAACCCCGCAGTCAGCAGCTGAATAATATGTTAGAAAGGTATGCGCAGGAAAAACTCAAAAACTTTGATGTTGTCATCCTTGCCCATTCCCATATCCCGATCATAAAAAAATATTCGGACAATAAATACTACATTAATACCGGTGATTGGGTGAACAACTTTTCTTATGTAAAATTAGAAAACGGAGAGATATCTCTCAACTATTATAAATAATTATCCAAGACTACCCACTACCTTTTCCACCTCTTCAAGTATTTCGCAGGATTTTACCAATGCTTTCATCTTATTATGGTCAGGATATAATGGCCTATCCTCGTCAAGATGGGGAACATATTTTCTGATAACCTCTCTTGCCACATTTACACCTCTACCCGGATTGAATTCACGAAAATCCAATGCCTGCGCTGCCGCCATAAATTCTATACCCAGTATGCCATAGGCATTATCAAGTATCTGTCCATTTTTTATTGCCGTATTCATACCCATTGATACAAAATCTTCCTGGTCAGCAGCCGCAGGAATTGATTGGATTGAAGCGGGCATAGATAATATTCTCTGTTCAACAATTAACATATCTGCTGAATATTGGCTGAGCATAAAACCAGAGAACATCCCGGGATTCTTTGTCAAAAATGCGGGTAGCCCAACACTCAGATTAGAATTGGTCAAGCGATTCAATCTCCTTTCTGAGAGAACACATACCATTGTCACCGCTGCCCCCACCATATCCATAGGTAATGATACGGGAGAACCCTGAAAATTGGCTCCAGTTAAAGTCAAATTATACTCGGACATAAATATTGGATTATCGCCAACGCCATTCAATTCAGTCTCTACCTGTTCCCTTGCCCAGCGCACTGCATCATGAGCCGCACCAATGACCTGTGGTGATGAACGCATTGAATATGCATCCTGCACCTTGGTTTTATATTTTCCAGTCAAAAGGTCACTACCTTCAATACATTTCATAATTGCCTTTGCCGAACGAATTGCGCCGGGAAAACCGCGCGCCTGATGCAGTCTGACATCATAAGGTTTCATATTTGCGATTAATGCCTCCAGGGTCATTGCACAGGCAATCTCAGATTGTTTGAGCCAGCGATTGATATCATATAGATGGAGTGCACTCATTGCGGTCAACAGATTAGAACCATTTATTACTGCCAGTCCATCGCGTGCTTTCAAACCCGGGATAGGAATCCCTGCCCGCTCCATTGCAACCTTACCGGGTAAACGCTCACCCTGATAATACGCCTCTCCTTCTCCTAACATCAATAGTGCGATCTGTGACATCGGTGCAAGGTCACCACACGCACCAACAGAACCCTTCTGGCACACTACTGGTGTTACCCCCTTATTGAGCATCTCTATCAGGGTCAAGGTGATTTCAGGCCGACACGCAGACCTGCCTTTGGCATGGACATTTATCCTACTCGCCATTGCCGCCCGCACATACTCAATCGGTGTAGGTTCACCAATGCCCGCTGCATGATTGTAAATTAAATATCTCTGAAATTGCTCAACCTGCTCATCAGAAAGCACAACTTCGGACAACTCACCGATGCCGGTGTTTGTCCCATACATAATCTCCTTTGCTTTTAATTTCTTTTCAAGCATTGCCCGACATTTTTTTATCTCTTCAAGTGAATCAGGTGCAAGTTCAACCTTTTCATTATACCGGGCAATCGCCACAAGTTTTTCAATTGTTAAATTCTTTCCATCAAGAACAATTGCCATAGAAAAACTCCTTTTTTTATGTAATAGTTTAGCCACCCTGAAATTGTAGTTGCTTGATTTATCAAGCACCGAAAAGAGCACAATGCTCCGTCCCGATGGGACGAGAGTCCCTTCGGGAAATTGGGCAACTACATTGATTTAATCTCCGTTTTTAGAATGGCTGACCTATTACTTTTTATTCTATCCAATTGCTGACAAAAGTCAACCACTTGACACTAAATTAAATCAGCATATACTAATTTGTGCTACGCGAAAAGATTGTAATCTTGATTGGCTTTTTTTGTTTTTCATTAACATATTTTTATTTTTATCCGTTAGATACGAGCATAGTTGATGAAACTGCGTACCTTTCAATGGCATATACATTTCAGAATGGATATTGTTTTTATGAAGAGGCAGGTATTGAATCAGCACCCGCTGCAGTAGTGGTCAATGGCCATCTTATTTCCCGTTATCCACCAGGCAATAGTATTTTACTTGTTCCTTTTACAAAAATAAACTGGAAATGGTCATTTATTAGAAATTATATTTTAATAATATCAGGATATATAATCTTCATTATAATTCTTAAACATTTCCAATTACCTCTCTATTATGCTCTGTTATTTCTGCTCCATCCGTCTTTAGTTCTGTATAGCCGAACTATTATGAGTGACATCCCTGCAACAGTCTTCTGTCTTGCGGGCTTACTCTTTCTTGTAAAAAAAAGAATATTGCTCTCTGGACTCTTTTTTGGTGCTGGTGTTTCCATCCGCTATCCGGTCATAATCATCCCTGCTACCCTGGCACTGATCTTTCTTTATAAAAAGGAATTCGGTGATTTTGTAATATTCACAATTGGAATATTTATTGGCATTATTCCTTTATTACTCTATCATTTATACTGTTTTGGAGCAATTATCGGACCTGTCAATGAAAATCTCATAGGAATTTCAGCAACAAATCTGCCTACGATGTTAGGACAATTTTTAATTTTCTTAAATATTCTCTACCCTTTATTATTAATTATTCCGTTTATGAGCAAATTAAAAGAAAAATATTTATTTATTGCACCTGCCATCATATTTTTGCTCTTTTTTTCCCTGCAGTATTATATTGATACAGGAAAATATTTTTATGAAAGCATAATTCGCGGACAAAGATATATGTTACCAATCATCCCATTCTTGCTCATTCCATATACTGAAGTTTTAGACCAAATGAAATATTTAAAAAGATACCTTCTATTTTGTTTTATTATTTTAATAATACTGAGTTCAGTAATACACTACAAGCATCAACTATTTCTCAAACAACAACTGGGTTATCAAAATAAATTATATAAATATACAGAAAATGCAGATTTAATTATCTGTAATAAAGATATTTATGAACTGCTCAATCCATTTGTGAAACCAATTTATTGGCTTGCGTTTGAATCTGAAGGAAAAATATCTTCCGTAAATATTCCTGCAAATAATAAAAAAATCTTTTTTGCCTGTCTTGCTCGTAGAGAAGAAATAAAAAATATATTCCTTGAATTTTTAGAAAAATTTCCTGCAAAAAAAGAAATCTATTATGAAGATACTCCATATTATTTTTCCATTTACAAATTAGAATAATAGAAAATATGCGAATCTATTCAAAATAAAAGGGGTGCAACTTTTTTAAAAAATATAAAATATTGCACCCCTGTAAAAATTAATAAATCAGTCTTTAATTTCTCGCTTAATTTCAATCCTTTTCATCATCTTTTTTCCATGCATCATCTTCATCTTCTCCCGCTGTTCCGGAGTCAACAATGATGCAATTGAGACCTTTTGTTCAAGGTGTGCCTTTTTAATCTGCCATTCAAGTTCGTGAATCTCCTGGGCGATCCTTAGAATCTTATCCTTGTTCGGTTTTTCTGCCTTCATTTCTTTTTCCATATCAATCTGCCTGAGCTCTATTTGAGACCTGAGCGGAATAATAGTCTTTCTTGTATTTATGTTTATATCCTCAATCTTTGCCTTCTGCTCCGGCGTCAAACCAATGTCTTCATGGCACATCATCTCGCACTCTTTTTCTTCACACATTGGCTCCATATTCTGGGCATAACTAATAGACCCAACCATCATAATTATGGTTAGACCGAGTATTGCTAATTTCATACAACCTCCTTCTAACTATTTTGACTGCAAATTATTACCAATGGTTTAAAATCAACTTGATCTAATATTTTAATGGACCGTAGACAATGCTAACTTTTGCAAATAAAATTCTTCAACCCTTTTTGCCACACTCTCCCAGGAATAACCTTTAACAAATTCTCTTGCATTATTTATCAGACGATTTTTTAGTGCACTATTTTTTAACACAAGAATAATTTTCTGAGCGATCTCTTCTGGATTTCGGGGGTCAAAGAATAGACCATTATACCCATCAGTGATGACACGGTCATAACCCGGAATCCTTGAAGCCAGAACCGGCTTACCTACTGCCATTGCCTCTAATAAGACAATACCAAAAGATTCACCACCCAGTGCTGGTGAACAATAGACATCACAGGAAGCATAATAAGAAGGAATTGCATCGCTCTCTGCATAACCTTTGAACATCACTGCATCTGAAAGGCTTAATTCCCTTACCAGTTTTCTGCAATCATTCTCAAGCGGTCCTTTACCCACAACAATCAGCAATACATCTTTTATTTCCATCTTTACAATCTTTAAGGCATTCAATAACTCAATCAATCCTTTTCGACGGTCAAGCCTGCCCAGGTATAGAATACGATTCTGTCTGTTTTTAAATTCCTCAAGTATTGGTACATCAGGGTGGAACCTTTCCAGGTCAACGCCATTGGGGATTATAGCATATTCTCCTGGAATATAAGGCAAGAATGTATCACGCGCAGTCTCAGAAACCGCAATCAAACCCTGTAATTTTGCTGAGTATCTCTTAAATACCTTTCTAAAAAGATATGAGCCAAAACGGTAATTTTTGAATCCTGTAGAGTGGAAAGTTGTAACATTTAATGAATGTGAATAATGCAGGGCAAAAAATGAGATGCTCGGTGGAAATGGTCCCATAGTATGGATAACATCAAATCTTTCTTCGTTTAAAAATACCTTGACCTCAAGTGGAATCTTCAAACCCACAGATAATGTGGCAAAGGATTTATTCATAGGAATATAGAAAACCTTGCCAACACGAACCACATCCTGCTCTTGCTTTTCTCCTTTATAATGGGTGGTCAAAATCTTTACATAATGTCCAAACCTTCTTAAATATTTTGCCAGATAATGGGTATATTCAGAAACCCCTGATGGATAAGGATAATAAGGGTCAGAAACAAGGCAGATTTTCATCGGCAAACTGTCTAAGTTACTTCTTGCTTTTTAAACGGACTGACAACTAAAAAAATCGTTACTTTTCTTCAATCCAGACCTTTTCCATTATCACATCACTTAAAGGACGGTCAAAAGGAGGGCCTGAAGTAGGCACACTACCAATTTTTTCTACGACATCCATACCGCTCACCACTTCTCCAATTATTGTATACTTTCCATCCAGCCGGGGCTGGGGTTCAAGACAAATATAGAACTGTGAACCATTTGTATTTGGCCCACGATTTGCCATTGCTACTGTTCCCTTGTGATGTTTTAATTTGGGTGAAATCTCATCCTGGATTTCATATCCTGGGTCTCCGGTTCCATCACCGACCGGGCATCCGCCCTGAATTACAAACCCTTTAATTATCCTGTGGAATTTAAGTCCATTATAAAAACCTTTATTTGTTAAATCTATAATATTTTTCACATTCTTTGGTGCCTCTTCTGGATACAATTTGATTACAATATTTCCATAATCTTTCACACTAATGTTCATATAAGGATATTTTTTTATTTCAACATTTTTATTTGTCTTCTGCCCACTGCATGTCAGAAACAATAATCCAAAAATCAATATCATTTTCATGAAAACCCCCTTTTAGAAATTATAATCAAGAAACGAAAAAAGTAAATAGTATTGTAAAAAACCGCATCAAGTAGATGAGATTATCTTTAATTTGCAAACACCGCATTGACAAACCACAAAAAAAGAATATAATAGGTCTGGAATGGCAAAAACATTCCAGGGAGGTTTTTATTAATAATGAACGGTCATTCTAATGAAGAAATAAGCAAATTATTAGAAAAAAGTTATGTTACCCATAAAGAGGGTGACATAATAAAGGCGATGATTATAAAGCGCACAAAAAATGGTGTGCTCTTAAATCTGGGATTAAAGGCTGAGGGTTTTTTACCCTATGAAGAATTTTCTGAACCTGAAGAAGCAGCAGAAGGTAAAGAAATCTATGTGTTTCTTGAGGCATTTGAGAACCGTGAAGGTTTTCCAGTAATTTCAAAAAAGAAGGCAGATTTTCAATTAGCCTGGGATAAAATTAAACACCTTTACGAAAATGGCGAAATTGCCCAGGCAATAATCCGCAAACGGATAAAGGGTGGTTTTACAATAGACCTTATGGGTGTTGAGGCTTTTTTACCCAGTTCACAGATAGACTTTAAACCACAGACAAACCCTGACTCATTGATTGGACAGAAGATTGGCGTAAAGATTGTAAAAATAAATATGCTGCGCAAGAATATTGTTGTCTCAAGAAAACTCGCAGCTGAAGCAGAGCAGGAAGAGTTTCGTAAACGGATATTTGCCAAACTCAAGGTAAATGATATTATTGAAGGGACAGTTCGTAATATTACAGATTATGGTGCGTTTATTGACATTGGTGGAGCAGATGCATTACTGCACATAAGTGATATGTCTTGGACAAAGTTGACACACCCCGGAGAAACAGTAAAATTGAACGAAAAGATAAAAGTAAAGATACTTTCAATGGATAAGACTACCGGGAGAATCTCAGTAGGTTTAAAACAATTGACCCCGCACCCATACGAGGCAATAGAGAAAAAATATCCATCCGGCACCCTAATTAAAGGGAAGATAGTAAATATTGTTGAATACGGCGCATTCGTTGAGCTGGAAAAAGATGTACAGGGTTTTGTGCACATCTCTGATATGTCCTGGTCAAAAGACATAAAAGACCCTAATGAGTTATTTAAAGTGGGTGATATTGTTGAGGTAGTTGTCCTCTCTGTGGACCGCGATGAGCGTAAGATCTATTTGGGAATGAAACAGGCACAACCAGACCCCTGGTCAGTTGTTGATGAAAAATATCAGATTGGCCAGAAGGTTACTGTAAAGATAACCAATCTAAAAGATTTTGGTGCCTTTGTCAGACTGCCTGATGGTATTGATGGACTGATTCACATTAATGATTTCTTCTGGGATAAAAAAGTTACCAAGGCATCAGACTACCTTAAAAAAGGGCAGAAGATTGATGCAGTTATCCGCTCAATTGACCGCAAGAATAGGAAAATTTCATTGAGCATAAAGCACCTTCAGGAAGACCCATTCGTTAAATTAATGGAAAAATATCCGGAAAATTCAGAGATAACAGGCAAGGTCAGTGATATTCTGCCGCGTGGCATACGGGTTATGCTGGAAGGAAGTTTTGAGGAGTTTATTCCGACCAAATATCTGGACAGCAAAGGTAAAAAACTAAAGGATATATACAAAATTGATGATGAACTGGAATTGGTAATAAAAAAATATAGAACAAAATTACGCCGCATTATCCTGGCAGAAAAAGGATTAAGCAAACCTGTGCCCAAAAAGAAAGAAGAAATTAAACCTGCGCCAGACAAATTTACGCTTGGCGATATTATTGGCACCCAGACAAAAGATATTATAAAAAATAAAGAATAACTTTTAGCAGGCAAAAAGGTTGTCAATCCTCTGCAACATTGGTTGTAAATTAAATCAGTACGAAGGCTATTGTTTGCATGAAAAACTTCGCACAGAGAGCAGGGTAGTAATTGTCAATACCTGTTGTGTAACACACGAAGCTGAAGTCAAATCATTAAAAAAATTTCGGCAGGCAAAAAATTTATATCCTGGTCACAAAATCATTATCACTGGATGCCTTGCCCAGTTAAAACCCGAACTTTTTAATAAATATCAGGTTATTCGTCTTGAGGAACGCAATGAAATAATAAAAGAAACCTTTCCCCTACCTGATAAATCAAGATACTTTCTTAAAATTGAAGATGGGTGTAACCAACCCTGCACCTTCTGTGTTGTTTCCAGATTACGGAAAAACATTGTGAGTAAGCCTGTAGAAAAAATCAAACAGGAAATTTCTTGGGCATCTGATAATAAATTCAAAGAGATTGTTCTTGTCGGTGCTAATATTGGATTATACGGACTTGACCTTGATATATCACTTATTCAATTAATCAAGGTTATTTCAAAAATGGAAAACTTGCCACGAATCAGGTTATCTTCTTTAGAGCCGAAATTTATAAACTCTGAACTGATTGCTGCACTCAAAGACCTGCCTTTTTGCCGACACTTCCATATTCCAATTCAGAGTGGTGATGACAAAATTCTTCAACTTATGGGACGCTCCTACTATAAACAGAACCTGATAAACATCTTTGACCTCATCGTAAAAAATTTTGCTGATGTGGCAATTGGTGCTGATGTTATTGTTGGATTTCCTGAAGAGACTGAGCTTGAATTTAACAATACTTATGATTTAATAAAATCGTCTCCACTCACCCATTTACATATTTTCCCATATTCACCAAGACCAATAACCCCGATTTACAGATTGGGTGACACAGTCCCTTTAACTGAAAAAAAGAGAAGATTGTGGACTTTAAAACAGCTGATTGCAGAAAAAAATTATCTGTTCAGGTGTAGTCAGAAAAATAAAATTCTCAAGGTGATAATTGAGAAAAAAAATAATATAGTTACAGGCTTGACCGATAACTACCTCCGTGTGAATATAGATGGGCAATATTCGGAAAAAGAATTGTTAAATGTAAAAATTGTAAAAGTTACACAAAAAGAAGTCTTCGGTATGGTCGTATAGAATATGTACAGATTCTATATCAAAACTTTTGGTTGTCAGATGAACAAAAATGACTCTGACTTGATACAGGAAATACTCCTCAAAGAAGACTATATTCCAGCAAAAACTACTAAAGAAGCAGACATAGTCTTAATCAATACCTGCTCTGTGAGGGAGCATGCTGAGCAAAGGGCACTCGGCTATATCTCAACTTTAAAAAAATGGCGTATGCAAAATGGAATAGCCCTGGGTGTGATTGGGTGTGTGGCAAAACGCCTTGAAAATAAAATTATTGATAAATTTCCATTTGTTGATTTTATTCTCGGACCCGATTCATATCGTAAAATACCAGAATATCTTAAATTAATTACACACCAAAGAACAAAGGTCATTGACACAACTGTGGGCACAGAATTATACGAAGGTATCTGCAGAGGTTCAAATAAGGTAGCAGATTTTGTTTCAATAACCCGTGGTTGTAGTAATTACTGCTCATATTGCATAGTACCATTTGTGCGCGGCAAATTGCGTTCAAGACCGGTTGAAGATATTTTAAATGAAGTGGCACACCTTGTAGGTTCAGGTGTGAAAGATATCACCCTTTTAGGTCAGAATGTGAATGAATATTCTTATAAAGGAATAAATTTTCCTGAACTTCTAAAACTCATTGCACAAAAGAGCGGTGTGTTCAGATTGAGATTTCTCACTTCACATCCCAAGGACTTTGATGAAGAAACAATAAATGTAGTAAAAGAGAACAAAAACATCTGTGAATGGTTTCACCTACCTTTACAATCAGGAAATAATAGAATATTGAAATTAATGAATAGAAAATATACAAAGGAAAGTTACATAGAGCTCATAGAAAAAATAAGAAAATATATTCCTATGGCAGCTATCACAACAGACATAATCGTTGGTTTCCCAACTGAAACTGAACAAGAATTTTATGAAACGATTGAACTTGTGAAAAAAATTGAATTTGATGATGCCTATATGTATCGTTATTCAATCCGCCCCGGGACAAAGGCAAGTGAATTGCAGCCGCTGACCGAAGAAATCATAAAAGAGCGATTAAGAATCCTCATTGAAATTCAGAACAAGATTGCCATTAAAAAAGCAGAACAGATGATTGGTAAGACTTACGAGGTTCTGTTTGAAGGCAAGGCAGAAAATGGCGCAAGAGGCAAGACCCGGGGAAATAAGGATGTCATTGTAGAAAATTCAGTTTCACCCGGTTCAGTAAAGAATATTTTAATAACAGAGGTGCGGGGCAGGACCCCCATCGGCAAAATAGTTTGAAAAATATTTGAGCCTATTGCTGTCTTGACTTTTCTTTCATTTTCATTATTCTATTTAAGTGATTGAGGTTAAAGAATGGCGTCTGGAAAGGGAGCGAATGGTTCAGGAGCAAATCATTGCACGGGGCATTAAAGATGAACGGGTGATCGATGCAATGTTGCGTGTGCCAAGACATCTATTTGTTGATAAAACTTATTATCATCAGGCATATAATGATTACCCGTTGCCGATTGGCTGCAGCCAGACAATATCCCAGCCCTATATGGTAGCAGTGATGACCGAATTGCTTGAATTAAAGGGGAATGAATCGGTTCTGGAGATTGGCACTGGCTCAGGTTATCAGGCAGCAGTCCTTGCCCTGCTCTGTGCCAGGGTCTTCACAATTGAGAGAATTTCTGAACTGAGTTTCCGTGCGCGAAAAATCCTTTCTGAACTTGGTTTTAACAACATAAACTTTCTGGTCGGTGATGGTAGCCTTGGCTGGCCTGAATTCGCACCCTATGATGGCATCATTGTAACTGCTGGTGCACCAGAAATGCCAAGGCAATTGGTTAACCAATTAACAGATAAAGGGAAGATGGTGATACCGATTGGCGGTGAATATTTTCAGACTTTGAATATAATTAAAAAACACAGGGGTTCTATTCTGCGTAAGCAGCTTTTTGATTGTTCATTCGTTCCTCTTCTTGGCAAAGAAGGCTGGAATAATAATTCTTGAGTATGATAGTTTATATTATCGTGAAAGTGGATGCGGAATTTAATCTGATAAAACAAAACCACGGGGTGTGGCGCAGTGGTTCAGCGCGCATGGTTCGGGACCATGAGGTCGTGGGTTCAAATCCCACCGCCCCGAAATTAATAAGGAAGGTCGTGGGTTTTCCGTTTCTATCATTAAAAAATACTATTATATTTTTAAGGAAACGGAATCCTCGTTCCGCTCACAACAGAAGCGGAACGGGACAAATCCCACTGCCCCGAAATTAAATGATGATAAATAAAACAATTATTGCTGTAATTGGTGGAGCAGAAACAACTCAAAAAAACCTCAACATTGCCGAAGAAGTTGGCGCCTTACTTGCAAAGAATGGCGCAATTGTAATAACCGGCGGGCTCGGTGGCGTAATGGAAGCAGCATCAAGAGGTGCAAAGCAAGCAGGAGGACTTGTAATCGGTATCTTGCCCGGCACTGATAAGCGTATGGCAAACGAATATGTTGATATCCCCATTGTTACAGGTATGAACCAGGCGCGCAACATTATCATTGCCCGCACCTGTGATTGTGCCATTGCAATTGACGGAAAATACGGAACACTCTCAGAAATCGCCTACTGTTTAATGTTCAATGTTCCAGTAATTGGTATCAACACCTGGAATATTGATGCACCAATAATCAAGGCAAAATCGGCAAAAGAAGCAGTGGCAAAGGCATTTGAGGTAATTGAGCATTGAAAACGGAGCAATTGTATGCATGCTGAAATCATAGTCCAGGGCGTGGTGCAGGGAGTGGGTTATAGATATTTTGCTATGCACAAGGCAAAGGAATATGGCATCACTGGTTATGTTCAGAATCTTCCTGATGGAAATGTATTGGTGGTTGCCGAAGGTGAAAAAGGTATACTCAATGATTTTATAAAAGAATTGAAAATAGGACCCGCCTCAGCCCATGTTACAAAAATTGACATTGAATTTTCAGAAAATATGACAGGATACAAAAATTTCAGTGTCAAATTTTAGTATTAAAATAATGGTAAAAATCCTTTAAGGAG
>JBBINQ010000024.1:0-30407 GCA_037443805.1 Caldifarciminota bacterium | reverse complement strand
CCGGAAATATTTTCAGCTGTAGAGAATTTATTCTCATTTTCTTCACGCGATTAAAATCGCTACTCCACTTAAATTACTGGAATAGGGACTTTAGGCCTGTGTATTGAAAAAGGGTGATAAAGGGTTATCAAGGGAAATCAGGATTAATAAGGGGATGGGAGGATATGTGGATGTGAAGTTGGGAGATAGTAGGTAGTAGATAGTATGTAGTAGGTAGTATGTAGGAGATAATGAAACCAGATAGACCAAATAGATGCAGTATCGTTGCACTTGCAGGAAATGCAGTATCGTGCCGACAAAAAACTCGGGACTTGCATTGATTGTAAATAGACGAAATAGACCAAAAACACTAAATAGACCAGAAAAATCCAGTATCAAGAATCAAGAATCAAGTATCCAGTATCGAGTATCCAGTATCAAGAAGTGAGGTTGTGAAGTTTAAAAATTTGACCCCGCGGGATTCTGTTGACTTTTTTCAGGTATTGCGTATATTTAAATTTATATGAAAGCAATGGTCTTAGAACAGCAGGCAAACCTTGAAAATTATCCTTTAAAATTAAAAGAAGTCAGAATACCTGAACCTGAAGACAAAGAAATAAGGTTACAGATAAGTGTCTGTGGTGTATGTAGAACTGACCTGCATATTGTGGAAGGAGAACTTCCTGCCCATAAGATGCCGGTTATTCCCGGGCACCAGATTGTTGGCAGGATTGATAAAACTGGTGCTAAAGCAAAAAAATATAAAATTGGTCAGAGGCTTGGCATTCCCTGGTTATACAAAACCTGTGGCAAATGTAAATATTGTAGATCGGGTAAAGAGAATCTTTGTGAAAATGCGATGTTCACTGGTTACGATGCAGATGGAGGATTTGCCGAATATGTGATTGTGGAGGAAGATTTTGCCTATCCTCTTCCTGAAAATTATACAGATAAAGAGGTTGCACCACTATTGTGTGCTGGTGTAATTGGCTATCAGGCATTCAAGGCAACCGGCTTAAAAAATTCTGGTAAACTCGGTCTATTTGGTTTTGGTTCAAGTGCCCATATTCTATTACAGATCTGTAACCATCTTGGCATAGAGACCTATGTTGTTTCACGCACTGAAACAGAATTGAAACTTGCTGAAAAACTTGGTGCAAAATGGACTGGCAGTATTGATAAAGATATGGGCACACTCCTTGATGCAGTGATTGTCTTTGCTCCGAGCGGTGAACTTTTAGTAAAGGCATTAAAAAAGATTGATAAAGGTGGGATTGTTGTGTCTGCGGGCATTTATACTACACCTTTACCAGGTTTTGATTATTCTTATATTTATCCTGAAAAGACGCTATGTTCAGTTGCCCATACGAGTCGGAATAATGTTAAAGAATTTCTCAAAATTGCCGGAGAATTTAAGATTGAGACAAAAATTAATGAATATAAATTGACCGATGCGAATATTGCATTGTTGAATATAAAAAATTCAAAAGTATCTGGTTCTTCAATTTTAATCATAAAATAAAAATAATCAAAGATTTCCGATTTTTATTGACTTTAAATTTATTTTTAATATAATTGTCCATGAAAGGAGGCTTAATGCGTTATCTTAAATTAACATTACCATTTTTACTATTGGCTATTATCTTTTTCGGGTGTCCTAAAAAACAAGTAGTGAAACCAGTTGAACCAGTAGTACCTGAAGAGACGACAGTGGTTGTGCCAGAAGAGACAACGGTTGTTGAAACAAAACCGCCCCTTGTTCTGGAACGCATATTCTTTGATTTTGATAAATCAGATATCAGGCAGGATGCGGCTGAGATACTGAAAAAGAATGCAGAGATGCTAAAACTCTATCCTGAAGTTAAGGTTAATATAGAGGGCCATTGTTGTGAAATCGGCACAGCCGAATATAATATGGCATTAGGTGAAAGAAGGGCAAAATCAGCAAGGGATTATCTCTTAATGCTCGGTATTACACCGGATAGGCTCACCACCGTAAGCTATGGTGAGGAAAGACCACTTGATGCCAAAGTTCTGGAAAAAAACCGTCGTTGTGAATTTGTGACAATAAAATAAATACCTAAAGACCTAAAATGCCTAAACACCTGAATTTACTTTTTGCTTCTTACTTCTTACTTCTTACTTCCCTCGGTTGTTTTAACCGCACTCGCTTCAATAATTTTAACTGGCAACTGGATAGTTTAAAATACTACACCGCAAAAATTGATAGTGTGCTTGAGCAACAATCAAAAGAGATGGTTCAATTGCGCACAGATTTTTATACAAAATCAGAAGAGCTTGCAGAAAAGATTGAAATGCTCAACACAAGATTGAGCGAATCTGAATCGCAATTGACCCAGATCAACGAAAAATTGTCGCGCGGCAAAAAAACGGTAAGTGATTCAGAGGATGTGTCATCAGTAAGCCCTGAGGCGAGGATGATTTATGAATCAGCATACTTAAATTATGTTAAGGGTAATTATAATGATGCAATCAATGGATTCAGGTCCTATTTAAAAGTTGCACCCGATTCTCCGCTCTCTGATAATGCATTATACTGGATTGGTGAATGCTATTATTCGCTCGGTAAGCGTCAGGATGCAGTTGATACCTTTAATGAATTACTGAACAAGTATAATCAGAGCAACAAGAGGTCAACCGCCCTTTTTAAAATTGGCATAATCTATGAAGAGGCAAAGGATTTAAAGACGGCAAAAACATATTTTGAGCGTGTCTTAAAAGAGTATCCCAATTCACCTGAAGCCGCACTGGCAAAGGAGAGATTGAACAAGTGAATATCTTCAGAGTCTTTATAGAGTCTGGACTCGCTGCCCAAGTCATAATGATTATTCTGGTCATTTTCTCTATCTGGTCCTGGGCACTATTCTTTAAAAAATTATATGAACTTGCAATAACCAATAAGAGAGGCAAGGCATTCCTTATGTCTTATCAGTTCCATAAAAATCTTAGAGAAATGGATAATTTAGGGCATTTGTTACTGGATAATCCCTATGGCAAAATCCTGAAGAGTGGTATTGATGAATTTAAATCACTAAAATCTACAGGCAACCCTGGAAGCTTACATCTTGCGGATAACATTAAATTATCAATGGAGCGAACCAGGGCAACTGAAATTGATACACTGGAAAAAGGATTACCCATTCTTGGAACAATAGTTGCTGCGAGCCCATTTTTAGGATTGCTGGGCACAGTCTGGGGTATAATGGAATCATTTTTACAGATCCGTGCCCGCGGCTCTGCCCATATTACTGTGGTGGCACCTGGTATTTCTGATGCCTTGATCACAACTGTGTATGGACTCCTTGTAGCAATTCCCGCATTGATTTTCAACAACCTTTTACGCAGTCGGATAACAAATCTTGATACAAAACTTGATAATTTCATAAGCGAGGTCTTTGCAACATTAAAAAGGGAATTGGTGGAGATTCAGAATCCTGCTCAAGTTGACACAGAAAGAAAGATATAAGGAGTAAATCATTGAGACCCCGTAGAAATTCTGGATTAATCCAGGATTTAAATTTCACAAATCTTGTTGATGTTGCATTGACCGTGCTGGTAGTATTTATCATCACTGCACCGATGATGACACCCGGAATTGATGTAAATCTGCCCAGGACCGATGCTTCTTTACCCCATGATGAGGAAGGTATTACAATTTCTATCAAAGAAAATAAGAATGTTTATATTGAAAACGACCGTATCTCAATAGATGAATTTGAATCAAGGTTGAAAAAAATCTTAGAAAAAAAACCACCCGGAGTTACTGTGTATCTACGCGCAGATAAAAATATTGATTATGGCTTTGTAATTGAAGTTATCGGTATAATGAGAAAGGCGGGTGTAAAAGATTTGGGGCTGGTTGCGGAAATCCCGCAGGAACAATGAACATCTTCTGTTTCATAAATGTAGCGTCCATTTTTAAATGGACGATGACCATAAAAAGAATTTGTTTAATATGAACCGGTTTTATCTATTTTCTGTTTTACTACATTCAGCAATATTTTTTGCCCTCGGAATTGCAACCAGAACCAGTTTTAAATCCATCCCCAAATTTGAAGTATACAAAGTGAGCCTTGCGCCCCTTCCCCAGCCAAAGATTTCAGGTGTTCCTGAGGCAGCGATTGAACCGCAGACCATAAAAGAACCAGAGAAAAAAGAAGAAGAGAAGAGACCACCTGAACAAAAGAAACCAGTGGCAAAAAAAGAAACAAAGCAAACAAAAGAAACTAAAGAAACTAAACCGACCAAAGAGACCAAAAAGGGATTGCCTGATGGCCTTCCTGATATTAGACCACAGATCTATACAGGCAGTGGCAGGGGATTTACCTATTCTTATTATCTAAATATCTTGTTAAATAAGATCGGGCAGAACTGGAATAATCCATATAGAGAGAAAGATGTGATATTAAAATCCATCATCTATTTTGAAGTGGATAAAAATGGTGTGATATCCAATATCCGGGTTGAGGAGGACTCTGGAGATGAAATTTATAATGAATCTACGGTTCGTGCAGTTGCCCTGACAAAAAAATTACCACCCTTACCACAGGAATTTTCTGATGATTATCTCAAGGTGCATTTAGAATTTTTAACCGCAGAGTGAAATTGAATCAAAAGCCTAAAGCAAAAAATCCTGAAAAAAAAGTGGCGACTCAATTCCAATATTTTAAACTAATTTTGGAATTTGGGTCATTGTGTTTTGGAACTTGTTTCGTATTTGGAAATTCGAATTTCGGATTTTGTCCTCAGAGAGATGATTAGAATATTGAATCCATGGTTTTATAGATTAATTTCATTTATCTGCTTCATTTCAGCATATGGGGTATTTGCACAGGAGGTCTTTTTAAGGATTACTGATTATGCTGGAGGCAAGACCAATATTGTAATTGAACCATTTAATGTTCAGGGTACACCAGATTTTGTAACAAAAGCAAAAAATATTGAATCAATTATTAAATATGACCTTGATTATTCGTTATATTTTGAAATTTTTTTAGATACTGTCGCATTAAAATCAAATCCAAAAAAAACTGGAGTAATACTCAGGGCATCGGGTAATGAGCCAAATTTAGTAATCACCCTGCTTGATTTTGAATCAAAAGAGAAGATAGGCGAAATATCTTCACCGATTCAGGGTGAACTGCGTAGATTTGCACATCGCCTTTCAGACAATATCATTGAGGTTCTGACCGGTGAGAAGGGTATTTCCACAACCAGAATTGTATTTTCTTATCGCTCAGGAACAGTAAAAGAACTCGCAATGATTGATTATGATGGTTATAATTTTACTCCGCTGACAAAAAACAAGAACTTCAACCTCTTTCCCTGCTGGGCACCGGATGGCAACAGGATATTATATTCTACTTATATCAAGGACAGATTGAACCTCAATCTTCTTGACCTTGACCAGAAATCACTTACAATAATCTCAACCCATGCAGGATTGAATTATGCACCAGATTGGTCACCAGATGGCACAAAGATTGCATTAACTCTGACCAAGGATGGCAATGCAGAAATCTATCTTTTAGATTTACAGAGCAAAGAATTGCACAGGCTAACAAATAACCGGGCAATTGATTGTTCGCCGGTCTTTTCTCCAAATAGTCGGGAGATTGCCTTTGTTTCAGACCGCTCAGGTATGCCACAGATTTATATAATGGATGTTTATGGAGGTAATGTCCGAAGATTGACATATCATGGTGATTATAATACAAGCCCTGCCTGGTCACCAAGGGGTGATTTAATCGCCTATGTTTCAAGGCAATCAAACTACTCCCAGCAAATATGCGTTACTGACCCAAATGATTTCCAGCCGATTCAGTTAACATTTGATGGCAATAACGAAGAACCATCCTGGTCACCTGATGGTCTCCATATTGTCTTCATTTCAAACCGCACTGGACAATATGAGCTATGGACGATGAACTGGGATGGCACAAGGCAGCGTAAACTATCCGAGGGCATAGTCGCCTATGCACCGGATTGGTCGCCCTTTATCAAATAGATTCTTAAAATACGAGACCCAGAATATCTGCAATTAATGCTACTAAAAAATGTAGTATTGCACAGGGCAGAAAACTACGGCCGCGGATTGCAATTATTCCCAGAAAAACACCGGCGATGATAGAGCCGTATGCTTCAAGTGGCGGCTTCCGATAGTGCATTATCGTAAATGGAATTGTCTGTATCAATATTGCCAGCCGTGTATCAATCTTTTTTGATAGACCAAAGAGCATAAATCCCCGATAAAAAAATTCCCAGCCAAACATATAAATGAGTTGTGCAATCTGATAAATAATAAAATTATTGATTCCTTTTCGCGCATTAATTGAAAGCGGATATACAGATTTAAAATTTGTAAATTTAAATGTGATGAGAAGTATTGGTAGCATTATGAGTAGTAGAATTATAAGGTCTTTTAACCATATTTTAAAATCACCCAATCGTATGCCATAATCTGCAGGTCTATTTTTAAATAACACCATAATGACCAGAGGGGACATAAAATAGATAATACCCTGTATAATCAATCTTTCATAAAAAGGTTCATTCTTAAAGAAGATTCGGGTGCGTTTTAAATATAATGAAAATAATAGAATAAAACAGGCATAGCAGATAATGATTAATGTCTCTAAATCAAATTTTTTAATTTCAGAGATAATTTCACTGAGCCATTTTTTCATATATTAATTTTAATATCTTGCAGAATATACCTGATAGAAATCTTTTTGCCTTTTAAAATATGCCTTGACCGATGCAGGTTGTATTACGCCACCATAAACAAGTACTTTTTCATTTTCGTATTTTGCAATTATCCGCAATCCAAGACTACAACTTGCGTAAAAAATTTTATTTGCGTCAACCGAATCAATTTTGACCTTTAGTCCGCTCATCATTATGCTTATTGAATCTCCTGTAGTAAGCAATTCATCAATGATTGATATTAAATTTTCATAATCAAGACCATTAATATCTTTGTAATTTTTATCAATATAGTTCAGTATCATTGCCTTATGCTCTTTTTCTACAGACTGTCTTAGATTGTTGATATCTCTTATTAATCTTTTCTTTTCATCGGGCAACAATTTAATTACAATAAAAATTATTATTAAAGATGTAAGTGCTAATAAGATTATGCGCATAGTTTTATTCATCTCCTCCTAAGATAATATTAATACAATACCGAGTACAAAAAAGAGCAGGGCAGTAAAGAGTTTTACAATGGGTATATTTTTTGATAAAACTCGTGCTACATCTTCACGCGATATAATATTTGCAGCAATGGCAATAACAATCAAAGGAATAATAAACATAATATTATAAATAATGAGAGCCATTATTGGTTTTAATGCAAAATTGTTTCGGGAAACCACAAATGTGATAGTAGGTAGATATACCTGGCCAGTACACCCAAATTCAAGAAAAGAGACCAGGACACCAGCAATAAAAGAACCAATTAATATTCCGCCAATGCCGGTCTTCTCTTTTATTTCTTTATGGATTTTCTGCTTAATTATCAATGGTAACTGCAGAATCATTCTGTCTGTATTACCTGAGCGGGCAACAAAATAGTCATAAAGACTCAATATTCCCAAAATAATTGCCAGTATACCAAAAGAGATAAATAATATTTGTCCAATAATCTTTATTGTAGTAAGGGTGTTTAAGATAATATATGCACCAAAGCCTATGGCAAGATAACATAAAAAGACCGCAGTGATAAAAGATATAGACATAGCAATGATTGTTCTTCTCCTTTTTCCAATAAACAGGAGATAACTGACAAAGAATATTATTGTGGCAAAGGCACAAGGGTTTACTCCATCAATCAGCCCGGCAAAGATAATGCCTGGAATAGAGAATTTTGAAAATCTATCAAGTATACTTTGTTCACCATAATGTAGTTTTATAGTATCAAGCCTGGGACTTCCTGAAGAATATTTTGCAATCAAGGATTCAATCTGACTTAAGTTAAATTTTTTTATTAAATAGTCTTCTCCAATAAAGATTGCTGGAACAATGAGTCTATTCTCTGCAGGCACTTTTTTGATTTCAGCAAGTTCTTCATAAAAGATTTTACTTTTATTATCAAAAATATTGTAACGATAAATTTTTAGTGCGGGATATTTTTTTAAAAAACCATTTAACATCAATTCAGCACGATTACATTCCTGGCATGCGGTCTGGTAAAAATAATATAAATTTATTTCAGCGGTCACTATTTTTATTGTATCCAGTTTAACTTGATTCGTATCTTTTATAACGATTTTTTTAGTGCCGGCATATTTTTTAATAATTCCGGATAGTCTTTTTCTTATCTCATCAGGGCCATAAAGTGCAGAATCACCGACAAAAATAATGGGTAAATCCTCACCAATATTTTTGATATTTTTCTCCTTTTCCATCTGTTCCAGAATTTTGTAATTATCCTGGTCATTGAGGTTATATTTTTTTAATACAAATTCGTAACGATTCTGCAATTCGGGAATATCTTCAAGCAAGATATCCATACAATGTCCACAATCAGGAGAATAGAAAAAATGAACAGCGATACCTCTTGAAGCACCGATTGCCGTAAAGCCCGTATTCAAACCAAAGATTAAGATACTCAAAGTAATAACCAAATTCAAGCAGTTAAATTTTGTTAATTGAAGGAATTGGTAATTTAATTGGGATTTGGGATTTGGAATTTGAAGTTTCTTCATAAATGAATTGGGTCATGCAGGATTCGAACCTGCGGCCACCGGATTAAAAATCCGATGCTCTGCCAACTGAGCTAATGACCCGCAACAGCATCTTATTATAGCAAAAATCCAATAAATGTCAATGACCTGATACTGCACATTCCTGCTATAAGCATTGACTCAAAAAGAAATTTGGCTATTATTTTCTATGGAAATTACCTTTATTGGCGCAACCAGGACAGTTACTGGCTCAATGCATCTATTTGAATATAAAAAAAACAAATTTTTATTAGAGTGCGGACTCTATCAGGGGCATCGTGCTGAAGCAGAGAGGATAAATCGCACATTTCCTTTTAAACCAAAAGACATAAATTGCGTAATCCTCTCGCATGGGCACCTTGACCATTCAGGGAACCTTCCCTCTCTGGTCAAGAGAAATTTCAACGGCGAGATTCATTGCACATCAGCAACAAGGGATGTGACAGAACTGTTATTGCTGGACTCTGCCCATCTCCAGGAGAATGATATAACATTCTTCAATAAAAAACAGCATAAGGCAGGGTTGCCCACAAAAGAGCCTCTCTATACAGTAACTGATGCAGAAAATACATTACAATTCTTCAAGGGTATTAATTATCATAATCAATTCAATCCAGTGTCTGGTGTTACTGCAACATTTTACGATGCCGGGCACATCCTTGGCTCTGCCCAGATCCTGATTGAATTTGATAATAAAAGGTTGCTTTTCAGTGGCGATCTTGGAAGAAAAAATATGCCCATTATAAGGGACCCGGAGATTCTTAAAGACATTGACTATCTCATTCTTGAGTCAACCTATGGCAGCAGGGTCCATAGTTCATTTGAGCAGATGACCGAGGAGTTAAAAAATATCATCATTGAGGGTATAGAAAAGAAGAGTAAGATTATCATCCCTGCATTCGCCGTAGAAAGAACCCAGGTCCTGGTCACAATGCTTAAAAATCTTCATAAAGAAGGTCTATTAAAGAACATTCCTATCTTTGTTGATAGTCCTCTTGCAACCAGTGTTACAGAGGTTTTCAGACAACATCCAGAATGTTTTGACAAAGAGACCTATGAAAAATTTGTGAAAGAAGAGCCATTTGATTTTCCTGGAATAAATTATATTAAAAATATAGAGGATTCAAAAAGATTGAATGAAAAAAATGGACCATTGATAATCATCTCTGCATCAGGGATGTGTGAAGGTGGCAGGGTATTACACCATCTAATCCATTCCATAGAGGATGAAAAGAATATCATTATCTTAACAGGATTCCAGGCATCAGGTACACTGGGCAGAAAGATTCTTGACGGCTATAAAGAGATTTTTATCTTTGATACAAAATTTAATGTGCGGGCAAAGGTCTATTTTATGGCAGGGCTCTCTGCCCATGCAGATAGTAATGATCTTGTGGCATATGTGAAGGCGATAAACAATGGTCGCTTGAAAAAAATATTTTTAATACATGGAGAAATCACTGAAGCAGTAGTATTAAAAGAAAAACTGGAATCACTGAACATCCCTGTTGAAATCCCTGAGTGTATGACAAAGGTAGTGTTATAGCAACTCTTTCGGGAATGGGTTTATATATCTCTGCTCTAAAAGATAGTTGTCATCAAAACGGAAGGCAAAATTTTTAAGAATTTCTAAAATTGTGCGGAGTTCTATTTTCCCAGTTAGATATTCTTTTAGAAGATTCTGAAAGTGTAACTTTTCACGCTGATTCAATTTGTCTTTGAAATAACCAAAGATATGGAGAATTGTATTATAGTGCCTTGACCGAGAAGGCTTTTTCCCAAAGGCGCGATAAAAAATATCCTCGTATTTTATTGTCTTTTCCTTTAAGGAGAATCTATTATCTGCTACTATTCTACCAAGTTCGCGCAAACCCTGCTGATTATAGGTCATAAGCAAATATTTATATTTTGTATGGAATCTTACCAGAGCACCTGCGCTGTGCTCTTTTTTTAACTGCCTGAAATCAGCAAAGGCAAAGATTCTTATTAGAAAATGGTCACGCAATTCAGGATTTTTTAACCTGCCTTCGTGTTCAACAGGCAGGAATGGAAATCGTTCTTTTACTGCTTCGGCATAGAATCCATCGGTTCTACCAACAATCTTGTCTTCCACATATAAATTCGCAGAGGTGATACCACAGGAAGGAGACTTGCTCTTTAAGAGAAAGCCATCAACTTCATCTATTGATTTTAAAAACCTTTCTGACCAGGTAGTAATCTGCCTGGTAAAATATTTTTTTGTTTCCGGTTGAAAGAGTTGTTTTACTCCACCTGTCTTTTGTATAATGAGCCTTTGCCTCGGCACACCAAGCTTTATCTCCATTTCCGGACAGACCAATTCATAATCTATAAAATCTTTTAATTTTGTAACGAACTCATCAAGGACAATTCCGCCATTATAACGAATTGGATAACTGAAGCATTTGCTCAAAATTATTTTAGGCTTTACCATTCCTGATATTATATATCTTTAAATTATACAGTCAAGACTGTTGTCCTATTTTCTTGACATTATAACAAATGGGGATATAATCTAAGTCAATGGAGCAAAAAATTATTGAGACTTATAAAGATGCAAAACCTTATGTGAGATGGTGGTGGTTTTCTAATAAGGTTGAGCCCGAAGTGCTAAAATATCAACTGGATTGGTGCAAAAAGAATAATTTTGGAGGGGTAGAGATCGCCTGGATGTATCCACTTCCCAATGCTGAACCGGGTCCAGAGTTTCTCTCTGAGGAGTGGAGTAGATTGGTCGTCCTTGCCAAAGAATATGCTACAAAGATTGGTCTTGGCTGTGATTTTACATTTGGCACTGCCTGGCCCTTTGGTGGTTCTTTCATTGATGAAAAATATGCATCAAAGACATTCTATGGATTATCAAAACAGCGCCTTGAAAAATGCTGGAGGATGTCTGAGGCAAGTCCTAAATATATTTTAAACCACCTTGACCACAATGCACTTGAGCACTATGCCCAAAAAATTGGTGCGGCGCTCGTCCCTGCCATAAACATCGGTCCTACTGCATTATTCTGCGATTCCTGGGAAGCAGAGACCGAGATGCTCTGGACCGATGACTTTGAAAAGACCTTCTTTGATGAGTATGGTTATGATATAAGATTATACATCCGTGACCTTAATAAAAGGATTTCAGTCCGTTATGATTATAGAAAACTCATTGCAAAATTGCTCATAAATGAATTCTACAAACCATTTACTGAAATTTGCCACAGGCTCGGTTGTATATCCCGTGTCCAGTGCCATGGTGCACCAACTGACCTCGTTGCTGCCTATGGTGTTGTGGATGTGCCAGAGAGCGAATCTTTATTATTTGACCCACATTTCTCCCAGATTCCTGCATCTGCAGGTGCACTGATAAATAGACCACTCATCTCTGCAGAGACCTTTACCTGTATCTATGGCTGGCTGCCATATCCTGGTCCTGGTCCATATCAGGAGAAAGAACAACTCGCTGATTTAAAACTCCTTGCTGATGCGATGTTTGCCAATGGTATAAATTTGATTGTGTGGCATGGAATGCCGTATAATCCACCCAAAGGGAAGAGTCGTTTCTATGCCACTGTCCATATAGGACCAGATAGCAATTTTGCCCAGGAACTTCCTGAATTCAATCAATATCTTGAAAAGGTGAGCACAATGATGCGCCAGGGCAGACCCTATGCAGACATCGGTGTCTATCTACCCTTAGAGGATGTTTGGATTCAGAATGAACTACCTGAGGAACTCCAGAGGCCCAGTGCCCATTATCACTGGGAATTGCAGTATACAAAGTTTCCTGAAGCAGTAAAGGGATACAGACCACTCTGGATCACAGACCATTTTCTTGATAGTGCAGAAGTTAAAGATGATATGCTACATATTGCTGAAGTAGCCCTTGATTTTTTATACATTGATGTTGACTGGCTTGATATAAAGGCACTAAAGAACCTTATAAAACTTGCAAAACAGGGCTGTCCAATCTGTATTAACAAAAAACCGAGCCAACCTGGTTTTCAGAAAGACAATAAATACGATGATTTGATTCGTGAACTATTTTCCCAGAAGAGTGTTAGTGGTGTCTTACAGAAGTCAGCAAAAAAGCCACCATTAATTGAAGGGCATCTCATCCCTGAATTCTGGGCACGCAAAGTTGATGATGACCTCATAATCTTCTTCAGCCATCCAATGACCAGGTCTATTTCCTATCCAATGCGCTATGGACAGTCCTTCTGCGAGACAGTGATGGATGTGAAGGTGGCGATAAATACTGGCAATACAAGGGCAGAGGTCAATCTCAATTTTAAACCCTATCAGTCATTGCTCTTGAGAGTAGATAAAAATGGTAATTTTAAGTTTGAAGACATAGAATTTATTCCACCCAGACCATCAATTACCGATATAGATGAACAGAGGAGGAGTTATGGCATTGATGGATATAAAGGAACAGGCAATACGAAGGACGCCTGAACAATTAATCAAACATCTACAAAACTTTCAATTTAATCTAAAATTTTCTGCTGGAAGTTAGTGCCAGCACT
The DNA here is from genome assembly GCA_037443805.1 of Caldifarciminota bacterium. Lineage (GTDB taxonomy): Bacteria > Hydrothermota > Tepidihabitantia > SM23-42 > JAOAFX01 > JAOAFX01. The sequence continues at coordinate 17,146 of JBBINQ010000024.1, read as the reverse complement.
GGAATATGCTTATGAAGAATTTAACGAGGCTAAAGCCTCTATTCCAGATTTATGTGAAAGAGAAACAGTGGGGAAATAAAAAGGGTTATTCGTTTGTGGTTTTAGATGCTTGGCCCCTCACCCTTACCCTCTTCCCAATGGGGAGAGGATTGAGGTGAGGGGGTGACGATACGGGGGGCGAAACCGTCCAACGACAAACGATTCACTTTTAGGCATTTTAAAAATTCTTCTGGAGAGGACTCGGATAGCAAGTCAATTGACAAATATGCGATTATAATGTATACTATATTATGCTCATTATATTCACCATCTCTGGTCTCAGGGGAATTACGAATAAAGACCTGAACCGCAATACAGTCTATTACTATGCAAAGGTCTTCGCAACCTATTTAAAAGCAAAAAAACTGGTAGTGGGCTGTGATACAAGGCGGTCAAACCATTCTCTTGTCAATGGCGTGATTAAAGGTATCAGGGCTGCAGGTTGTAGCACAATCAATATCGGGATAGTGCCAACACCAACTGTTGTTTTTATGGTGCGCAGGCTTAAGGCAGATGGAGGAATAATGGTTACGGCGAGCCATAATCCACCTGAATGGAATGGATTAAAATTTATCTCTTCACGCGGTGAATTTATTAATGAAAAAGAGTTTTTTGAATTTTCGGAAAAAATAAATTATTTCAAGGATTCTGCTCAAAAAAAATTATACAAAATTAATGATAGTATTGGTAAAGATTATAAATATGGTTTTTATGAGCATATCAAAAAAATTATTAACCATTTTCGGTTGCATAATATTGGATTGAGAATAGGGGTTGATGCAGTCGGTGGAGCAGGTGCTGAAGCATTGCCGTTTCTTCTTGAAAAAGCAGGGTGCAGGGTCTATAAAATACATTGTAAATTCAAGTCCAATTTTCCGCGCAGGCCTGAACCAACACCAGAAAATATATCACACCTTTGTGCACTTGTGGCAAAGAAGAAATTGGACTTAGGATTTGCCCTTGACCCGGATGGCGACAGATTATCCATCGTTGATGACAATGGCATTGCTATTGGTGAGGAAAAGACTCTGGTGCTGGCGACCGATTATATGTTAAGCAGAAAAAGGGGCGCTGTAGTAACCAATCTCTCTACAACCAGCTTGATGGATTATATCACAAAAAAATATAAATGTCGTCTCTACCGAACAAGGATTGGTGAGGTGAATGTTGTAACAAAAATGAAAAAAGTTAAAGCAATTATTGGTGGTGAAGGAAATGGCGGTGTTATATATCCCGCGATAAACTCTACGCGTGACGCATTAACCGGTGCAGGTATCATTTTAAAATTATTACATACGACAAAAAAATCCATTTCAGAAATTGTGGGTACTTATCCTGAATATTATATGATAAAAGATAAAATCTATTTATCCCCAGCACAATTTGAAAAAAAGAAAAGTCTGGTGCTCAAAAAATTTAAGGGTGATATAGACACTACTGATGGGATAAAAATATCTACTGGTGAATACTGGCTCCATCTTCGGCTTTCAAACACCGAGCCTCTGGTGCGTATCATTGCTGAAGGAAGGGACAGAAAACACATTGCCTACATTATTAAACAGGTGAAGGCTATCCTTAAAAATAGTTAACAATGTAATTGTACTCGTCGCATTAACATATTCTGAATGATTTTCCAAAAGTAATCACCTTGACAAATTGGATAATTCGGATAGAATTGAAAAGATGGAAAAAATTTATCTCCTCATAGGAACGAATATCGGTGATTTAGCAGAAAATTTAAAAAATGCCCTTGAACAATTGAATAGAAATAATATTAAAATTTTAAAAAAATCAAAGATTTATAAAACAAAACCCTGGGGAAAGACTGACCAACCCGATTTTTTAAATATTGCAGTAGAGGTAGAATCACCATTTACTCCAGAAGAACTTTTAAAAAAAATAAAAGAGATTGAGAAGAATATGAAAAGAGAACCTGCTGAAAAATGGGGTCCAAGAATTATTGATATAGATATTCTGTTCTACGGCACACGACAGATAAATCAACCAGACCTGGTTATTCCACACCCACAATTTTTTAATCGTCCCTTCGCAATAATTCCAATGGCAGAGATTGCACCTGACTTTATCCCGCCTTTTTCGCGAAAAAAAGTTAAGGAATTGATTTCAGGAGAGATGAATGAAGGAATTACGGTATATTGCAATTGAAGGGGTAATTGGGGCTGGCAAAACTACTCTTGCCAAAGGGCTGGCAAATAAATTTCATGCAGGATTAATCCTTGAAGAATTTGAAGAAAATCCTTTTCTTGCAAAATTTTATTCAAATCCATCACATTATGCCTTTCATACCCAGTTGTATTTTTTGATCTCAAGATACCGTCAACAGCGAAAGATCAATCAAATGGACCTTTTCCATTCCCGTTTGGTGAGCGATTATCTCTTTGCCAAAGACAGAATTTTTGCTGAAGTAAATCTAAATGAAGATGAATTTGCCCTTTATGACAAAATCTATTCACTCATTGCAAGCGAAATACCAAAACCCGATGTGGTGGTATATCTGCAATCAACGCCAGACTTATTATACAAAAGAATCAAGCAGAGAAATAGGCCTTATGAGCATAATATTGAATTTGATTATATTACAAAATTGTGTGAGGCATATAATTCATTTTTTATACACTACAATACGAGTCAACTCTTGATTGTAAACATCAATGGTTTTGACTTTTTGACAAGTAGTGACCTTGACCTGCTTTATCAGGAGATTATTCAATTAAAAACTCCAAGAAAAATTATCTCAAAAGAATGATTACCACAGAGACAATTCAATTAATGAAACAAAAGAAAGAAAAGATTGCCTGTCTTACAGCGTATGATTATCCCACAGCAAAAATCCTTGATGAAGTGGGTGTGGAAATAATTCTGGTCGGCGACTCTGCGGCAAATGTTGTCGCCGGTGAAAGGACAACTTTGCCTATTACAATGTCTGATATGCTCTATCATACAAAGGTCGTTGCCCGTGCAGTAAAGAATGCACTGGTCATTGCTGATATGCCGTTTCTTTCTTATCAGTGTAGTATTGATGAAGCAGTAAAGAATGCGGGTAGTTTTTTAAAGGTGGGTGCAGCAGGTGTAAAAGTAGAAGGTGCTGGACCAATACTGGAGAAGATTGAAAGGTTTGTGAAATTAGGAATTCCCGTGATGGGGCATCTTGGGCTCACACCCCAATCAATCCATAAATTTGGTGGTTATAGATTGCGTGGAAAGACAAAAAAAGAAGCAGAGCAGATACTCAGTGATGCAAAAAAACTTGCTGATGCAGGCTGTTTTTCAATTGTTCTGGAAAAAATTCCTGCACCGCTTGCGAAAAAGATTACCCGTGCATTGTCCATCCCTACGATTGGTATTGGCGCAGGTCCTTATTGCGATGGACAGATTTTGGTATTACACGATATGCTGGGCATCTATGAGGATTTTGTTCCTAAGTTTGTAAAGCGGTATGCACGAATTGGTGCGGAAATACGAAAGGCAGTAAAAGATTATATTAAAGAAGTTAAATCGGGTATTTACCCTGATGAAAATCATTACTTTTTATAAGGAGATAAATGGCTGATTATACAAAAAAACATGCGGTAGCTGGGTTGAAAACAAAGTTGCCCGCATTAGAAGTATTACCCAATCAATTTAAAAATTATAAAATAACAATTGTAATTCCCGAATATTCATCAGTCTGCCCGAAAACTGGCTTGCCTGATACTGGAACAATTACAATTGAATACGAACCCAATAAATACTTTGTTGAATTAAAATCATTAAAGATGTATATTCTTGCTTACCGAAATTTGGGCATTTTTTATGAAAATGCAGTGAATAGAATATTCCAGGATTTTGTCAGGGCAGTAAGACCCCGCTGGGCAATTGTGCGTGGTGAATTCAATCCGCGTGGCGGAATAAAAACAGTTGTTGAAGTTAAAACACCAAATACGAAATAAATTCGCTAATCTCTTGCCAGTGTGGTTTTTTTTGTTATAATAAATTTATGATAGAGAAGTTGATTAAGTGCATTGAAGAAAAGAAGTTTTCAGAATTGGAAGACCTCTGGTTTGAATTATTAGAAAACGATAAGATACCCATTGAACAATATCTACAAGTAGCAGATAAACTGAAAGAAATTAAAGAATCTGCCCGTGCCTTTGCCCTCCTTGAAATCCTTGCGAGCCAATTTGAAAATCAGGCAAAGATTGACAAGGCAATTGAAGTATATAAACATATGGTTTATTTTACTAATAATGAACAGCAAATCAGAAAGGAAATAGTAAAACTATACAAGAAAAGATATAAAGATAATATCAGAATTGAAAAATTTATTGAACTTTCCGGGCTTGAAAAAGGTGAGCACTTTTTTAAAAGTGTTGAACGCATTGATGAATTCTTGAAGTTTGATATTGGCAGGTTGTTCTATTTTGACCGTTATGGTATTGGTGAAGTCATTGCAATGAATCCAGACAGAAAAGATTTGGTGCTCAATTTTGAAAAACAGAAGGATTATTATGTAAAATTTGATGTTGCCCATGGACTCTTAACACCACTCTCAGAAGAGCATTTTCTTTATAAGAAATACCGAAATATTGAAGAATTAAAAAAACTTTTAAAAGAAGATCCATTTATACTCATAAAATATCTATTAAAAAGTTTTAATAAGCCCTTATCCTCCAGTGAGATAAAAATGCATCTCAGCGGTATTGTTGAAGAGAATGAACTGGACAGATTCTGGGAAAAGATTAGAAAACAATTGGAAAAGGACAGAGAGGTTAAGGTTGAGACCATAAAAGGGCAGAAGGTTTATCAATTTGTTGAAGGCATTGATAAAAAAGAGTTATATCTGGAGCAATTTCAAAAGGCTGATATTGATGGAAAATATAGTCTGACTGAACAATGTCTAAAGAATTTACCTGAGACCGCAGATACGATGCTGACAGCTCTTGTCACCGCAGGTAATGAAATTTATAAAGACCATCCTGCCCGCGCCTTAGACATATACTTTCTCTGCCAGGATTATAAAAAAGAAGGGCTCTCTTACACCGTAGATGACCTTCTGCAATATGGCACTTATGAAAAATTGTTATTAAATTTAATCAGCATTGACCACAAAATTAGATTACTGGAGATAATTAAACAAAGAGAACCACAGAACTGGCAGGCAATTTTTGAAAAGATTATATTCACGGTTGATGATACTCGGTTGCTGGACAAAATAGAAGAGCAGTTACAAAGCTCAGAATCAGATATAAAAAAGATATATCATACAATTTTTCTGATGCCCCAGAAATTTCCTGCACAAATTCAGTGGCTACTAAAAAAAGTGAGCCAGGGTAAATTATCAGAATTTATTACGCCGGCATATCTTTCAAGGTTGGTCAATAATCTTGATAATATCAAAGGATTAAAACAACCTTTTCTAAAGGCTATTACCTTAGAAAGATTTGACGATTTAATACAAGAGGCAGACAACCAGGAAGTGCTGACGATAAGAGATGCCTTTATTAAGTGTTCTGCCCTGAATGCCTATGAAAAAAGTAATTATCTGAAAATCATTGATTTCCATTTTCCTGAATTCCAGGAAGACAAAAAAAATTTTATTTATGCTACATATGAAGCACTCGTAAAGAAAAAAGAAGAATTAGAACAATTGCTTAAAATAGAGATTCCCAAAAATAAAGAGGAGATTGGTCGGGCACGAGAGTATGGTGATTTAAGCGAGAATTTTGAATACAAGGCAGCAAAAGAGAGACAGGACCAACTATATCAGAAAGTAAGAACCATTGAGGCAGAACTCCAGCAAGTAAAGATTATTGATTTCAGCAATCTGGATACTTCAAAGGTTTCAGTTGGAACAAAAGTAACATTAAAAGGGCTTGAGGACTATAATACAATTGATTATACAATCCTGGGCAGATGGGAATCAGATTTGAAAAATAATATAATCTCTAATGAATCGCCCCTGGCAAAAGATTCTTTGCTCAATAAAAAAATAGGTGACAGGATTGAGATTGAAGGAAAGCTTTACGAGATAATCAGTATTGAACCGGCAAAAAAATAGAAATGGCGCCAACGGGAATCGAACCCGTAGTCTTCGCCTTGAGAGGGCGATGTCCTGAGCCAGATTAGACGATGGCGCCCAGGACAATTATATAAAATCTAAGGCAAAAGTCAAGCAATGCAGTCTGACTCAATTATTGACTTCAAAACTATTTTTAATAAAATATTTCTATGACAGACATGGTCTTACAGACCAAACTCCAGCCACCCCAGTTAAAAGGCAAAATCTTGCGCCGGCAGAGACTGATAAATCTCTTGCAGGAGAACCTTGATAAGAAATTGATTTTAGTCTGTGCTGATGCGGGTTATGGTAAGACCACGCTATTGGCACAATTCTGTGCCGAACTTGATAGAACCTATCTCTTTTATGATTTGGATACTTCAGATAATGATATTGCAACATTTTTCAATTATCTGGTGGCAGGTATTCAACAGTGTTATTCTGGTTTTGGGCAGAGAACCAAAAGTGTCATTCCCCAGACCCGGAATATTGAGATAATTGTTGGCACATTTATCAATGAGTTTGTGGAATATTCCTTCCATAGAGAAACCTATGAGAAAATGTCATTGCGAGGGAGTGAAACGACCGAAGCAATCTCACCTGTTTACAAAAAACATAGGATTGCCACACCTGCCTATCAGCAGGCTCACAATGGCAAGGATTTTTATATCATCCTTGATGATTATCACCACCTCCAGCAGAATAAAGAGATTGGCAATGCCTTAGACTATTTACTCCGCCACTTGCCCTCTAACCTTCATTTGATTATCTCATCCCGCTCAAGCCCGCCATTAAATTTAGCCTATTATTTAGCTAAGCAGGATTTGTTTAAACTTGAAAAAGAGCAGTTGCAGTTTGATATAAAGGAGATTCAAGCACTCTTAAAAGAGGTTTATAACTTAAAGATTCCCGATTCTGAGATTGAGCGGATTAAGCAGCATTCTGAGGGCTGGATTACGGCAATCCAGTTGATTTTGCAGAAAATCAGCACTATTGGTGAAGATAAAGCAAAGGAGACCTTGAATGGCTATATTGCCTCAGGTGAGGAAATCTTCAATTATTTTGCAAAAGAGGTCTTTGATACCCAACCCAAAGAAATTCAAGAATTCTTGATGAAGACCTCAATTCTGGAAGAAATAACCCATGAGATATGCAGAGAGGTTTTTGAAATTGGTAATGCGCAAGAAATCTTGAAATATTTACAGGAGGAGCATCTCTTTGTTTCTCGTATTGATACGCATTTTCGGTATCATCCTCTTTTTAGGAAATTTCTTGTTGAATATTTAAAAAAAGAACATAATAGTTCTGAAATCAATTATCTATTAAAAAAAACCGCTGCATATTTTGAGAGAAACAATGATTTACCTGATGCAGTCAATTATTATCTACAATCAAAAACTTTTCGTAAGGCAGCAAGGGTAATTGCAAAACTCTCTTCGGAACTTATCTCTAAGGGGCAGGTAGTTCAGCTAATTCAATGGACCGATCAAATTCCATCAGAGATACTACAGAAATATCCATTAGTTTTGATTAAAAAAGTAGAGGCGTATCTCTTTTTAGGGGAGTGGGATAAAGCCTTAAATATTCTCAAAGGGAAATTAAAATTAAAATCGCCATCTATTAGGTCAAAGGCTTATCACGCAATGGGAATTATCCTTTTCCGTCGCGGAGATTATCGCGCAGCACTTGGGGTGCTAAAAAAAGCACAGAGACTTTTAGGTAAAAAGGAGCTGCATCTGCGGGCAAAAATTCATCATACGCTTGGTTGGATAAAGCTTCATCTTGGGTCATATCTTGAGGCAGGGGTTTATTTCCAGAAGGGACTGTCTTTAGCACAAAGGGTGAAAGGTATTGCCTTAACAGCGGAGATAATAAACAGTCAGGCGGTCCTGGAGCTCAAGAAAGGGAATTTAAATAAAGCCCTGGAGTATTATGAATCACTCCTTGGACAATTTGGCAACGAATACTCATTAAATATAATAAACATCTATGGAAATGCTGCTTCTGTTTATTTGGAGGCAGGTAGTTCAGAAAAGGTAATAGATTTAATAAATAAGGCTGAAATGCTGGCAGGGAAATTCAATGACCAGAGGTCTTTAATCTATCTGAAAGGAATTAGGGGGAATTATCATCTTAAGTTGAAGGAATATGATACTGCAATCAGATGTTTTGAGGAAGCTCTATCAATGAATCAGAACTTGGGGGAAATGGCGATAAATCTATTTGCCTATAATGACCTGGCAAAGGTATACAAAGAAAAAAGGGATTATAAGAGGTGTGCTGAATATATTGATAAGGTGGAGAAGATTATCAAGGATAAAAGGGGCTCGTTTTATATGGACCATCTTTTTTTAAAGGCTGATTTCTCTTTGGTTAAGAAAGATTATTCAGAGGCTAAAAGGTATATAAAAGAAATGTTTCACATTGCTCGGACTATAAAATCTTATAGAGACATCATCAGAGGATATATTTTTCTTGCAAAAATAGCCGCTGAAAGAAGGCATAATAGAGAGGTATCATTGAATCTTAAGAAGGTGCTCAAACTGGCACATTTGGAGGAATTGTTCCCTCGGGAGTGTCTGAATAATCTTGATTTCTTTAAATTTTTACTCAATAATGGAATTGCAAGAGAATATTGTATAAAAATTCTTAGTAAATCAAATTTCCCAGAGGCAAGGGCACTTTTAGAATCTTCTACTATCCAGAAGGGTAAAAAGTATATTGTGGGAATAGATTTATTTGGCAGTATTCGGGTTAGGGATGGGAATGGCAGAGTAATTGATGTCCACTGGCCAAGCAAAAAGATAAACTCATTAATGGCATATATGGTTGATAACCGTAAATCTCTTTGTGAGAGAGATCTATTGGTTGACAATTTCTGGTCTGAGGCTGGGATAAAAGAAGGTCGGCATAATCTCCAGACAGGCATCACTTTTATAAGGAATCTCATCTATGAGGTAATAGGACACGAGTTGAAGAAGAAGGACATAATTATTTACAGAAGTGGTTGTTATTATTGGAATTCTAATATCATCTTCAAGGTGGATGTTGAGGAGTTTGAAAATTTAATCAAGACTGCAGGTGTGCTGGAAAAGAAAAATGCCCAGAAAGGTTATAATATATATAGAAAAACTTTGGAGATTTATAAGGGTGATTTCTGTGCTGACCTTTATGACCCGTGGTGCGAAGAGAAAAAAAGATATTATCGGGAATTATGCCTTAAGGTTTTAAAAAAGATGGCAGAGTTTCAATTCTCAAAAAGGAGATATGATGAAAGTTTGAGCCTTTACCGTCAGGCTTTAACATTTGATAAATTTGACGAGACAATTTATCAGGGAATTATGAAGAATTTGGCAGCTATGGGTAATTTAGTCGGAGTCAAGGAGGTCTATAATAACCTAAAGGCAATATTAAAATCAGAATTGGATACAGAGCCTACAGCAGAAACAATAAGAATATTCAAAGACCTTATCACCACCCCTTAATTGAGAATTTATTGAGAGTTTATTGAGAACAGGAATTATAATTCAAGAGAAAGGAGGTTCTATACAAATGCTTTTTATCATTATGCCACTCCTCAGTGCCCAAATTGTATGGGAACCTGAAGTCGCTATCTCACAGGTTGATGGTATCCCATCCTACCTCTCTTATAGTAGTCAGAGGGTCGTTGCGGTAGGGAGTGATGGGAAAATCCATGTCGTGTGGGATGAACAACGCTCGCCTTATCCAGATGTCTATTGGGGTGTGTGGTACCGCGCAAGCACTGACCAAGGGAATTCTTGGACACGGGACACCTGCATCTCTTTTCCCATCTATTATCAAAATGTTGTGCTTGATTATGCGAATGAGTCTCCGACAATTGCAATGATAGCGCGAGAGACTAAATATTTCCTTAGACGGATATGAGGCTTTATGGTTTATAAATTCCGGCACTTCTTGAATGAAAAACTGATGAGGCCCGAATCTATCTACCAAAATGAACAAGATAATAACCTTAAAATAAAGGAGGTTGTGATGTTAACATTATTTTTAAGTGTTAAGAAAGCCATAGGTGTAATAATATTAAGTTGCGTGAGTCTTTACGGCTACTGGCATTATGTCCATCCCCAACCTACAGAGGTTTACCTAAGAGATATTGCTTTTACTTCTCAATATCTCTTTATTTGTGGTGGTGGTTCTGACGGAATTTATGGTATGGTTTTACGTTCCTCTGACGGTGGCACTAATTGGAACTTTGTCTATGAAGATTGGGGTGGTCGGTTTGAGTCAATTACATTTGTCAGTGACTCAATTGGTTATGTGGTTGGGTATAATGGAAGGATTATGAAAACTTTTGACGCTGGCGATAATTGGGTAGAACTAAATTCAGGAGAGTCTAGAATTTTGTCTTCAGTTTCATTCCCCACCAGGGATACAGGATTTGTATGCGGCTCTTTTTCGCTAATTCTTAAAACCACTGACGGCGGGGAAAACTGGTTTTCTCTCAGTGATTCAGGAACAAGCTACTATCAGGATATAGATTTTGTAAGTGCTGACACCGGCTATGTGTGTGGTATGAATCCCGGAATAATTCTTAAGACCACCACAGGTGGTATAAACTGGGATACATTAAACTCTGGCACATCTTCCAATATTTTTGCTCTCTATTTTTTAAATTCCCTTAATGGATATGCAATAGGTATTGATGTAATTCTAAAAACTACTGATGGTGGTGGGGTCTGGACTACATATTCCTTTTCTCCAGGAACGATTACCGGCTATGATATCTATTTTGCCTCTAATGAGATAGGTTATGCAGTAGGATACGCAAACCGTAAAATTTTGAGAACCACTGATGCTGGACACACCTGGGATATCATAAATCTCCCTATTACCTTTCTAAATCACTGGTTTTATGGGGTCAAATTTAAGGATAATTTTAATGGCTATGTTGTTGGTAATTATGGAGGAATGATAAAAACAACTGATGGAGGAAACACCTGGTTATATTTGGAAAAGGTCATAACTTTCGAGGATATATATCGTATTGATTTTCCTGAGAATGCAACCACCGGTTATGCAATAGGTACTGTGTTGCGTGATCGCGGGGTTCTAAAAACAACCAATGGTGGTGAGGATTGGGTTTTTCTACCATTACCTTCGGGTTCGGGTCAACAATTTTTTTGGGCGATGGACTTTATTGACAACAACATTGGTTATGTCGGAGGCCAGGGTGAAATCTACCGGACTAATGATGGCGGAGCTTCTTGGCAGGATGTATCCTATCCTATAAGTATTTTTGGCCTTACCTTTTTAGATAGCGAAGTCGGTTTTGTTGCTGGATATGACCTTACAGTAAGAGGAATTATATTAAAAACCCAGAGTGGCGGTTCTAATTGGGTTCCAAAAGCCTTTGGTTTTCCTTGTTTAAGAGATATACAATTTGTAACCCACGACCGCCTGCTTGCAGTTGGTGATACGGGTACCATCTTAAAGACTGAAGATGGCGGAGAGACCTGGAGTATTTTGTCAGGTGGAGCTGTGCAGAATTTAAGGGCAATTCACTTCCCCAACAACACCATCGGCTACATTGCTGGTGCCACCGGAACAATCTTAAAAACCTCGGATGGAGGTAATAATTGGCAGTTGGTGAATACCAATACAACAGAAGGGTTCGTTGATATCCATTTTATCAATTCCGAGATTGGCTATGGGGTGACTTATCAGGGTAATATTCTCAAAACTGAAGATGGCGGTGAAAACTGGATAATTGATAGTTTCCCCAAAGGAGTGTCGGTATTAAATGCCATTTATTTTCCTCATCCTGATACTGGCTATGTTGCTGGCAATCTTGGTGCGATTATGAAAAAAGAAGGTTGGTGGACGAATATTGCAGAAGAAAAAGCCCAAAAGCCAAAAGTCGAAAGCAAAAAATTAGAGGTTTATCCGAATCCATTCACCACGAAACTGGATATCAGATATGAGATACCAGATACGAGATACGAACTAACGAATGGGCCCATATCCGACATCTCATATCTCACATCGCATAGTATAAAAATCTATGATGCGACTGGCCGATTGATTAGACAATGGGACTATCAGACAATAAGACTATCAGACCAAATCGTCTGGTCCGGTGACGACGATTCTGGCCGCAAAGTTCCAGCCGGGGTTTATTTTGTGAGACTGGAAAGTGAAGGGTTCAAGCAAGTGGAGAAGGTAATACTATTGAGATGATGGAAGTTAGTTGGAGAGGTGGGTATGGAAGTTTGAAGTTTGAATAATATTTTTAAGACTAACTTCTTATTTCTAACTTCCATACTTAATTCCTCACCGAATTACTAAATCCTGTTAAAACACGGGGTTAAAGAAAGGTGGGCATGGTTTTACGAAGATACGGGCCTCATAACCCAATAACGATAGACGAATCTTTTATGGTGTCTATCTTGTGCGGTTGGAGGCAGGGGATTATACAGAAACCCAGAAGGTGATACTGGTGAAGTAAGAGTAGAAAAGGATGATATTTGGCAGGGAATTTATCGTGCAAATAACACAGAAAAAGAACCCTGAGGATGGTCTATAGGGAAGGGAATATGGAAAGAGAGGACTCAGGGAAAAGTAAATTAAATATCAATAATAAAAGGAGGTAGTTATGAAGTTAGGAGTGATGTTGTGCGTAGGTTTTTTTTGCCTTATTATGGTAACTGCGGGCGATGGTCAAATGATATTCTATATTGACCCGCCGCGGATAGATTCAATGACTAATGGTTCTACCTTCAGTGTGGATTTGCGCACCCGTTACGCTTTTGCAGGACCTGGGATGCAAGGTGGAATATATTATGATGGGGGTATTCTCCACTGTGATAGCATCAAGTTAATAGACTCACTATTGCAGTATGGATATGGTGTTTCACATGGAAACTACTTCTCAAGCACTAAAATAGATAGTGTAGCTATGCCAGCATCAGTGGCTTTTGCCGTTCTGCAGAATCTTAACTGGAACGATAGCGGTGGTGTTGGTGATGCGATTTTGGCAAGAATTTATTTCAAAGTAAAGGCAGGTGGCAAATGTATGTTAGAAGTTACCGAAAGGAGTGATTGGCCGAATGGTATGGTTCCTATAATTGTAGCAGATTCAAATCCGAGTGCAGTTGAAATACCTTTAATCTGCCAGGATGGTTTTTATGGCCGCGAAAATGTTTCATCAACATCTTCCAAGGGAATATGTATGGCATCTGGGCATCAGATAAGGCCTGCAGTTGCCTGGAATAGCACTGCTAACGAATTCTTGGTAATTTGGGAAGATATGAAAAGTCAATCTACTTATCTTGGAAACAATGATATTATTGCACGAAGAGTCAGTTCAACTGGTGATACCCTGGGGCCAACAATAGAGATTGAAACCTACGCAAGTTATGCGAGTTGCTCTCCTAGCGTTAGCTGGAATGGCACCAGGTATGTGGTTGTTTTTGCGTATCGGGGAATTGCTTCTTATGATTATAATATTTTTGTAGATACAGTCTCAGCAAATGATGGTGCGGGCCGCCCAAAAGGTGTGTGCGTTGCATCCAGACCACAACAAAATCCCCAGATTGCCTGGAACGGCACATATCATTTTGTTGTCTGGCAGGATTGCAGGGAACGTCTAAGTTTTCCCCGCATCTATGGGCGGAGACTCACTGCTACAGGTGATACCTCGGGCTTAGGTGCGGCGATTAGAATTTCCTCAGAAGATGATATGTGTGTTCACTCTTTTCCACGGGTTGTTGGAAACTCTACTAATAGCGAGTTTTTTGTTGTCTGGAATGATAATGTTAGTGGAACCAACGGCATTGGGGAGGGTCGTATCAGGGGACAGCGAGTAAGTGCCGATGGTTCATTGGTAGGCGACCCTATTACGATTGCTGCGGATGCTGCTAATCCTGATGTTGCCTGGGACCATGTCAACAATAGATATCTGGTGGTATACCGGAAGGTAGTCGCTAATAATCGTTGGGATATATGGGGCAGAATAGTTAATGCGGATGGCACCTTCTATACCAATGAATTTGTCATTAATGATGCAGACGAAGATCAGACACAACCCAGAGTTGTATTTGATTCAGAGTCAGGAAGGTATGCGGTTTTATGGGTTAGTGAACAGAGCCTGCCCGCAATTTATAAACAGGTGGTTAAAGCTAACGGTGGTCTGATGGGTAGTGCAGTAATTTGGGCTGATGCCAGTTACCATCAAACTGCTCCCGCGTTTGCCAATGGTAGCACCTACGATTTAATTGTATGGCAAGATTTGCGGAATGGGAGTGATTTCAATATCTTCGGATATGAGACGCAGAGTATAGGAATTGCTGAGGATAGTAATCAAAATCAGGGAATCATCACTCCCGAATTCGCAGTTTATCCAAATCCATTCAGGAATCACCTCAAAATTCACTATGCACTACCGACTATGGACTATGGACTAAGCAGTAAGCACTATGCACCAAGCCCTACTATCTGTATTTACGATGCAACCGGCAGGCTTGTTAAATCTTTTTCAGTGCCTACTGCCTACTCATTAGTGCCTACTGATGTTGTCTGGGATGGCACTGATGATACTGGTTCATTGGTAGGCGTGGGTATCTACTTTATTCTTCTCAAAACCGAAAAGAATATTTTCACAAAGAAAGTCATTCTCTGTAGATAAGAAGAGGTTAAAAAACTATAAGGCAGTTCTGCACTTTTTTTGAAGTGCGTGAATGGTCATTATTTTTCAAAACAAGGAGGTAATAATGAAACAGACCTTACTATTTCTGGCAAGCTTAAACCTTGCCATGGGTTCAATCTATCTTGAGACCAATCCATACTGGTCGTCATCAGCTCTGTCTGGTTCGGTCTGGGGTGTGCATTTTGCTGATATTACAGGCGATGGTTATCCAGAGGTATTTGTTGTAGGTGAGCAGATTCCTTGCTATATGTTCAGTAATGACAGCGGGGTAATTAGTCATACCCCAACCTGGCAGTCAAATGATGCAGATGTTTCTATATGGGCATCGTTTGGTGATTATGATAATGATGGAGACCTTGATATGGCAGTAGCGAATTATTATGTATCGGGTGGCAGAACAAAGGTTTATAGAAACGATAATGGTACACTGACCAATGACCCTGTCTGGACCGCATCTTCAGATGGGGGTGTCTGGTGTGAGTGGGGTGATGTGGACAATGACGGAGACCTGGATTTGGCAATTAGCGATATATTTGACAACCCCGCGGTCTTCCGCAACAATGGAGGTATCCTTGAACCTACACCATTCTGGATAGGGTTTGACTATAATATAGACTTTGGAGGTGCTTGGATTGATGTTGATATGGATGGTGATTTAGATTTGGTAATATCAGGGATTAATCCAGGAGAACCTGTACATAGACTTTATTACAATAATAATGGCAACTTAGAAACATATGCCTCATGGACTTCTCAACTTGACCCGAGTTATGTTGGTGCAATAAATGCAGCTGGCGATATAAATAAGGATGGCTGGCCTGATTTAGCAGCACCAATGGGGCTGACTACTTCTAATAATGAAAACGCAGTTTATCGCAATCTATCAGGCGTTTTAGAACAGATACCTTCCTGGTTTTCAAGTGATAACAGATATTCTACAAGTTGTGCTTTGGGTGATATTAACGGAGATGGCTATTTGGACTGGGCAGTAAACAATCACGAAGATGTAAGTGTGGTCTATGAGAATATAAGTGGCACACTTAATACTACACCTGCCTGGCAGTCAAGCACCTATGGTGGGATTGGTATAGATTTGGGTGATGTTGACCAGGATGGGGTAGTGTATAAAGAAGACACAATTATCGCTGAGGGCACAAAAAAACTCTTTTACCTTTCAGTTCTACCAATCCATAAATTTATTGGTGTGTCAATAGACGGCGATTCTGTGCCAGTAATGGGCTATTGTTATAATCCCAGGGCAGGTTGGGTCTCGTTTAAGGACTCAATCACCGCTGGCAGCGAGATAATCTTTAAATACTATTATTCTACCGATTTAGAACTTCTTCAATCCGATTATAATAGCGGCCAGGCGCATTTATTCAGAAATAATGTTGGAATAGCCGAGTATATCTCCAAGCCAATGGATATTGGTTTCAAAGCCTATCCGAGCCCATTTAGTGATAAATTACATATACTATTCAGTGCAAGTGATGATGCGAAAAAAGAAGTAGTCAGGATAAGGATTTACGATCCCATCGGCAGATTGGTTAAAACCCTGAACTTGTTTCAGGGTAACCATTCAACCACTCAACCATTTAACCAGGTAGTCTGGGATGGCACAGACGATTCGGGCCATAGACTACCTGGGGGTATCTACTTTTTAAGACTGGAGGCAGGGGATTATAACAAGACCGAGAAGGTGATATTGGTGAGGTAAAAGAAACATCAAAGGAGATGCAGAATTATCTCAGCACAACAAAACCACGACCCCCTTTCGTGGCTTGGGTTACCCTGGATGCCTCCGGGCATCCAGGGATATTTGTACGTCTGTCGCAAGACAAAGGGATTTATTCTTGGAAAAATTAATAATAACTGAAAGGAGAGATTGGAGCATCTTTATCTTGATGTCTTAATCGCCTGCTTAAAAGAAATTGTTAAGGCGTTGAAAAACGAGTCTGACAAAGCATTGCTTGGTTTAGAGGAAATTAGTAAAACCCTGGACAGCATTGTACCCTATAGAGATGGCCATAGTCAGAGGGTTGCAAAATATGCCCGGGCAATTGCAGAAAATATGGGTTTTAGCAAGGAGCATCTCGTAATGGTAGAGGCGAGTGCCTTATTGCATGACTTGGGTAAGATTGGTATTGATGAGATGATTCTATATAAACCAGAGCCATTGACCAGGGAAGAAAAAGAGGAGATAGACAAACATGTTTTAAGAGGTTATCATATCCTATCAGGTTTTACTGATATTCCTGAGATACTGAATGGTGTCAAGTGCCATCATGAGTTCTGGGATGGCTCGGGCTATCCTGAAGGCTTGGAAGATGGCGAGATTCCTTTGATTGGCAGAATCCTTGCGG
>JBBINQ010000023.1:0-32614 GCA_037443805.1 Caldifarciminota bacterium | reverse complement strand
TTCGTGAAGGTGGTAAGACGGTCGGTGCAGGCGTCGTAACAAAAATTATAGAATAATTAATTTAACTAAAAGGAATTAGATGAGAGTAATAATCAGTCTTTCCTGCACGAATTGTAATAACAGGAATTATACAACGACCAAGGATAAGAAAAAACAGGCGCGCCTTGAAATCAAAAAATACTGCAAGTACTGCCGAAAACACACGGTTCATAAAGAGGTTAAATAATAATGTTGGTTAGTGCTAAGTTTAAATTGCTGCGTTTTTAGGTATTTGAGGATTTTGGTATTAATAATGTTAGGCCTGTAGCTCTAACGGCAGAGCATCCGGCTCCAAACCGGAGGGTTGGGGGTTCAAATCCCTCCAGGCCTGTCCTGATGAGAGAAACTTGAATAAGATAATAGATTATATAAAAAATATTTATCTTGAGATGCGCAGGGTGACCTGGCCTACAAGGAATGAACTTGTCAATTCAACGATCGTTGTTATTGCTATTTCTATTTTTGTTGCGGTGGTGATATTTATTCTTGATCGGATATTTACCGCATTATTAGGAATTATTATCAGATAAATATGAACTGGTTTGTTGTTCATACCTTGACCGGGCACGAACAAAAAGTTAAAAAGATACTGGAAAAATTTATTAAAGAGAATGGTATGGAAAACTACTTTGGTCGTATTGTAATACCAGTAGAAAATCTGGTCAAGATTAGAAAGGGTAAGAAAGTAACCGAAGAAAGAAGATTATATCCTGGTTATATTGTCATTGAAATGGAACCAACAAATGACACCCTGAAACTCGTGAATTCAGTGCCCGGAGTAACCCATTTTCTCGGGTCAAAAAACAAACCAATACCTTTAAGTCAGGAAGAAGTTGAATCATTACTATTGCAGGTAGAAGAGGCAAAAAAGAAGGTGGTAACCAAAATCCCGTTTGCCAAAGGTGAGCGTGTAACTGTTACGGACGGACCATTTACTGATTTTATCGGAACCGTAGAAGAGATATATCCTGAAAGAGAAAAGGTGAAAGTAATGGTCGTGATCTTTGGTAGACCAACACCGATTGAACTTGGCTTTCATCAATTAAAAAGTTTCTGAAAGGAGCATTTATGGCAAAAAAGGTCATTGCGGTTGTAAAATTACAAATCCCCGGTGGCAGTGCTACACCTGCACCTCCGGTTGGACCGGCATTGGGACAACATGGGGTCAATATTATGGAATTTTGTAAGGCGTTCAAT
The DNA here is from genome assembly GCA_037443805.1 of Caldifarciminota bacterium. Taxonomy (GTDB): domain Bacteria; phylum Hydrothermota; class Tepidihabitantia; order SM23-42; family JAOAFX01; genus JAOAFX01. The sequence goes on along the minus strand of JBBINQ010000023.1, from coordinate 31,378 downwards.
GCAGAGACCAAAAACCTTACTGGACTGATTATTCCTGCAGTAGTAACAGTCTATAATGACCGCTCTTTTACCTATGTATTAAAGAGTCCACCTGCATCGGTTCTTTTAAAACAAGCAGCAGGTATTGCCAAAGGTTCAGCTGTGCCGAATCGCGATAAGGTGGGCAAGATCACAAGAAAACAACTTGAGGAGATTGCCCAGCGTAAATTAAAAGATTTAAATTGCGATAGCCTGGAAAAGGCGATGAAGATCATTGAAGGAACGGCACGAAATATGGGTATTAATGTGGAGTAGGAATGAAGAGATCAAAACGTTATAAAGAAGCAATTGCAAAAATAGATAAAAATAAAAAATATCCTCTCAAAGAGGCACTTGAGACCTTAAAAAGTATTGCCAATGCCAAATATAATGAATCGGTTGATATTGCGATAACACTTAATGTAAATATAAAAAAGCAAGACCAGCAGATTCGCGGAACATCTGACCTGCCTCATGGAACCGGTAAAACAAAAAGAATACTCGTGTTAACCAAGGGCGAAAAAGAAAAAGAAGCAAAGGACGCAGGTGCTGATTATGTTGGCTTTGAGGAATATATTGAAAAGATAAAATCAGGCTGGCTTGATTTTGATTGTATTATTGCGACACCCGATGCTATGTCTGATGTTGGAAAACTCGGCAAGATACTCGGTCCAAAGGGGCTAATGCCTTCTCCCAAGACCGGAACCGTTACCTTTGAGGTTGGTCCCCAGGTAAAGGCATTGAAAAAAGGGAAAATTGAATTTAAGACAGACAAAGGCGGCTGTGTCCATGCTCCGGTGGGTAAAGTCTCATTTCCTGTTGAACATCTGGAAGAAAATGTTCTTACTCTGATCCAGGACCTGATTAATGCCAAACCCGCAAGTGTAAAGGGACAGTTTATCAAATCAATAACCATTTCATCTACCATAGGCCCGGGAATAAGATTAAATGAAAAAGATTTTTTAAAGACAAAATAATAAGGGCATCAGCAGAAATTATTATGAAGGAGGAATAAATGCCATCTCAAAGGAACATTGAAATTTTAAAGAAAAGTACGGAATTGCTTAAAAATGGAAAGGCATTTTATTTTACTGAATTCACCGGACTGAATGTCCAACAGATGGAAAAACTAAGAAGGGACCTGAAAAAAAATCAGTGTAATTATCTGGTGCTTAAAAATACGATTGGATTACTCGCCTTTAAAAATTTAGGATATGAAACTAATTTAATTAAAGATAAACTATTTGGACCAATAGGCATTGCCATTGCCTATGATGACCCACTTGTTCCGACCAAAATCCTGCAAGAAGTACAGGGTTTAAAAATAAAAGGGGCATTTATTGAAGGCACAGTCTATGATGCCCAGGGCGTCTCTGAGTTATCCAAAATTCCATCAAAAAATATTCTTCTCCAGTCGCTTGTGGGTTCACTAAATATGGTTGGTAATTTAGTTGGGACACTTAACAGAGTTCTGCAAAGTTTTGTTTTTACAATAGATTCAATCAAAAATAAAAATAATTAACTTAGAAGGGGGTACAATGACAACAAAAACTAAAAGGAGCGTTGCTGAATTAGTGGAAGATATCAGCAATTTAACAGTACTTGAACTTTCTGAACTGGTCAAAGCACTTCAGGACAAATTCGGTGTAACTGCAGCAGCACCGGTTCAGGTTGTAGCACAGGCCCAGGGTGGTGGTGAAACTAAGAAAGCCGCTGCTGAAGAAAAAAGTGAATTCAATATTACTTTAAGTGCCAGCGGCGATAAGAAGATCCAGGTCTTAAAGGTACTCCGAGAACTTACTGGTCTGGGTTTAAAAGAAGCAAAGGAAATCGTAGATAATCCACCCAAAGTAATTAAAGAAGGTGCAACCAAGGAAGAGGCTCAGAACTTCAAAACAAAACTTGAAGAAGTAGGGGCAACCGTAGAGATAAAATAAAATGGTTACCGGGTTAGGGTTGAGATGATGGTATTTCCAGCATCCCAACCCCATAACTATTATTTTTAAGTTCAGGAGGCATATGAATAATATTATTGATTTTTCAAAAAGCAAGACTAATTTTGATATGCCCCATCTTTTGGAAATTCAGACCGATTCTTACAAGAAGTTCAAGGATGTTTCATTAAAGCAGATATTCCAGGAGACATTCCCAATTAGCGGAATACATACCAGATATGAATTGAGGTACATTACACACCGGCTTGGTCCGGCAAAATATTCAATGCAGGAAGCGATTGAAAAAGGTGTTACCTATTCCGCGCCATTGAGAGTAAATTTTCAACTTTTATGTAAAGAAGATGGTAACAATCTTCGTTCCGTGCTTGAGCAAGAAATTTATCTCTGCGACCTTCCCCTGATGACCCATCGCGGAACCTTTATCATTAATGGCGTTGAGCGGGTCATTGTTAATCAGATACATCGCTCACCAGGTGTATACTTTAGCACAGAAAACGACCTATATTCGGCAATGGTAATCCCCTATCAAGGACAATGGGTTGAGTTTATAGTTGACCAGCAAAAGATTTTCTGGGCAATCCTTGACCGCAAAACTAAAATTTTGGGAACAACATTTTTGAAAAGTTTGGGCTATGTCAAAGATGAGGATATAATCAATCTGTTTTTTCCGACAAAAGTAATGGATCTACAAGAGGCAAAAAACTTTTTCCTTGCGGAAATTTTTACATTTGGACAAGTTATCTACAATATTGGTGATTTAATTGATGAATCTACTTTTGAGATGCTCAGTCGTAATGGAGTAAAAAAAGTTCGTGTTATTAATTCGCACGATGTCGGTGTTACAGTTATAGCAAATACCTTAAAAAAGGACTCAAAGAATATTACAACCATAGAAGAAGCCGCCCGAAGAATTTATTCCTCATTAAGAAAAATTCCACCGCCCACACCGGAATATGCAGTAACATATATTAATGACCTCCTTTTTGACCTTAACCATTTTAATCTTGGAGAAGTGGGGCGTTACAAATTAAACAAAATGTTTGGAGTGAAAAAAGAAGAAGACAAATTTACCAAAGAAGATTTGGTGTTTACCAAAAAAGATTTAATTATGGTTCTCCAGAAATTGTTGAGGTTTGCCGGCGATGAATTTGAACCTGATGATATTGACCATCTTGGTAATAGGCGCGTTCGGCGTGTTGGTGAATTACTTGAAGCTCAATTTAAATTAGCAATTACTCAACTTATTCAAAATATTAAAGAAAGGTCTTCTTTATTGAATGAAGATGAACTTTCACCTCAGGACCTTATCAATCCCCATCTTGTTTCTAACATAATAATGAAATTTTTCACCACTTCTCAGCTATCCCAGTTTATGGAGCAAACAAATCCCATATCTGAGATGACACATAAACGTCGTATTTCTTCATTGGGGCTTGGAGGATTAACCCGACAGACTGCTGGTTTTGAAGTCAGAGATGTTCATTATTCCCATTATGGCCGTATCTGCCCTATTGAAACACCAGAAGGACCAAATATCGGGTTGATTTCAAGTCTATCCAGTTATGCCAGTATTGATGATTATGGTTTTATTGTATCACCATACTGGGAAGTAGAGAATGGAGTAGTCAAACATAAATCAAAACTTTTACGTGCTGACGAAGAAGACGAATATACAATTGCTCAGGCGAATACCCCTATAGATAAGCAGGGAAAGATTATTGCGGAGCGGGTTTTGTGCCGTAAAAAAGGAGAATTCCCATTAGTCAGCCCAAATGAAGTTAATTATATGGATGTCTCACCGGAACAGGTCTTCAGTCCCACTGCTGCACTTATTCCTTTTTTAGAACATAATGATGCTGACCGTGCACTAATGGGTTCTAATATGCAGCGACAGGCAGTACCATTAATAAATCCAGACATTCCCCTTGTCCAGACCGGTATGGAAAAGAAGATCGCCTTTGATTCAGGCACCTTGCTCATTGCTGAAGATGATGGAACAGTGGAATCTGTTGATGCGAACATTATAGTGATCAAAAATAGTAAAGGTAAAAAAACCAAGTATCATCTTGCTAAATTCTTACGTTCTAATCAAAACACCTGCATCCATCAACGTCCCCTTGTAAAAATTGGTGATCAAGTTAAAAAAGGAGAAGTACTGGCTGATGGTTATGCTACAAAGCAAGGAGTTCTTGCCCTGGGCAAAAATGTACTGGTAGCATTTCTACCTTATCTGGGTTACAATTTTGAAGATGCCATTGTCGTAAGTGAAAAATTGCTAAAAGACGATACATTCACTTCAATTCACATCCTGGAGTTTGATTGTGAGGTAAGGGAAACGAAACTTGGACCGGAAGAGATAACACGTGATATACCCGGCGTACCTGAATTTTTATGTAAAGACCTTGATGAATTTGGAATTGTTCGTGTTGGTGCAGAAGTCGGACCCGATGATATCCTGGTGGGAAAAATTACGCCCAAAGGTGAAACCGAATTAACCCCAGAAGAACGATTAATGAGGGCAATCTTTGTGGACAAGGCAACAAATGTGCGCGACACTTCGCTTCGTGTTGAACCAGGAGTAGAGGGAGTGGTAATAGATGTTCGGGTCCTTACGCGCAGGACAACAGACCCACTTGCCAAAGCAGTGATGGAAGAACGTGAAAAAAAGATTAAACAGGAATTTAACCAGTTACATAATGAAGAAATAACAATGCGCAATGAACTATTAAAATCATATTTATTGGGTACAACTGCTGCCTCAACGATTCGGGATGGAAAAGAAAATGTCATCCTCAAAAAGAATCAGACATTTGACGAAAATTTTTTCAGTGCGCTTACAACGGAAAAGATAACAGCAGATGAACAATTTACAGAAAATCCCAAAATTAATGAAAAGGTTATAACCTGCATTCAGGAATATGAAGAACACTTACAGCGCATAAAGGCAGAAAGAAAAGTTGAAGAAGATAAATTGATACGTGGTGATGAACTACCATATGGAGTCCTCAAGGTAGTAAAGATTTATATTGCCCAGAAAAGAAAAGTTGCGGTTGGTGATAAGATGGCAGGCCGTCACGGTAACAAAGGTGTCGTAGCAAAGATTGTTCCTGAAGAAGATATGCCCTATCTTGCCGATGGTACACCAATTGATATTGTATTGAATCCGCTGGGTGTTCCATCACGAATGAATGTTGGACAGATTCTCGAAACCCACCTCGGCTGGGCTGCAGAAAAATTAAAATTCTATGCCCTTTCACCAGTATTTAACGGCGCTACGGTAACAGATATCAAAGAAAAATTAAAAGAGGCAGGCTTACCCGAAGATGGTCAGGTAATATTGTACGATGGTCGTACAGGCCAAAAATTTGACTCCAAGGTTACGGTTGGAAATATGTATATGTTAAAACTTATTCATATGGTGGATGAAAAGATGCACGCCCGTTCCAGTGGACCATATTCACTTATCACACAACAACCACTGGGTGGCAAAGCACAATTCGGTGGCCAGAGACTTGGAGAAATGGAGGTCTGGGCTCTGGAAGCCTATGGTGCTGCATATACACTGCAGGAAATGCTCACTGTGAAATCAGATGATGTTGATGGCAGGGCAGCAATGTATGAGGCATTGATTCGTGGCAAGAATCCTCCGAGACCGCGTGCCCCAGCATCCTTTAATGTATTATTAAAAGAATTGCAGGGTCTGTGTCTTAATGTAGATTTCAAGAAAAAGGAGGAGAATGATGAAGCATAATTGGCAGGACTCAATTGATACTTCAGATTTTACTGGAATAAAATTAAGTTTAGTTTCACCGGAAACGATACAGTCCTGGTCAAAAGGTGAGGTAACAAGGGCAGATACAATTAATTACCGGACACAGAGACCAGAAAAAGATGGGTTGTTCTGCGAGAAAATTTTTGGTCCGGTAAAGGATTTTGAATGCGCCTGCGGTAAATACAAAAAAGCAAAATACCGTGGAACAATCTGCGACCGGTGCGGTGTTGAAGTCCTACCATCGTCGGTCCGACGCGAACGGATGGGACATATTGACCTCGCAGTTCCAGTTGCTCATATCTTCTTTTATAAAATTCCTCCGAGTAAAATTGGATTATTACTGGACCTGACAATAAACAATTTAGAAGCAATCCTTAATTATGAAGCGTATATTGTTGTTGAATCCGGCACTTCTCCCTATCCAAAAGGTAAAGTGCTTGAAGAAGAAGAATATCATGTTGCCAAAGAGAAAAAATACGAGGATTTTCGGGCTGATACAGGCGGTCAACCCATCTATGACCTTTTAAAAGAGCTCGACCTGGAAAATTTATCCTCTGATTTACGGATAAGATTGGAAAAAGAAACACTTGAGGCAAGAAGGTTAAAATTACTTAATAAATTAAAACTCGTGGAAGCACTCAGGCTTTCAGGCAATCGTCCAGAATGGATGATGCTGACAAAAATTCCGGTTATTCCACCTGACCTGAGGCCACTCGTTGCCCTTGAAGGTGGTAGGTATGCGACCAGTGATTTGAATGACCTTTATAAAAGAGTAATCACCCGTAACAATCGTGTAAAACAGTTAATTTCCGGAATAAAGACCCCTGATGTAATAGTGCGTAACGAAAAGAGAATGCTACAGGATGCCGTAGATGCACTCCTTGATAATTCCCGAAGATCAAGGCCTATCAAAGGAAGGGGGAATAGACCATTGAAATCCCTGGCTGATGCATTAAAAGGCAAGCAGGGTCGGTTTCGTAGAAACCTCCTCGGAAAGAGGGTGGACTATTCTGGAAGGTCTGTAATCGTAGTTGACCCTACACTAAAATTATATGAATGTGGCATTCCAAAAGAAATGGCGCTGGAACTTTTTAAACCAATGATCATTAGAAAACTTGAAGAACGCGGTGTAGTAGATTCAGAACGAAGTGCACGCAGACTTGTCCGCTCACGCTCAGCAGAGGTTTATGAAATTCTTGAAGAAGTCATAAAAGAACATCCTGTTCTTTTGAACCGCGCACCTACACTCCACCGTGTTTCTATCCAGGCATTTTTACCGGTTCTCAAAGAAGGTCGTGCCATTGCCATCCATCCTTTTGTATGCGTACCATATAATGCTGATTTTGACGGAGATACAATGAGTGTCCATATTCCTCTCTCACCTGAGGCAATAATGGAATCATACTTACTTTTACTTTCAATCCATAATATTCGGAGCCCGGCAAATGGCAGGGCATTAATGACCCCAACCCAGGATACAGTCATTGGTTTGCATTATCTTACAAAATTAAAGGCAAAGGATGGCAACCCGAAAATATTTGATAATATTGACGAGATACACTTTGCCTTGAATAGTGGCTATTTAACCTTACATGAACCAATTAAATACAAGTTTAAAGGTAAATTATTGGAAACGACACCCGGACGGGTCATCTTCAATCAGATGTTACCTGAGGAGATGCAATTTAAAAATGAAACCTTAACCAAAAAGAAGATCGCTTCAATCGTTGATGAGTGCCTCAACAAACTCGGTACAGCAAAGACAGTGGAAGTTCTTGATAACTTGAAGAAAGCAGGGTTTGAATACGCAACCAGGTCAGGGTTAACAATTGGTATTGATGATATGAAGAGCCCTGTAAATAAAGAGAAAATATGGAATGAAGGATTGAAAGAAGTAATGGAGATAAACCGTGCACATAGAGCTGGATTAATTTCAGAAACCGAGCGCTACAATAAGGTTATTGATACCTGGACAAAAGTTACTATGGAAATTGAGGAAGAATTGATCAAGGAATTGGGACAGGATAAAGATAGATTCAACCCATTATATATGATGGTTGAGTCTGGTGCTCGTGGCTCAAGGAATCAAGCAAATCAAATATGTGGACTACGCGGGCTGATGTCAAAACCCCAGCGTAAAGCCAGTGCTGTTCAAATCATTGAAACACCAATAAAATCCTCCTGCAAAGAAGGATTATCAGTTCTTGAATATTTTATTTCCACCCATGGCGCAAGGAAAGGGCTCGCCGACACGGCATTGAAAACCGCTGATGCTGGATATCTAACACGCAGACTTGTGGATGTTGCTCAAAATGTAACAATAACCATAGAAGACTGTAACACTATTATGGGTCAGGAGATCAGTGCCTTAAAAGAAGGAGAAAAGATTGTTGAACCTCTCAGTGAAAGGATTGCGGGCCGTGTTGCATTAATAGATATCATTGACCCTATCACCAACAAATTAATTATTCAGGCAGGGAATGAAATAACCGACGAAATCGCAGTGCAAATTGAAAAGAGTGGCATTGAAAAGGTAAAAGTGCGTTCAATTCTGACCTGTGAAGCGCCGGTCGGACTCTGTGCCAAATGTTATGGCAGAAATCTTGCTACTGGAAGAATGGTGGAACTCGGCGAAGCAGTGGGTATTATGGCAGCACAATCAATCGGTGAACCCGGTACCCAACTTACACTGCGGACATTCCACGGTGGTGGCGCCGCTTTGAGAATTGCAGAGAGCACAGCACGGCACGCTGATTTTTCCGGCGAAGTCTCTTTTGAAAAGCTCTCCAAAGTTGATAAGCCAGATGGAACACTGGTAAGTCTTAATGATAAAGGACGTATTATTATCAAGGAAAAGAACAGAAAACTCACCTATAATATTCCCATCGGCGCAACAATCTATGTACACGAAAAACAGCATGTGCAGGAAGGTGAAATACTATTTGAATGGGATCCTTATTCAATACCTATTGTTGCGCAGGTAGGCGGTATAGTAAAATACAAGGACATTATTCAGGGTAAGACCCTACAAGAAAACTGGGTTGACGAGAGGTCTGGTGGAAAACAATCGGTTATTGTTGAAGATCGGTTGCGTAAATACCATCCAAAAATAATTATTTGCGATAGTAAGACCCAGAAAGAAAAGAAAGAATATTCAATACCTGCTGGCGCCTATCTCCTGGTGAAAGCTGATGATAAAATCGAGGAGGGCACTCTGATTGCCCGTATCCCCAAAGAGATTGGAAAAAGTAAAGATATTACAGGTGGACTACCCCGTGTTGAAGAACTTTTTGAGGCAAAATTAGTAACTGATGCGGCTGTTGTTTCAGAGATTGATGGTGAAGTAGATATTGAAGAAGATAAAGGTAACTGGATCGTCACAATCATACCTGAAGTCGGAGACAAAAAAATCTATAAGATTCCTACTTCAAGATATTTGAAGGTTCATTCAGGCGAACAGGTGAGGGCAGGAGACCCGCTCTGTGAAGGACCAATTGACCCTCATGATATTTTGCGCATAAAAGGACCAATGGAAACACAGCGGTTTCTTGTCAATGAAATTCTTGAAGTGTATAGAATTCAGGATGTTAAAATTGATGATAAACATATTGAAGTAATTGTTAGGCAGATGCTACAGAAAGTAAAGATTGAAGACCCTGGTTCAACTCCTTTTGTCAGCGGTGAGATTGTAGACAAACGCCGGGTAATAGAAGTGAATCAAAAGATAATGACCCTTGCTGAAGATGAACATGCAAAACCAGCAACATATCGGCCTATTCTTTTGGGTATAACACGCGCTGCTCTTTCCAGCGAATCTTTCTTCTCTGCTGCCTCATTCCAGGAAACTGCCAAGGTTCTGGCTGATGCTGCAGTTGAAGGCAAAGTTGATAATCTTGAAGGATTAAAAGAGAATGTAATTGTGGGTAGAATTATACCGGCAGGGACAGGGTTCAGAAGTTTCCAAAAAATAGAATTATTACCTGAAAAAGAAGCAGAGGCAGAAGCTGGTTAAAACCAAATTTATAAATTAAGGTTTAAAAAGTGATTTAAAAATTCGCGCGAAAAGATTAGTACTGGAATAGCAAAGACCAATCCCCAGAAGCCTGCTATTGCGCTTCCTAAAACAAGGGATAGAATCACAATCGCCGGATTTAATCGTGAAGCCTTACCAATAATAATTGGTCCCAGGAAAAAATTCTCCAGTAATTGTTCACCAATATAGATCAGGCAGATCTTCAATGCTGTCACCAGCAGAGGCGGTGTAAAAATACCGACAAGAAGTGCAAGCACGAAACTCAATACAAAACCTATATTTGGAATCAAATTACATATTCCGGCAACGACTCCTAAAACTACATAATATCTGACACCTAAAAGCCAGAGCATAAAACCGATAATAAAACCCACCAGAATCATCAAAATAATCGCACCCCGAAAATATTTCGCAAAACTTATATTTATCTTATTCACAAAAGATTTGAATTTATCCTGCTCATTCTCTGGTAATAATTTTTCAATCCATAGCATAATCTCTTTGCGGTCAGCAAGCAGCAAATAGATAATTATCGGAATTAAAACGAAATTATAGACAAAAACAAATAAACCTCTGATTCCCTGCCCTACCTGGACAATGGTTTTAAGTAAATTGCTCACAATGGTCCCAAGATAATTACTGACAGTATTTATTATAATTTCCTGATCAATATAGATACCTATTGCGTTTAATTTTTCGGATAAAACATCAATCAACAATCTACTACGACTGATAATTTCAGGAATTTTCTCAATAAGAAATTTTAATTCATTGACCACATTAATCGCCAATAGGAATATTACAAGGGGCACAATTGCAATTAATGGCAAAAGGATGATTAATATTGCCAGAAAACGGGGCACTCTCTTTTTTTCCAGTGCATCAATGATTGGTGCAATAATATATGCAATACAGGCACCGAAAATAAAAGGTGTTAACACTGAAAAATAGTGTATGACAATATAAATTAAAAACAGAAAAATTGATAAAATAAATAAGGGACGGATATTTCCATCCCTCCGCTGTGGCCATAATATAAAAATCACGAAGATGAGTAGCCATGCTGGCGAAAAGGTCTTAGAAATAACCAAAAAAACGAAAATAATACCAAGTGCCATATAATAAAATATCCGCTCCATAGTTCAGTATATATAGGTAATATTGAAAATCAAGAGTTAGATTTTACAACCGGCCGGTAATACTTTAATTAATCATTTAAAAAATGATAAACATTGATTGCTGCCTGTGCACCCTCACTGCAAGCCACCACGACTTGACGGATTCTTTTTGCCCGAATGTCACCTGCCGCAAAGATACCTGGCACAGATGTTCCAAATCTATCGTCAGTGATAATGAATCCATTGTTATCCACATTAACCAGCCCTTTGACAAATTGGGCATTAGGGATTAAACCAACATATATAAATACGCCACTAACATTTATTGTTCTTACCACACCACTCTTTCTGTCTTTGACCTTAATTGCCTCCACATTAGACACACCATCAATACTTACCACCTCTGAATTTAAAACAAATTCCACCCTTTTCTCATTTGAAAAATAATCATAAAGAATTTTATCTGCCGTAACATGGGACAGGAATTCAATAAATGTAATGGTCTTAGCAAAATTGAGCAGAAACTTTCCTTCCTGAAGTCCTGAATTACCACAACCGATCACAGCGATATTCTGATTTTTAAAGAGCGGACCATCACAGGTAGCACAATAACTGACCCCCCTTCCCAGCAATTCATTTTCACCCTGAACATTTAACCGACGGGGTGACGAACCCGAGGCAACTATAACCGCTTTTGATAAATAATCACCGTTATCTGTCTTAATGCGGAAAGATTTCTCTTCGCGTATGATTGATCTTACTTCACGATTAACAAATTCCACACCAAAATTGAGACATTGTCTTTTCATCAAATCGCCGAGCTGAATACCACTGATGCCATCAGGAAAACCCGGATAATTTTCAATAAGATGCACCATTGCTATTGTGCCCCCAGCAATCCCTTTTTCTAAGATTATTGTTTTCATACCAGCACGCGCACCATATATGCCCGCGCTCAAACCGGCCGGTCCTGCACCAATTATCAACAAATCATAAATTGTGATATTCATAAATTGACCCCTGAAAATCAATCAATGCCAATTGTATAATCTATTTCTTAATCCCTAATCCACCTGCCTTCTCAAAAAAGTAGGTACTTCCAGGTCATTGGAATTGTAGATCTTCTCTTTTGTTTCTTTTTTAATCTCTTTTCTCTTAAAAGTAGGAAATTCTAAATTTTCGCCCCGCGTGGTTACATCCATTTTTGGTTCTGCTGCGGTATCGGTTATACCAGTAGCAACAACCATAATCTGAACTTTATTTCCCATAGATTCATCAACCACCAAACCGATCTTGGCATTGGTGTCATCATTATTGACTTCATTCATAATCATCGTTGAAGCCTCGTGAACTTCTTTCATTTTTACATCGGCACCAGTAATATTTATAAGAATACCACGGGCACTTCTGATTGAAAGATTATCAAGCAATGGTGATGAAATTGCTGATTGTGCTGCCTGAACTGCACGATTTTCACCTTCACTTATTCCAAGTCCTAAAATTGCCTTACCCCGTTCAGTCATAACCGAACGAACATCTGCAAAATCAAGATTAATTTGACCTGGCTTTGTAACCAATTCAGCGATACCCTTGATAGCATTAAAGAGCACGATATTACCTGCCTTTAAGGCATCAATTGCCGATTGGTCCTGGGGAAAAACCATTGATATTTTATCATTGGGAATACAGATCAGCGTATCCACAACCTCACTCAACTCTTCAATTCCTTTATCCGCAATTCTAAGTTTTCTGGGTGATTCGTAACTCCAGGGTTTGGTAACAACAGCAACGACCAGTGCCCCAGCATTTTTTGCTTCCTGGGCAATGACCGGCGATGCACCAGTCCCTGTTCCGCCACCTTCACCACAGGCAATGAAAATCATATCCGCATCTTTAACCAGACTCTTTATCTCTTCTCGTGATTCTTCTGCTGCCTTACGACCGATTTCCGGATCTCCACCTGCACCAAGACCACGGGTAAGATTAATTCCAATTTGAATCTTTTCGGATGCCTGACAATAGTATTGTAAATGTTGCGCATCAGTATTGACAGCGATCAATTCAACATCACTGATACCAAATGCCTGAGCAAAGCTTACTGTGTTACAACCTGCGCCACCAACACCAATAAGCTTTATTTTTGCGCAAAATTTTGGTTCCTGAACCATCCCTATCATATTACCTCCTTTCAAAAATATTTATTAAAAAGTTCTGAGAACCGTTTAGTTATTGAATCAACAATACTCATTCCTTTTTCACGCGGAATGAGTGAGATATTTTTCTTTTCAAATCCATAAAGAATCAGACCCACGCCTGTCGCATAGATCGGGTCAAGAACAATATCAGTGAGCCCGCCGATCTTCTTAGGAATACCAAGCTTTACCGGCAGATTGAATATCTCTTCGGCAAAACGGTCAATATTGGCTAACCTTGCAGTCCCTCCAGTTATTACCACACCAGCTCCCAGCACATCAAAATATCCACTTTTCTTCATCTCGCGATTTGCTATCATTAATATCTCTTCTACCCTGGGGCTCACAATATTATAAAGGGTTTCTTTGGTTATTTCTCTGTCCTCTCTACCGCCAATACCCGGAACTTTGAGCTCCTCTTTTTTCTCTTCATCTTTTAAACTCAATGTAGCATATTTCTTTTTAATTGTCTCCGCCTGATTATGAGGAGTCCTAATTCCAATTGCAATATCATTGGTAATATACTCACCACCCAGCGGGATAACCTGTGAATAGCGAATTGCACCATCATAAAAAATGGCGAGGTCTGTAGTGCCGCCCCCAATATCAAGCAGACACACACCCAGGTCCAATTCATCTGGTTGAAGAACTGCATATGAAGACGCCAATGGTTGTAATACTAAATCTTTTACCTTTAATCCTGCACGATGGATGGCACTATAAATATTTTGTGCTGAGGCTATGGCCGCGGTCACGATATGCACTTCTGCTTCCAGTTTCACACCACTCATTCCAATAGGATCTTTTATTCCCCGTTCATTATCAACTATATATTCAATCGGAATGGCATGAATAATTTCCCGGTCCATTGGAAGGATTATCGCCTTTGCCTGTTCAATGACCCGTTCAATATCCCGTTTCGTAATTATTCCTCCTGTCCTGGAAGTAGCAATCATTGCATGGGCATTGATACTCTCTATATGTGAACCAGAGATCCCAGCATAACAGGAATCAACTTTTACACCTGCCATCTTTGATGCCTCATCCACTGCCTTTTTGATTGAAGTAATCGCTTTTTCCAGATTGACAATCACACCCCTCTTTAGACCATAGGAAGGTGTTGAACCAACGCCCACAATCTTTAATTCATTATTCTCAACCTCAGCGATGATTACCGCTACTTTTGTTGTTCCCAAATCAATGCCCACAATCTTATCTTTTCTTGCCATGTACACCTCCCCTGTTTTTTAACATAAAAACCAAAAAACAAACAAATCCTAAATTGCCTACCACACAATAAAAAATTGGCATTCTGTTCATCTCTCCCTCACAATCACCTGACGATTAAATCGCAGGTCAATCTCAAGGCTACCCTGTAATTCCAAAAGCTTCAATTTGTTTATTATTTCCTTCTTTCTCTTGAAATTATTGTAACCTAAAATAAATTTTTTACCTTCATATTCAATAATACCTTCGGTTTCTGATACAATCTTCGCTTCAGGGAGAACTTCTTTTAAAGTGATATATTGTTTTTTATCTTTTGCCGATGAGAACAGGATGAACTGCATAATCATAACAATCATTATCAATAATATTATAACCATAATAACATATTTTATCATAAAATGATCCTCACTTCAGGTTCAAGACTAACATTCTTCATTTTTTTCACCCTTGCTTTAACGATCTTCATCAGTTTAATCACATCCTCTGCTTTTGCCTTTCCAAGATTAATAATAAAATTAGCATGCTTCTCACTTACCATAGCATCACCAATGCGCATTCCCTTTAATCCGCATTCTTCAATCAATTTGCCTGCACTTAATGGCAATGGATTTTTGAAAAACGAACCTGCTGAATAATTATCAGGTTGTTTTTCCCACCTGATTTTTAAATATTTCTTGATTCTGTTCTGGATAACTCTGCGAGATAATTTTTTCATTCGCAGTTCAACTGCCATAATGATTGAATGTTCAGGTATATTGGAATAACGATATGCAAATAGAATTTTCTCCTGCGGAATAATTTTTTTCATTAATTGGGCATCTAAAATTATCAGCCGTTCTATAAGTTCTGAAATGGCATGACCGAACGCACCTGCATTGCCCTTCACTGCGCCTCCAATTGAACCCGGAATACCGGTAAGAAATTCTGCACCACCATAGCCCATTTTCATAGCCTTATTAAGAAAACTGTTAATACTCACACCAGCACCACACAAAAAAACATCTCCGCTATTTTTGATGCTCCTGAAACTACCCATCAATTTTATCGCCACCCCATTAAATCCCCTATCACTGAAGAGAATATTTGTTCCTTCGCCAATAATTAAATATTTCATTTTGTATTTTTTGATTATCTTCATTACTGCTAAAAGTGCCTTTTGATTATAGACCTTAATAAAGAATTTAGCATTGCCCCCGATTTTAAAAGATGTATGCTTTTTTAATGGCTCGTTTTCCATAATTTTTATTCCCTTTATTCCTTTAAAATTTTTTTTCATTTTAATGCCCTGAACAATTGCGGAATAATATTATTAATATCGCCGGCACCTTGAACAATAATCAAATCATTGGGTTTGGTAAACTTTTTCAAAAATTTCACAATTTCAGAGAAAGATTTGATATAATAGACATTGTCCTGCTCTTTTCCGATTCTTCTACTCAATGCTTCACCATTGATGCCGGGGATGGGAATTTCATGGGCTCCATATATTTCAGTAACTATTACTGCATTTGCAAATATAAATGCACGACTGAACTGGTCAAAGAGATAATAGGTTCTTGTATAACGATGGGGCTGGAATACAGAAATGATTCTTCTATCAGGGAAATATTCTTTTAGCGTTTGTATCGTAACACTGATTTCAGTTGGATGGTGACCATAATCTTCAAAAATCATTACTCCACCTGCTTTACCACGATATTCCATTCTTCGGTGAACACCCTTGAAAGATTTTAATGCTTCCCTGATCTGTTTTATAGAAATTCCCAGCTCCAATCCCACACAGATTCCTGCCAGACTATTTACTACATTGTGGCGACCAGGGATATTTATCTCAAATCTGCCAAGTATCTTATTGTTCCATAAAACCTTAAAAACCATTCCAAAATTTTTTTGCTCTAAATCATATGCCCTTAATTGTGCCTTTTCGTTCAATCCATACATTATTACCTTTCTTTTAATACGGTCTTTTATATTCAAATTGCTCTGCGAATCAGCCCCAAGAAAAACACAACCCCAGAAAGGCACATGATTTGCAAAATATATAAAATTTTCTTCAATTTCATTTAAATTTTTATAATATTCAAGGTGTTCCGGCTCAATATTCGTAATCACCGCATATGAAGGTAAAAGACGCAAAAAAGATTTATCCGATTCATCTGCTTCACAAACCAGATAATTACCACGACCATATTTTGCCTGACTCTTTCCTTTTACGATTCCCCCAATTATAACTGTTGGTTCAAATCCACCCTTCTGTAAAATTTCGCCTATTAAAGAAGAAGTTGTGGTCTTGCCATGCGTACCTGAAATACAAATTGAATTTTTGATACGCGTCAATTCCGCAAGAAGTTCGCTTCTGTGAATCACCTGTATTCTAAGTCTTTTTGCCTCAGTAATTTCAATATTGTTTTCCTTTACTGCAGTTGAATAGACCACCACATCTGCACCCGCTACATTTTCCTTACTGTGTCCTATTTTAACACGAATCCCTGCTTCCTTTAATTTTTCTATTACTGGTGAATTTTTTAGGTCCGAGCCTGAAATTTTAAAATCAAGATTATTAAATATTAATGCCAGCCCGCTCATACCAATGCCACCAATACCAACAAAATGGATTTTGCTTGTTCTACCTAAAAAATGTTTCATTGCATTTCCTTTATTACTGTATTAACAATTATTTCTTCGGCATTGAGAACAAGTTTATAATCCTGTGTTCTGTTAAATTTATCAGCACGCATTAATTCTCTGATCGTTTCTAATAAAAGATTCACATTCAGGTTGTGTTCCAGTACCATCCTTACATTGGGCATTTGGGCAAAATACTCGGCATTATAGTATTGGTGATTATCCACGGCAAAAGGAAAAGGAATAAAGAGAACAGGTTTTTTCATAATCATTAATTCATAGCCACTAAGTGCACCGGCACGAGAAATAACAACATCAGCCTGACTGATAATTTCCCAGGGTTTGGTAGTAAATGGTATGACTTCCGTACGCGCATCTTTATTTTTATTCACCCATTCAAAATCTCGCCTGCCACTAATGACCATAATTTTATAGTCCTGTGGCAGAATATTCTGAAGTTTTATTGCCCATTCATTAAGTCTTCTGGCACCCTGACTTCCACCTAAAAAGAGCACAGTCTTTTTATTAGCTCTACCGATGTTAAATTTTTTAAATTCTCCTCGTACCGGAATACCAGTAATCATTGTATTACCTTTCATCTTTACTTTACTGGGCATACCAAGAAAGACCTTGGCCGCTCTTCGGGCAAATAATTTTGTGGTTCTACCCGGAATCCGGTTGGGCTCAAAAAGATAAAATGGCCTACACTTTAATATACAGGACAAAACCAATGGCAAAGAACCAAATCCACCAAATGAAATGCCAACACCATTTTTTATTATCGTATCCAATTTAGCAACTGATTCTATGACCTTTACCAGAGCAGTAAACTTATTAATCAGTGATTTACCATAATAGGGCCTGGGTGCTATATTAAAGGTTCTCAAATTGTATTCCTGAGCGATTTTTTCTTCAGGGTATCCGCGCCGCACTAAAAATATTACTTCACAATTGTATTTCATAAACTCTTTTGCCACAACCACTGCTGGAAAATAGTGACCACCAGTGCCAATGCCTGAGATGATTACAAGCAATTTACCCATTTCCTTACCTCAATTTTGAAATCTGCATAATTAAACCTATCGCAAAAAGATTAGCACAAAGCGACCATCCGCCATACGATATAAATGGTAAAGGTATCCCTGTTGGCGGTAGCAAGCCGATACTCACGCCAACATGAACCAAAAATATAACGAATATTGAAACATTCAGACCCAGAACAACCAAACGAGCAAACTCGTCATTCACCATCTGGGCAATAGATAATCCACGTAAGAAAATTTCCCAGTACAGTATAAAGATTAATAGACTGCCAATAAAACCTAATTCCTCTGCAATATGGGCAAAAATAAAATCATTATGGATGCGCGGTAAGAACAAAAATTTCTGGATGCCCGCACCAAGTCCTCTCCCCAATGGTCCACCCCCACCAATGGCAAGTAATGACTGCTGAACCTGATATGTAGGGTGGCTTATAAAACTAAATAGACGAACACGGACATGAGGGAAAACAGCAACTGCAATTATAAATAGTATTATACCTGTTATGAATATCGGTGCCAAAAATTTAATTTTAACCTCACTGTAGATTAACATACTGACCAGCACTGCGAAAGAAATTATTGCTACTGAAATTGATGGTTGAACTGCAACCAGAATAATTAATGATAATGGTAGCAGTGTTGCAATTATCACGCCATTTTTATTACTGGCAGTATCAGGATGGTTCGTAAAGAAGTTTGCAAGAAAGAAGACAATCCAGATGCGCACAAATTCTGATATCTGCACACCAAACGAAGAGATTAGCAAACTTCTTTTTGCACCATACTGTATTCGTCCCAGTATCAATGTAAAGATTAGCATAATCATAATAAAAATAAAAGTTGGTAATATCCATTTTTTAATCTTTTCGTATGGTACAAAAAGTCCAATAAAGAAAAAGATAATTGCGACGGAAATTCTTTTAATATGACCAAGCAGGTAATATAAAGAATTAACCCCTTCTCGCATTGCCTGATAATAGGATGAAGAGAAAACAAATATTGAACCGAGCAGCAATAACACAAAGACCGTTACCAGAAGCGTTTTATCAATGCTTAAGGACACCATTTCTAAATGCCTCTCCTCTTTCTTGAAAATCTCTAAAATGCCCGAATGATGCAAAACCCGGATTTAATAGAATCGCATCCCCGGACCGGGCAAATTTTCGCGCCTCAATTATTGCCCCTTCCATATTTTGGGCGATAGTGTAATTATTATAGTGATACTTCTTTAAGTATTGAGCAATCTGCTCTGCATTTTCACCTAAAATTACAATCCCCCTGGCTTTTTTTATCAATAGTTTTAGATAATTCTGACAGCGATCACCCTTTTCCCGGCCACCAATAATCACAATTTTGTTGCCGGGTACAGCCTGGAATGATGCGATAGCTGAGGCTTCATTAGTGCTCATAGAATTATTAATATAACGGACACCGCGAATCACCGCCACCTGTTCAAGGCGGTGGGGCAAAGATTTTATAGTTTTTATACCTTTCTTTATGTCGCGCACGGAGATATTCAATATTCTGGCAACAGCAATTGCTGCGAGGGTATTAAATTGATTGTGCATACCTAACAATGGAATTTTCTCAGCAGCGATTATTTTTTCACTCTGATAGTGTAGCATCCCATCAAGCCAGGCATCATAATAGCGCTTTTTACCAAAATATATGATCCGGGCATTTATCTCAGGAACAATCAGACCAGTATTCTGGTCATCACCATTAATCACCGCATAATCATCTTCGGTCTGATTCATAAAAATCTTTTTCTTTGCATCAATATATTCTTTCAAATTACGATGCCAGTTTAAATGGTCAACACTGATGTTCGTAAGCACAGATATATGAGGATGGAAATTCCTGATGCGCATTAATTGGAAAGATGACATCTCAAGCACATAATACGGATAAGGTTTCTGGTGTAAGGCAGCAGAGAATGGTTTACCCGGCGCAATATTGCCACCTAAAAAATTTTTTATCTTCCCGGCAGTTAAAATATTGCTGATAAGTGCAGCAGTTGTGCTCTTTCCATTTGTGCCAGTTATCGCAATAACCTGAGGATTTTTTAAATTTCTATATGTAAACTCTGTTTCATCAATCAGCTCAATACCCTGTTTGCGAATATGACCAATGATGGGTTTTGATTCAGGAAAACCAGGCGAACAGACAGCGAGTTCATAACGAATATCCTTGAACTTTTTTATATTACCCATCTTTATCATTTTTTTTGCATCCTCGGTTAAACCCATCATATTCTCTTCATAAAGATAAATATCAAAGCCTTTTTTTATAAGATATTTTGCCACAAATAGATTCGCACGCCCCAATCCCAAAAGCAATACTTTCATCTTATCTTAAGCGTTGAAAGAGCAATCATTAAAAATATTATTCCAATAATCCAGAAGCGCACAACAATCTTAGGTTCTGCCAGCCCTTTAAGTTCATAATGATGATGAAGGGGTGCCATTAAAAACAATCGTTTTCCTTTAGTTCTGCGGAAATAGATAATCTGCAGGATAACAGAAATAACCTCAATTACAAACACTCCGCCAATAAAAATCAATAAAAATTCATGCTTAATTAAAACTGCAACTGCGCCGAGAATTGCACCCAGGCTCAATGAACCAGTATCACCCATAAAAATCTGGGCAGGGTAAGTATTGAACCATAAGAAACCCAATCCAGCGCCAACGAGTGCTGTGCAGAAAACAGAGACCTCACCACCATTTTTGATGAAAATTATATTTAAATAGTGGCTGATTCCGCTATGCCCGCTTGCATAGGATAAGGCAGCGTACGCCAGAGCACTGATACCGAGTAACCCAATGGCAAGACCATCAAGCCCATCTGTAAGATTTACTCCATTAGAAGCACCAACCATTACCAGAGCAACAAAGAATGGGTATAAGATACCAAAATTTATAACATAATTTTTTAAAAATATAAGATTCGTTTTTGTCGCATAGCCATCAGGGCCATAAAAATATAGGTATAAGCCCAATACCAGACCAAAGATTATCTGGAATAACAGTTTCATTTTTATTGATAACCCTCTTGGTTTGTTTCTAAAAATCTTAATATAATCATCTATAAATCCAAGCGCACCAAACCACAATGTAGCAAGAATTAAAATGATAATATTGGGATTTGTCAAATCGGCAAAAAGGAGTGTGGAGATAAGAAGTGAAATAAGTATCAATAACCCTCCCATTGAAGGTGTCCCCGCTTTCGTGTGGTGATGTTTTGGCACTTCTTCTCTAATCTTCTGGGTAACCGCTCTCTTTTTTAGAAGATTCACAAACCAATTACCAATTAGAAGTACAATCAATATTGAGACTACAGTAGCATATGCTGCCCGGAAAGTAATATAGCCAAAGAGGCGGAAAGGACCAAAAATATCTTTTAATGGATAGAGCAGTAGATATAGCATCTATAACCTCTTTAACAGTCTTCTAACAATTTCTTCAAATTTCATTGCCCGTGAAGCCTTTACAAGGATCACTTCGTCACCACTAAAGTGTTGACACAGATAATCCACAAGTTTATCTCTATCAGTAAAGTGAATGCCACCATATAATTCTGCCTGCTGTCCGGATGTAAGCAATAAATCACAATGTTCCTGTGCATATTTACCTGTTTCACGATGGTATTTTTCTGATTCTTTACCTAATTCAAGCATATCACCCAGAACCAGGATTTTTTTACGATTAAGAGTGAATACAAAATCTATTGCTGAATGCATAGAAATAGGATTTGCATTATATGTATCATTTATGATTAGCAAATCATTATATCTTATCGGCTCCATTCTCCCAGGCTCGGGATTAATCATTGCTAAAGCATACTGCTGCTCCGCAACACCAATCTGAAGTTTGTCAGTAAGAGCCAATGCAATCAAGCAATTGTAAACATTATTTAAACCAAGAAGGGGTGTGAAGAATTCATTACCCCGATAATAAAAAGCTGACCCACCTTCTCCGCTCCTAATATCTTTTGCATCCTGCAGTGAGATGCGAAATATATTCTTTTTATTTACTCCATCAATATTTGCACCAATAATACCAAAACCATTATCAGGTAGAGATTCAATTAGTGCCATTTTTTCTTTCTTAACTCCTTCAATTGAACCGAGCCCCTTTATATGGCCGGGTCCAATATTGGTAATAATTCCAATTAATGGCTGAGCAATATCACAGAGCCTTTTTATTTCCCCTGAATTACTTGTTCCCATTTCCAGAATAATAAAATCTTCATCGCCTGATATATCAAAAATTGTGAGGGGAAGACCAATGAGTGAGTTAAAACTTTTTTTTGTAAATATAATACGATACTTCGTCTTCAGAATTTTTGCCACTAAATTTTTAACTGTAGTCTTACCATTCGTGCCGGTAATTGCAATAATACGGGAATTAAATTTATTACGATAGTCCCTGGCAAGTTCACCCAGTGCAAAAAGTGTATCATTAACCAGTATTTCATTGACCACATCCATCTTATTCTGTACCACCACACCGATTGCACCTTTTTTAGATGCCTCAGCAGCATATTTATGCCCGTCTGTATGTTCACCCTTCAGTGCAAAAAACAATTGTCCTGGAACCAGTGTCCTTGTATCAATACTGACTCCTCTTACCAATTCATTGCTTGCTACAGTTGACCTGCCCCGCATAATTTTCACAGCTTTATTCAACATCATCTCCTGATACATATCTTTTATTTACCTAATATCTGACGCACAACCATTGCATCATCAAAAGGAATAACCTTATCCCCGATAATCTGATATTCCTCATGACCTTTACCTGCAACCAATAGAATATCGTCTGCTTTTTTAATATCAATACCATATTTAATTGCCTTGTCCCGTTCATCAATGACTTTAAAGTTATTGGTTTTTATCCCTGCTGTGATATCGTCAATAATTTTCTCAGGCTTTTCAGTGCGTGGATTATCAGAGGTTATAATAACCATATCAGCATTTTCGCTGGCAATCTTTCCCATCTGGGGCCTTTTTTCCCGGTCGCGGTCGCCACCACAGCCGAATATAACAATCAATTTACCAGTGGTATATTTGCGCAGGGTTGATAAAACATTTAATAAAGCTCCGGGTGTATGTGCAAAATCTACATATATGTTTGACGCAACCTCTTCCATTCTACCTCTGACCCCTTTCAATGATTCAATGCCTTTTTTAATCGCTTCGTAATCTATACCCATACCAACACCAACAGCAAAAGTAGCAAGAATATTATAGCAATTAAATTTCCCAATCAATTTAGAAGAAATATCAAATTTTTTGTTCTGATAATATATCTTCATTTTCAATCCAGCAATTGTATCACTTTCTAATTCTCCCCTTATCATTGCACTGGATTCAAATCCAAAATTCAGTTTGTTTTTTATGTTGAAACCACTCAGTTCTTTACCCGCAGGGTCATCCTGATTAAAAATCGCATATCCATCACTGGTGAGCAACTCAAACAGATGAAATTTCGCTAATTTATATTCATTGAGTGTTCTGTGAAAATCAAGATGGTCCTGAGAAAGATTAGTGAAGACAGCAACTTCAAATTTTAATTCTTCAACCCTTTTCAAAGATAGGGCATGTGATGAAACCTCCATCACTGCACTCTTTATTCCTTCATTACGAAAACTGTGAAGTAATTTAATGAGGTCCAAACTCTCGGGTGTTGTCCGCTCAGCTTTAATCTTATTTCTACCAAGATAGTATACAGTTCCAATCAGTCCTGGCTCATAATCTGCTTTCTGAAGTATTGAGTAAACCAGAAATGCGGTCGTTGTTTTGCCATTTGTGCCGGTTATGCCAATGAGCCTCAAATCAGAGTAATCTCTATAAAAATTCTTTGCCAGTTTTCCTAAAGCATCACGCGTATTATCAAAAACAATTTGAGGAAGAGCACTATCTACCATTTCCTGCACCGCAATCGCTGATGCACCCTGTTTTTCCGCTTGCTGAACAAAATTATGACCATCATACTTTGTGCCTTTCAAGGCGATAAAAAGACTACCTGGTCTTACTTTCCTTGAATCAAATTCCAAAGATTCTATATTTACATCCTTAAAATTATAGATGCGACATTTTAGGCCCATAATCAATTCACTTAACCGCATATTGTAGATTGGTCGCCTGACAAACACTCTGGGCAATCTTCTTAAAGAGAGGCGCAACTATGTTACTTGCCCAGACACCTTTTTGTGGTTCATCCACGAGCAGGGCAATGAGAAATTCAGGGTCATCTGCCGGGAAATAGCCAATAAATGTAGTAATCACTGAGGAACTTGAATATTTACCATCTACCACCTTTTGTGCAGTGCCGGTCTTTCCTGCAATTTTCAAACCCTCAAGCCGTGCCTCAATACCGCTACCTGTTTCAATTACACTGCAGAGTATATCAGTTGTCTTGCGCGCAATATCATCATCAACTACTCTTCTTATCTTTAAAGGCCTTCCCTGATAATATACACGATTCTTATTCATTATTTTTTGCACAATAATCGGTTTATTGAGAATTCCATTATTAGCAATTGCTTGATAAGCGTATGCTAATTGAAGCAAGTTACAGGTAATACCCTGCCCAAAAAGGAGCGTGGCAAATTCAATACTATTAAGATTTTTCTCTTTCAGCAACCTGCCTCGTGACTCACCAGGAAATTCAATGCCGGTTGGCTGGGTAAAACCAAAGTCCTTAACAAACAATAAAAATTCTGACACATTGAACCTTTTTGAAAGTTCTGCCATTACCACATTACTGGAATGGGCAATTGCCTGACGCAGAGTAATTGCTCCGTAATTTTTGTTATCATTTATGGTGTGGCCATTTATCTTTATTTTACCTCCGTATGTATCAAATTTTTCACTCTCTTTTATCCCATTTTGAAGAGCATAAATAAGTCCAAGAAGTTTAAATGTTGAACCCGGTTCAAATTCATCACAGACCGCCAGGTTGCGTTGTTTATTATCTGACGATATATTTACAAGAGCAAGAATCTCACCGGTCCGGGGGTTGATAATTAATCCCGCAGCTCCCCGTGCCTCCTCTTTTTTCATACATTCCGCAAGGTTTGAATAGAGAATTGTTTGCAATTGCAAATCTATGGTTAGATGCAAATCATATCCAGGCACCGGTGTTTTCTCAGGGTATTTATAGTACGGGAAAATATCGCCGTTAGGTTCTTTTTGATATATGACAAAACCTGATTTGCCCGTCAGGATATCATCAAATAGCAGTTCCAGCCCTTCCAGTCCCCGATTATCAACACTACACTTTCCAATCAAAGAACCAAAGATTTCAGGCATTGTATATATTCTATTTAAATCATGGGTAAAGCCGATGCTCGGGTCATTCAAATTCAGGTAATCATCTTTCTTACGTGCACTGACCTTTTTTTCAATCCAGAAAAATTTATTATTCTTGATCAAATTTTTTATTTCACTTAAAGGTCGTTCTGAAATCTCTGCAATACCATATGCCAATTTTTTCTTGTCCGGAGAATAAACTGGCGTGCAGAAAATTGAGTAACATGGCTCACTCACTGCCAGAGGTATTCCATTGCGGTCATAAATATTACCTCTTGCTCCACAGAGCACTATCTTTTTTTGATGTTCCTGTTGTGAAACATTTTGATAATGTTTAAATCTGATACACTGGATAAAAAATATGTAGCAAAAGAAGATAATAGAAATGATAAAAAGGAAAATATTGAACAGTCTAATTCTTTTCATTTTACCACGCCCAGGATGTCTTCTTTACCAGGAAATATAAAACCACGTTTTTTTGCCTCACTTTCAATCCTTGCCAGATGTGATAATTCTGTAATTTGCGACTGCAAATTTGCTTTTTCATTTTTTAATTCCTGCACCTGATTTTTTAGATTGGCTTTCCTGATATTTACCTTCACAAGTTCGCTCTCAATATACACAATACTAAATAAATATATTAGTATCGCAAAAAAAATTATCAGGATGCGCATTTTTCCACTACCCTCATACGGGCACTCCTTGCTGCGGGATTGGCATCAATTTCAGAGGGGCTTGGTCTAATCACTTTTTTGTTCAGTCTTCTAATCTGCCCCTGTTCTTCAAAAGTGCGGAAAATATTCTTCACAATCCTGTCTTCACCAGAATGGTAGGCAATCACAATAAGTCTGCCAGACGGAGCAAGATAGGTAATTGCCTTTGTCAATCCCTGAAACAGATTTTTCAATTCATCATTCACCCAGATGCGAAATGCCTGAAAAACACGATGGAGGTTTTTTTTCAAAAATCTACCGTAATGATTTTGCTCTACGATTCGGCGCAAATCAAATGTAGTTTTTAATCGCTGGCGATTTTCAAATATTAATCGAGCGAGGGCGTGCGCCTTTTGCACCTCTCCATATTCTTTTAAAACTTCATATATCGTATTATAATCTGCGTGCCGTAATTTTGCATAAAGGGGAACTACCTCAGGCGACATCTGCATTAGTAGTTTGCCTTCCTGATTAAAACTAAAACCACGCTCCGGTGTTGTCAACTGATGCCATGATGCACCAAGGTCAAACAGAATACCATTGAGATACTTGACACCCATATGTTCAAGGATTGAATCTATTTTTGAAAAATTTGACTGATAGAGTTCCACCCGTTTTTCACAATCCTTAAGTCTATTTTGAACATTTTCCAATGCTTCGGGGTCCCAATCAATGCCAATAAATCTTGCCTTTTTTGTTTGTTGTAACATCATAAGCAGGTGTCCTCCACCGCCCAAGGTGCAATCACAATATATACCATCTTCCTGTAATTCCATCCAGTGTATGACCTCATTGATTAAGACCGGTTCGTGAAATTTGGTCAATGTTACATTACTGGAAACTCTTTAAAGCAGCACGACGGGAAGGATAGATTTCAAAAGGATAGAAGCCATAGAGCCTCAAGATATTATAAAGATATGGCGAGACATTTACCAGTTTAATATCACCACCGTATTCTTTGAATTTTTTCTGAAACTCAATCAAGTCCCCCACTATTTTATAATTAATATGGGTTACCCTTGAGAGGTCAATAATGATATTGTACTCCCCGGATTCAATCATTCCTCTCAGTTTTTCAGCCATTGTTTCAAACTCTGCCTCATTAATTTCACCACTGGGCAGAAAGAATGAAACCTTTTTATTTTTTATTGCTTCAACGACCTGGATTTTCATGGTGCCTCCTTATTTGTTCAATTGTTTCTGCATCTTCCAGATAATGTTTGCTGATCTCCCCTTTTAATTTCTGATAATTTTCAGGAGACCAGAGGCTAAAGTAATCAATCTCTCCAACAACAATAACATCCTTGGTAATACCTGAATACTCAAGGAGAAAATCAGGAATTAAAATTCTTCCCTGCGAATCAAGACGGTCCTCTTTAATTCCAAATGTAAAGTGTCTACGGTATCTTCTTGCTTGAACACGGTCCATTGATAATGAAAGTAATTCTTTTTCTTCAAAATCCTGCCAGGTCTTCAGGGCGTATACTGCTATTTCATTATCATAACCTGGTGTCATAACAACCCTGGCTTCAGATTCAGATAGAATTACAGTGCGAAATTGACTCGGTATTGCCAGCCTCTTACGGTCATCAAGGATGTGCTGGAAAAAACCTCTAAATCTAATATTCCCCATTTTTCCCCATTTCACCCCATTTTACATATTATATTGAATTTGTCAAGGGGGAAAATGCACAGATAATGGCAAAAATTTAATGAAATTTCATAGGGTTTTATGCGTTGAAATTTTGTATTTGCAATTTTTGATAATTAATATCAAAAATT
Source organism: Caldifarciminota bacterium (assembly GCA_037443805.1). Taxonomy (GTDB): domain Bacteria; phylum Hydrothermota; class Tepidihabitantia; order SM23-42; family JAOAFX01; genus JAOAFX01. The sequence goes on along the minus strand of JBBINQ010000023.1, from coordinate 3,582 downwards.
GATAGAAACGGGTAATCTCTTTATTGGAAATACTGGGATATTAAAACTATATGCCTGACCTATTCAGAAAAAATCTCAACAAAAGTGCGCGTCTCTATTTCTTCAATGTACTTACTGTACAGGGTCTGCAATTCCTGCCAGTAAAGATATTGATATATCTGGTCGCGCATCTCTTCAAAACTCAAAAATTTTTCGGGAATCTTTTCTCGCGCATATAACAGATGGTATCCTTCAGGAGTCAATATTGGTTCACTTAACTCACCCTCCTCCAAATTTTTTATTATCTCATCATAAGGTGGAGTAAATTGCCGGATAAAAAACTCACCCAGGTCAACCTCAGGAATAACAGAATAGATTTTAGCAAGGCTATCAAAACTTGCTCCCTGTTTTACAAGACTACGGATATGCTCTCCAAGTTTTTCATATCTTAGGGAATCGGCTCTTACTGGTAGAACTTTTATTAAGATCTGACGAGCAAGAACCCAATCACTTCCCTTATTTAAAACCTCAACAATGTGATAACCAAAGCGCGTGGGAAATGGTTGCGAAATTATTCCTGGCTTGAGCGCAAATATTGCCCGCTCAAATTCTTCAAGAGTTTCACCTTTTTTTATTCTACCTAACATTCCACCATTTTTTCTTGAATTTTCATCATCAGAAAATTCCTGTGCAACTGTCGCAAAATCTGCACCGTTCATCAATAATTGGTATATCTCTATTGCCCTTTGAAAACCTTTTCTTAAAGAATCCTCACTGGGTCTGATTGCCAATAGAATATGAGCAAGTTTAATTCTTCCCGGCACAATTGCAATTGAATCCTTATTCTCTTCGTAAAATTTTTTTACCCGGACCGGGGAAATCAATATCTTCATTGCAAGTTTTTTTTGAACGAGCTGTTGCATTATTAATTCTGTTTTTATGCTATCCTCAGTATTTTTTCTAACCTCATCAATAGTTAAATTCAGTTCTTCAAGATATTTATAGAAATCCGCTTCTGAAGGAAACCTCTGTTTTATTGCTTCCAATCTTTCCTGTGCACGCTTCACAATCTCGTCTCGCGAAACTGAAATTGATTCTCTTTCTGCCTGGCTCAACAATAGTCTTCTTGCAATTAGTCCATTTACTACATTTTCATACAAATTTTCTGAACCGGGAAAGTTTTTTTGAAAATTCGGGTCAGATGTGATAAAAGAAACATACTCATTAACCTCGCTTTTTAGAATTATTTCGTCATCCACTATCGCAGCTATCTTATCCGCCAGGGCAGAAAAAATAAGAAAAAGAATCAGATTCATTTTTTCAAAGGTTCTAAATCAGTGGTCACCTTATATGTTGTTTTTAAACTATCCAGAAAATTCTGGAAAAATTCCTGATATTTTTTTGAAATCAAGTAATTGTAAATCTGACCTCTTAATTCATCATTCAAATCAACCTTAGAAACAATCTTTTTCTTATCAATCATTTTTACTATCAGGTAGGTTCCCTGAATATATGAAATCGGCTCTGAGACTTCGTTTATTTTAAGATTAAAAATAATTTCTTCGGTTGCAAAATCACCAATTCTACCGCGGGGCAGATATTCAGTAATTATGCGGGGATTCTCAGGATTCTCAATGCGCGTCAAAGAACGCTCCTGCGCAAGCTTCATAAAATCAGCACCTGCTTTTATTTCATTATAAGCAACCATCGCCGCTTCATAGCTGGGGAGCACAATCTGCGCTAATTTTACCGCGTACATAAATTCTTCTTGATGGCTCGTGAAATAACTCATTATTTCCTGGTCACTGACTGTGGTCTGTCCAAATGAACGTCTGATCAATGCCATTGCCATCAAATTTTTTGTATATTGCTCAATTAGTAATCGCACAGAATCTTCTTTATCAATGCCCTGTTTTTTTGCTTCCAGATAAAGTATCTCTTGATTTGCCCAATTATTTAAGATCTCAGTGATTGTTTGTTCAGGAAGATTTTTGTATTCGGATTCAGGAATATATTTCTGAAATTCCTCAAGGGTCAATGAAGAACCATCAACACGCACCAAAACATTCTTTTCCTTCTTTGCACAATCACTATTACCAATTATAGCAAATAATGCAATTGCGATAAATAGTGTTGTCATTATTTTATGATTTTTTTTAATGCTGGATAAATAGTTCATTTCTGCTCCTCTTTTATTAATTTCATAACCAAATTTTGATTTATCTGGGGCTGATATTTTTCCCTCAATCTTTTGAAAAGGTTATCCCTTAACTGGTTGATTTGTTCATCCCGTAATTTAACAAAGATTTGGTTATATACATCACCGAGTTTTTTATCCGGATAATCAGATTTGTGTTGCTTAAAATAATCAACAACAGCCTGTGAATCTACCTGAACCTTTGCCAGAACATTATCTGAATAGAATTTCTGATAAATAAGTGAATTCAATGTCTTTTTTAAATACTTTTTTATCTCAGGAAAATTTTCTGCTTTAGCCTTCATTGCCTGGTCATATACGAGGTCCGGCACGAGCTCTCTTTCAATCAAAAATTTAGGGTCCATTAAAGGTGCTCTTTTTAGTTGATTCTTTACTGCTGTTATTACAGTTCTAACACGCACAAAACTTGTATCATATTTTTTAACAACCCAGGTATCAAGGTCCTTTTCTGTAATTGTTGATTCAGGTTTTGTAAGTATATCAAGCCCTTCTTGATTATATTCTACTTTTGCTTGTTTTAATAACTCATCAATATATTTTTCACCAATAGCCATAGCCCTCTCGCGCATAAGATTATTTTTTATCTCTTCCTTCACTTCTTCGTATTTTGGAGAATCCAATCTTTTAAGTTCTATCACCTTAAGAAAATAAAAATAATCGCCAAGTTTTATTGCATCGGTCACCTTTCCGGGTTTTGTCTTCTTCAAAACTTTCAATATTTCAGGCGGTATAGAAAGTTCAGAGAAATTACCAATATCACCACCTGGGGTTATCGTATCAAGAGAATAATTGAGCAAGGACTCAAAAGGAACACCTTTTTTCAATTCATTTTCAATAACGCTGGCAATAGAATCACTTGATACAACTATCTGTCCAAGGTGATATTGATTAATAAATTGATTATACATCTTTCTAATTTCAGTCTCTTTTATTTTTATTTTATCAAGAACCTTTACCTGATAATAACCACGAATAATAATATCCCTGCGATTTGTCTCCATTGAAGCCTTAACCACAGGGTCCTCATTATAACCAAGCGATTCTGCCTCTGTTATGGCAAGTTTTTGATTAATGAAATCATCAATTATCCTGGTTCTACGCAAAGAATCATCACCAGGCATAAATTGGTAAAAATCATTAAAATCCTTAATGCTAAATTTTTCCTTACCAATCGTAACCAATGCTTCTTCATTATGGCAGACAATAATAAAAAAAATGCCCAGCACAAACCATAAAAATTTTTTCATTTTACCTCCACACTATATTATAATCAAAAGACACTGTAAGTCAATAGAAATAAAAATGGGGCAGGGATTTTCCCTGCCCCATCATCTGCTTCTGTATTCCCTACTTCACAAGAATTACCTTCTGAATCACTGACCGCA
>JBBINQ010000022.1:24528-34500 GCA_037443805.1 Caldifarciminota bacterium | reverse complement strand
CCAGCCACTGTCATTGAAAGGAGGATTTGAAACAACATAATCTGCTCTCAAATCAGAGAATTTGTCATCATGATAGGAATCACCAAATCTTATATCACCCTCTGTTCCCCTAATTGCAAGATTCATTTTGCACATCTTCCATACAAAATCCTTTGATTCCTGACCATAAATGGAAATCCGAGAGATATCAGTTCCTTCTCTTTCCAATTTTTCTATTGCTGATACAAAAAAGCCACCACTACCACAGGCAGGGTCAAATATCCTTCCCTCTTTAACATCCAGCACTTCAATAATAAGTTTTGTTAAACATCTTGGTGTGTAAAATTCCCCTCCTTTTTTTCCTTCTGCCTCTGTAAATTTGCCGAGAAAATATTCATAAATCCTTCCGAAAATATCTTTTCCCCTGTGTCCATCTCCAAACTGGATTTCTGAAAAGAGATTTATTAAATATGCAAGGTCTAAAGGGTCAAGATTTATTTTTGTGTATATCTTAGGTATCACATCCTTTAATTGTTTTGGATATTCGCTCTCCAGAACTTCTATTGCTCCATCTAAAATTTCTCCATTGGTTGGTTGATTAGCATTTTCCTTTATATAATCCCATCTGGCTTCCTCTGGCACGTATAGTGTTCCATTAGCAAGATAAAGGTCTCTATCTTCACTGATTTTAAATTTGAATTTTTCAGGATAATCTTTCGTTTTTTTAAGCGTTTTTCTTTTTTCTTCAAAAGCAAAAGATAAATATCGCAAAAATATAAGTCCCAGAACCACATATTTATACTCATGCACCTCAACTTTTTTTCGGAGCTTGTCTGCTGCTTTCCAGAGGGTATCTTCAAAGGTTATATCCTTTCCCACCATCTTTACCTCCGAAATTTCATATTTTCTGAATAGAATCTATATGGGAAGAAGAGACAATCAACAAAATCTATCAATCTCGGTTCACTCGCAGTTTCAACGACCCGAAAAGTAAGATGCGGTCTTCCTATTGGTATCTTTTCTCCGGGGTCTATCTTATCATATGTTTGATGCTGAATAAAGTCTAAATACTTTTTATTTTCAATCATATTCTTCAACTCCTTATGGTTTCATAAAGGCAATCTATATAATATTCTCTTTGATTAGTTTGCTCCGCCTCTTCCGCTCACACCAGAATTGATCCCACTATAGCACATCCTCACCATCTTCAATTTCCAGCAATACTTCCCAATCTTTCAAAAAAATCACACCACCCATTTTAATGATAAATTATACCAATAATCCTGTATAAGTCAATATACAGGAAAATTTACAAGGCATATACCTCTTGCCTCCTGTTATGGATGATGTCTCTAAAATAAATGTCGGGTATATATGTTATACAAAATCAAATTTGTTTGTCTTTCTGGTGTAAATGATAACCTCAAATATTTTACACATACATCGATTTATCGTATGATTATTAAAAATAGCCAATAGATAATCAAATTGGCGATTGTTAAGGGGACACCAATTCGGACAAATTCAAAAAAAGTTATGGTTTTATTCTTTCGTCTTTCAGCATTTTGAATGATGATAACATTACTTGCAGCACCAAGTATCAGAAGATTACCAGCAATAGTGCTGCCTCCTGCTAATGCAATTAATTCTTTGGTTGAAACCCCACTATGCAACAACATCGGCATATATAATGCAACCAGAGGAACATTGGAAATCAATTGACTAAGGAAGACACTAATGACCAAGATCGCTGGAATAGAGGTGATATCAAGATTAAAATAGTTAATTAGCGTTTGGAAAAATCCGGTTTTCCAAACGCTTTCCATTAAAATAAACATTGAGGCAAAAAATATTAATGTATGCCAATCAATTTTCTTAATTATATTTATTCTCTTTCGGCTGAACAAAACAATCGGGAGCATTGCGAAGAGTGCGATGTATGTCAACCTGAAATTGAAATTTATTTGTAAAATGACAAAAAGAATTTTTATAGAAATGAGTAAAATCACCATTATAAGAGAGACTTTTGATAAGAATGCAAGTTTACGGTCTTTGATCGGCTCCTGGGAATGATTTAATATGTTGTTATGAAAAGAATCTTTGTAAAAAATCTTTAAAAACAAATAGGCGACAAACAGATTGATGATGGTTGGTAGTAATAAATATTTAGCAAATTGAATAAAAGGGTTCTGTATATTTCCATTTATTGCGATCAGCAGATTCTGTGGGTTTCCAATGGGGCTGATAACACTACCAATCGTTATAGCAAAAGCCAATGCTAATAACAATGGTTTTGGTGTGATGTTATGTTTTTTTGCCAGTAACAAAACTACGGGCGTGCCAATTATTGCAATCGTGTCATTCATTAGTAAAGCTGAAAGACCTCCGAATCCAAATAATATAAACAAAAGCATTTCATTGATTGTCTTTGCCTTCCTAAAATATTTATAAGATAAATGAGAAAGGTATCCGCTGTCTTCCAGAGCCCGCCCAATAACAAACATTCCAAAAAGAAATAACATTACATCAAGGTCGATTGACTTTAAGGCATCAATGGGTGAGATCTGGCCAGTAATTAGAACTATAATTGCGCCAAACAACATTATTTGCCAAATTTGTAATTTTATATTACCGATCTGCCTAATCGCAATCAGGATAAAAACTATTGCAAGAATTATGATTGGGATTGTCATGAATTTAATTTTATTTCACAGTTTAAATTCTTTATTCGTTTGAAAAAATGCTTAAATTTATTCATTTTAGAATGCATTATATAAAGTTTTTATAAGAAGTCAAGCCCAGTTTAGTTATTGCATTAGGGAAATATTTGAATAAAATAATATTGAAGTTATGGTAAACTATCGTGAAGTCTCCTGCAAATCCATTCTCAATAGGTCGGGTATTCCAGGCATTGATTTTGCCCTGAACCCTTATACAGGCTGTGAACATAAATGTGCCTATTGTTATGCGGTCTTTATGAAGCGTTTTTCAAATCATACTGAAGAATGGGGAGACTTTGTTGATGTAAAAATAAATGCACCAGAGATACTTCAAAGACAATTAAAATCTTTAAATGCCAAAAGCCATATCTCTATAGGCACGGTATGTGATGCATATCAACCTATTGAAAGAAAATATCAAATAACAAAGAAATGTCTTGAAATATTGAGATATTTTCAGCATTCAGTCTCTATACTGACAAAGTCATCGCTCATCTTAAGGGACATTGATATCTTATTAAAGATTAAAGAGCTTGAGATTGGATTTACGATTACTTCTCTGAATCCTAAAACAAAGATGCTCTTTGAACCAAACTCATCATCGGTTCAGGATAGGCTATCAGCACTAAAGACCCTTGCCCAGAATGGAGTTTATACCTGGGTCTTTGTCGCACCTGTGCTTCCATACATTTCTGATACTGATGATGAAATCTATGGATTGATAAAATCTGCGCAAGATTCAGGTGCACAGAATATTACATTTGATTCATTGAATCCATATCCCAAGGTCTGGCATAATGTTTTAAGAATTGTTAAAGAGAGATTTCCTGAACTTCTAAAAAATTATACATATTATTACCACAATAAGATTCAATATGAAAGGGAATTAAAGGAAAGAATCTCGGCGATTGGCAAGTCTTTTAATATAAAAGTAGACTTTGTTTTTTGAATGTAATAAGTAAACCATTCTAAAAAAAACATTGAATCAATGTAGTTGCCAAATTTTCCGAAGAGACTCTCGTCCCATCGGGACGGAGCATTGGGCTCTTTTTGATGCTTGATAAATCAAGCAACTACAATTTTAGGATGGCTAAACTATTACTTTTGAATTGAAATTATTTATCTGAGAAGGACTGCCTTCTCTATTTGTTTATTGTTACCGAATTTCAATGTTACAAAATACACTCCAGCAGGAAGTTTGCGGCCTGAATCATCTGTTCCGTTCCACAAAACATAATTAAATTGGTAATTGGTTAAATGGTTAAATTGCTTCACTAATCTGCCACCCGCATCGTAGATTTTTAATTTGTTGTTTGGGATTTGGGATTTCCCCTCACCCCAACCATCTTCCCAATGGGGAGAGGAAAAAGGAGAGGGGGCAATTTGGGAATTGGGATTTGTTTGGGATTTCGGATTTCGAATTTAATCACAAGGTGATTCTTGAACGGATTCGGTGCGATGCGATATGTAAATCCACCAGGCAATTTTTTGCACTTTCCTTTTCGGCAATACCGGTTAAGGACTGGACCGCCTTCCAGATATTGAGCCTTCCCCAGCCATAGTTATTATTTGGATAGGGTGCACCAGGTAAAGGTCGGTCCGCATTATTGAGCAAAATATTATAGACTTCAGTCACTGTTAAATCAGGTTTTTTTTCAAGTAATATTGCTACTGCACCTGTGGCATGGGCACACGAGAATGATGTGCCGGTAATGGTTGTATATTGATGGTTATTCCAGCATGTCCTTACACTAACACCAGGTGCGGATAGGTCAGGTTTTATTAGATTCCAGTCTGAACGATACCAATATGTAGAATCATTATATGGATAAGGCTGTTTCAAAAAGATGATGGTTCTGAAATGTTCATCTTCACCAGCAGTATTTAACTGGTCTTTCAACTGGGTTGTCAATTTATCGTGCACCCCAATGGTTGCAAGATAAACAAATACAATCAAATTCAAACCCATCTTAGCCCCCTACTAACATATAATTATACTCGCTCAATAATTTTTGTCAAGATACATCATTGACATTATTTTATTTTTGTATATAATCAAAATTAATAGGAGGTATGATGCTACAGTTATTTTTATTAGTAATTATCGCCCAGTACGGGGAAGATAGTAGTATGGTATTACATAAACCGGCTGCCCGTAGTTATACAAAAAATGTGATTATCTGTAGTATAACAGCGGTTGGCCTGGGTGCAGGTGCTTATTACTGTAATAACAAATCAGATAGTTATTACGATGAATACAAGACTGCAAAAACTATGGAAAAAACTGTTGAATCATGGAACAAGGTTGTATACTATGATAATCTAAAGAAAGTTCTTGCCGGAGGTTCAATCGTCTTTGTATGTAGTGCTGTTTACTTCCAATTGAAAAATGTGCGCGCTGCAAAATTGGGTGGTGTCGTTCCGGAAATCAACATTCGTTATACACAAAATAATAAATTAATTTTTGGTGTAGAAAAAAGAATATAAGGAGAATTTATGAAGGTTATTTTAAAAGCCTGTCTATTTATTCTATTTTTTGTTTTTTGCTCTGAACGTAATAGAACGAATCAATACGATGTTACGAGTAAAGGGTTTGCTGCACCACCGTGCTGTTATACCTGGGGACAGCCTGTCTATGACCCCTATGGCTATCTTGTTGCGGTGCAAATTGGTATTGAATATACTGACCCGATGCCTAAAACATTATCATTTGATTACAAGTTCATTGTTAATGGTGATAATGTTCTGAATGTTAGTTATCCTGTGAGTGAGGGCGAGACCAGTTTTGGTATTGAGATTCATTATGGTGGTAATCCATTTCCTGTAGGTGATTACTGTTTGAAGATTTACTGGGGTGAATTTGGTTATGGTGCATTTGCCTTCAAGGTGATATCTACCAATGGCGTTGCTAAATACAAAGGTTCAGTTCAATATGACGAAACAAAAATGCCGGGTGACTGGTACAAAATAGACCTGGCTCAATAGAATTTTATCTATAGAAATTTTTAGACCCTGGACCAATCTGTAAAACGAGTTCAGGACATAGTTCTGGGTAGACAAAAAAGATGTTTCATCTCTTCTGCATCTTTTTGCTATTTATAAGATAAATTCTCATAAATATTTTTTAAAAAAAGGGGGATTTAAAAAAATTGAAATTGAGTGTTTGTGTGGTTACTAATTTACAATCTTGACTTTGTAATATTTTTCAATAAAATTGAATTATGCGTTTGGTAAACAATAGTGAGATGCAAACCATTGATAAATGGGCGCAGGACTCATTGGGAATTCCTGGTGCAGTCTTAATGGAGAATGCAGGCAGGGGAAGTGTTGAAGTTTTACGACGATATTTTGATTTAAAAAATCTTGATGTATTGATTGTTTGTGGAAAGGGTAATAATGGTGGTGATGGCTTTGTCATTGCCCGCCATTTGAGAAATAATAATAGTAATGTAAAAATTATTCTTTTAAGCAGGGGTGATGAACTCAAAGGTGATGCGCTTTTAAACTATAAAACCCTGAAAAAATCAAAGGTTGAGATTATAGAAATTAATTCTATAACTAAACTCAGAAAGATTTTTCGGCAAGTTCATCCTGCCTGTATTATTGATGCCATTTTTGGCACTGGGTTTAAAGGTGTGCCTGAAGGTATATTTTATGAAGCAATTAAATTAATCAATGAGAGCACTTCATTTGTTCTGTCTATTGATATCCCATCCGGCATTAATGGAGATACTGGAAGATACGAAAAGATAGCAGTAATTGCCGATGCTACTGCAACAATGTGTTTGCCCAAAAGGGGAAACTATCTTTTTCCGGGACGTGCTTTTTGTGGTGATATCTATGTCATTGATATTGGCGTGCCTTATGATTTGATTAATAGAGATTATCCTAAAATAACACAGTTTGAAGAGGTAAGTCAGATTCTGCCCTGGCGCGACCCGGCTGGTAACAAAGGCACATTTGGTCAGGTTTTGATTATTGCTGGTGCAAGGGGGTTTTCTGGTGCAGGTGCTATGGCAGCCCTATCCTGTTTGCGGACCGGGGCAGGTTTGGTGCGACTCGCTGCACCTCAAGGAATAATGGATTGTCTTGAATCAAAATTACTTGAAGTAGTGAAAGTTCCTTTACCACAAACTTCTTTTGAGACAATCAGTGTTAAGGCATTAGATACAGTTCTGCCCCTGCTGGAAAAGACCGATGTGGTAGTAATTGGTCCTGGAATAACCACCCAGAACGATACTGCAAAATTTGTTTTTAAACTTTTAAAATATATAAAGCTCCCCATAATTATTGATGCTGATGCATTGAATATCATTAGTCAGGATGTGAAAATCTTTAAGTACTTAAAAGCCGATTTTATTCTTACTCCTCATCCCGGTGAATTGGCACGGTTGACAAAATTGCCCATTCAAAAAATAAATGAAGAACGTATTGAAATTGCAATAAAATACGCCCGAGAATTCGGAGGGGTGATGGTATTAAAAGGTGCACCTACGGTTATTGCCAGCCCTGATGGAAAAATTTATGTTAATCCTACAGGAAATTCCGGGCTCGCCACTGCTGGTTCAGGAGATGTGCTTGTGGGAATTATCAGTGGTTTCCTTGCTCAGGGAATGGATAATTTCTCAAGTGCAGTAACCGGGGTCTTTGTTCATGGTTTATGTGCAGACCTGGCAGTAAAAGAAAGCAACGAATATTCGCTCATTGCAGGTGATTTGATTGATTATATTCCCAGAACATTGAATTATATCCTAAACAGGGATTATGAAAGAATAAAATGTGATGAATAGAAATTATTTTGTTTTATTTTTATTTTTTTTGTTATATATCAATCTCAATGCAGTTGAGATATATCCTCAGAATATCTTTATAGACCATTATGCATTAATCCCGCCGTTAGGAAAGATAAAGTCCATTGCAACATCAATAAATAAAATATTCGCCTTGAGCGATAATTATCTTTTGATATTTGACAAAAATAATTTAGAATTGCTCAGAAGTACCTATTTTAATCAGGATATTTTTATTGTAGCATATGACCAGTTCTATGATGAATTATGGATTACAAGTGTCAATGCGGTAATTCGTTATAATCTTCACTTAGGAAGCATCCGCGAATATCAATTTACCGAACGAATTGAACGGCTCGGGATAGGACCGGAAAAAATATATATCTCAGCACTGGGTAAATTTGCACTGGACCGTCTAACTGGTAAGTTAGAACAAGTGTCCATTTTTCCGGATAATATCAGGTGGTTTAAAGGTTTTGATGAAAATGAATTGAGAAAGAACAAATTTCTTTCTCCATATTATTATTGGGATGATATAAGAGAAACCAATGAACCATTTTATAAATACAATATTACTGCTTTTTATGATGATGGTATGGACCTCTATGTAGGAACTGATAAATATGGGCTGTTAAAATATAATAAGATTTCACTGGAAAAGCAGAGAATTATTTATGGTCCACTTACGGCTGCGGGACAGAAATTGAAAAAGATTGGTAATAGATACTATTTCATTTCTGCTTATGGTATCTCAAGTTATGATGTTGGTGTAAAAAAATCCTGGCAGTATTTCCGCTTGAAAGCACAACCTTATGATTTAATGATTCTTAATGACGAGCTCATAGCCTCTTATGGTAACCAATTAGTAAAGATTACTGGTAATGTTACTATGCCCATAACTGAATTTCATAATACAGTTCTAAATGTTAGTCTTGATGAGTTTAACATCTATGTAGGAACAGATAATGGAATGTATAAAATACTGAAAGAAACAAATGAGCCGATTGCATTTGGGCCTGACCGCTATCCAGTTTATATTATTTTCCCATCGCATGACCAATTATATGTTGGTGGTGAACTTGCTACATATCGTTATGACTACGAAACAAATAAATGGTTTTCAATAATTAATCGCGGAACAAAGGATGTTTGCGAGATAAATAATATGCTATATTTTTTGACTACAGATAACCAGCTAATCCAGTATTCTTCCACGGCTGATTTAAGTTTAATAAAAAATGATACCCTGCCCATTATCCTGCCGTATTTTAATATCTACGATATAGACACTGACGGAAAATTTTTATATTGTGCCACTGCTTCAGGAATAAATTACTTTGACCCTGAACGCCAATTATATAACCCTGTATACAATTTGCCTCGCATAAAATATAATTTTGTAGCAGTGACCGATGAGGATATTATTGCGGTTGGAGATATAAATATTTACCGACTGCCCCTGCAATATCGCGATTAAACAGGAGTGTTTCTGAAAGAGAAACTGGCGTCCTTTATTGACCATCTTGAGGAGTTACGAAAGAGGTTATTAATTTCTTTTGTCACTGTCATAATATTTTCAATCGTCTGTTTTGCCTTTGCCCAGCGCATTTTAAATTATATTATCAAATGGACCAATATTGGCACTTCTTACTTCTTTTCACCCACTGAGGCATTAATGGTTAATATCAAGGTTGCCTTATTTTTAGGATTCTTTATTTCGTTCCCAGTCATTCTGTATCAGGCATGGGCATTTATTGGTCCTGGTTTAACAAGAAAAGAGCAACGCGTCTCATTGCCTTTTTTATTTTCAGGAATGATTCTTTTTCTCATAGGCTGTGCATTTGCTGTATTTGTTTTGATTCCAGTAGGAATGAAATTCTTTTTCTCCTTCGGCACTGAAACCATAAAGCCATTGATGAATATCAGCAAAATTCTTGAATTTATTTTTTGGTGTATACTTGGCTGTGGTATATTATTTCAATTACCTTTAATCATTTTCTTTTTAATAAAACTTGGTCTGGTCCAGGCAAAAACCCTTGCCCGACATCGGGCTGAAATTATTATTGGAGTTTTAATCATCGCTGCCATAATCACGCCAACCGGCGATATCTTTACCTTACTGATAATTTCAGTTCCGCTTATACTTTTAATTGAATTGAGTATACTGCTGGCAAGGATAACTACGCATAAGAAAAATCAGTGAAAAAAGGCGGCAGCCGGATTTGCACCGGCGAATAGCGGTTTTGCAGACCGCCGCCTTGCTACTTGGCTATGCCGCCTTAGGTCGTAAAGTAAAAGTTTAGCCATTTCAATACTGTAGTTGCTTGATTCATCAAGCATCAAAAACAGCCCAATACGCCGTCCCGATGGGACGAGAGTCCCTTCGGGAAATTGGGCAACTACATTAATTTAATTCCATTTTTTAGAATGGCCAACCTATTGCGCATAAGTATAATTATAGATTTAGAAAAGTCAAGAATAAG
>JBBINQ010000022.1:0-24428 GCA_037443805.1 Caldifarciminota bacterium | reverse complement strand
TTTTACATAAAAAGAGCAGTTTTAATGTTCTATTCTTTTAAGGGCAGAGTTTACAAGATTTATTAGAAATCTGTCCTTTGAATGAGATAACTCTTCAAGGACTTGAATAGTTGCAGATGAATGTAATCTTGCAAGGGTGGATATTGCAAGTTCTTTTAATTCCTGGGCTATAGTATCATCACGAAATTCAAGCTGGTGGACCAAATCTTTAATATAAGGGATTGCTTCATTGACTTTCTTTTCACCAATAATTTTTAATAATTCACTATGCAGGGCATCGCCTTTCTCTTTAAGAAAGGGCAAATACTCTTTTATCATATCAACCGTGATGGTCTTTCTCAAACTCCGTAATGCTTCAGCTTTTACCTCTATTGAGCTATCAAGGAGTGCATTCTTTACTCCCTGTTCAAATCCCAATTTTGCAAATGTTTTTACCAATTCCACACGCACCCGGTCATCCGGGTCATGCAACAAATTAACCAGTCTGGGTGCAGCATCTTTTTCTCCAATATCACCAATGATTGCAACGATATTCCTTCTGAGAAACCATTCTGGAGCATCTATGTTATTTAAAAGGATCTCTATTGATTCTTTTCCAATATTCTTTAATATATCAACGAGTTTCATTCTCAGTGAATAGTCCTCTGCTTCCTTAAGCGTATATAGCGCTTCAGAAACAGCATTCTTGCCAAATTTTATAATTGCAGCACGGACATCAGAATAAAGGCCCGCTTCCCAGAGAAAAGAAAAAAGCGAAGGCAGGACAATTACATCACCAGTTTTGCCCAGGAATTTTATCAAGGCTTTTTTAAATGCAATTGTTAATCCAGGTCTCCCTAAAACTTTATTGAATGGGTCAAGTATTGATTTACAAAATTTTTCCTGATTGAATTCTCTGGCAATTTTATATAATTCATTTAGAGGTTCAAGCGCATATGTGATTACTTCTTCAACCGATTCTTGTTCCAGAGCAGTGGCGACTCTGGTTATTATTTCTTCCGCAATTGCAGTCTGCCCTTGTTTGATAAATCTGGAACCGAGCAAGATAAGTGATTTCAATCCTTCTTTGCGGAGCTGGTGATTTGGTGAATCAAGCATTGTGTAGTACGGTCTTATTGAGATTTTCAAGTCTTCTTTTGAAAAGAAGGTGGTAGCCTTTTCACTCAAAAGGATACCTACCTGGGCAAGATATTCGTATATATTGGGGATTTTTTCTTTTAACTCTGGCAAGACCTTTGAAAGTTTATCATCACCAACAGTGCCGAGTATTTTCCCCACATCTTGATTATGATCAGCCCTGGTTATAATCAATTTTACAAGTGCTTCCTCACTCATTGTAGATAATAATTTGAGCACAATCGGCTTTAATTCTAAATCTTTAAGTAATTCAATGCGGTGTTCACTTGGTAGACGCTCAAGAATTTTGATTATTGCTTCATGATAGGAGGTCTGCAAATCCAATGGTAGCGTATCAACTTGTTTAATTACCTGGTCAAAATGTTCTTTGATAGTTACTGTTGAGAGCCCTTTTTCAATAGTTTCCTGAAGTTTCTGGATTGAGGCAATTATCTCTGTTTCCGCGCTCGCACCAGTATTCTGTTCTTTTTCCCGCGCAACCTGGATAGTTGTTCCGGTCTGAATACCAAATTTTACCGCATTTATTTTAATTTTATCAGTTCCTTTCGCCTGTAGCATAGTTGGTGCATCACCATATTCTTTTATTTTTAATTTGGGACTGCTTATCACTTCGTATAGATTCTTAAGGTCGTCTTTGGTAATCCCGGGAAGAAATGTTAGGCTTTCAATGTCGTTCTTTTTTATTGCCTCTATAAAAGAAAGAACTGCCAGATTTTTTGAGACATCAATTCTTATGTCCTGGAAGATTACGGTCTTTTCTAAAAAATATATGGAAAATTCTGGAATCTCCGTGTAAATCTTTGAGAGTTGCACCATTGTATTGGCAACAATCTTGTCCATAGTCGGATGTCCAGGAGGATATGCTTTCGCAGACTTGAAACCTACTGCAAGTTCTTTTAAAAAGTCATTTAATGAGGATGGTTGCATAAATAATTATAATTAATTTGGAGATTTCGTCAACAGGGTTGTTGCATTTTGCATAGTTGACATTTTTTGAAAAATAACTATAATCTTTTTTATGGATAGATTTGTAATTGAGGGCGGAAAAAGACTTTCTGGTACTGTGAAAATATCCGGGGCAAAAAATTCTGCCCTGCCTATTATTGCCGCATCATTACTTACGGATAGAGAAGTTGTGCTTGAAAATATCCCTGATGTTGTTGATGTTCATACAATGATTGAACTTATAGAGCATATCGGTGCTAAGGTTCAATTCAAAAAAAATGTCCTAAAAATACATACCCCGTCCATAAAACGTATCAATGCACCATACAATATTGTGCGCAAAATGAGGGCATCCTATTATGTTCTTGGAGCATTGATTGCCCGCGAGAAAAAGGCAAAGGTCTCATTGCCCGGCGGTTGCGCTATAGGTCCGAGACCAGTTGACCTTCACATCAAGGGAATAAAATCATTGGGCTGTGATATTGAAATTGACCGCGGTTATATTGATGCAAAATGTAAACGACTGATTGGAACCGAAGTCAATCTTCAGGGTGCAAAGGGAACATCTGTGGGTGCGACAATAAATGTAATGCTTGCTGCAACCGGAGCCCGGGGGACTACCCGAATAATTTCGGCTGCTTGCGAACCCGAGGTGGTTGATGTCGCAAATTTTTTAAAAAATTTAGGTGTGGATATCAGTGGTGCCGGCACAAATCAGATAACCATCAGGGGCAATTGGTGCCCGGCAAACATACATTACCGAATCATTCCGGACCGCATTGAAGCCGGAACATTTATGGTTGCATCAATGATCACTGGTGGCGAGATCACTATTGAAGATTGTTGTCCTGAGCACCTTGTTGCAGTAATTGATAAAATAAAAGAGGTCGGGGCAGAGGTTCAATTAAATAAAGATGAAATTGTTGTTAAAGGAAAGAAACACATTCTGCCCACAGATATATTTGTAGCACCATATCCTGGTTTTCCCACAGATATGCAAGCACAATTTATGGCATTACTCTCCCTGTCATCGGGCACGAGCACGATTAAAGAAACAATTTTTGAAAATCGTTTTATGCAGGCAGTAGAACTTGCACGAATGGGAGCAAATATTACACTTGAGGGTGATACCGCAATCATAAAAGGGGTGAAGAATCTCACTGGCGCTTATGTTATGGCATCAGACCTGCGTGCATCTGCCTGTCTGGTGCTGGCTGGTCTTGCTGCAAAAGGCAAGACCTATGTCCGTCGTATTTACCATCTGGATAGGGGTTACGAAAAAATTGAAAAGAAATTAAGAGAACTCGGTGCCCGGATAAAACGGGAAAAAGAATAATGGAGAAGATAAAAAAGGTTGTAAAGGTCGGCAATGTAAAGATAGGTGGTCAAAATCCTGTTGTTGTTCAATCAATGACCAAGACCAGAACTTCAGATGTAAAAAAAACAGTGGCGCAGATTAAAAGAATGGTAATGGCAGGTTGCGAATTGGTAAGGCTTGCCGTGGTGAATAAAAACGATGCCAATGCATTAGGTGAAATAAAAAGGCGGATTAATATTCCTTTGATAGCGGATATTCATTTTGATTACCGACTCGCACTTATGGCGATTGATGCGGGAATTGATAAAATAAGAATAAATCCCGGTAATATTACCGAAGTATGGAAAATAGCAGAGATAATCAAGAAGGCAGCAGATAATTCAATTCCAATTCGGATAGGAATAAATACTGGTTCTCTGCCTAAAAAGATAATGCAGAAATATGGAAGTCCTACATTAGAGGCAATCATTGAAACCCTCAATTCAGCTCTTGAGATATTTTACAAACACAATTTCTCTGATGTTGTAATCTCAGCAAAGTGTGCTGATGTTCTGGAGACGATTAATGTTTATGAAGTAATTCACAATAATTTTGATTTTCCATTACACCTCGGTATAACTGAATCAGGTATGTTGTTTTCTGGTAGTATCCGGAGTGCGGTAGGGATAGGTGTTCTTTTGAATAAAGGGATTGGAAATACAATTCGTGTATCTCTTGCTGCTGACCCGGTAAAAGAAGTCATTGCTGGATATGAAATACTGAAATCATTAAAACTTAGAGAATATGGGCCAAAATTGATTGTATGCCCTACCTGTGGAAGGTGTGAGGTTAATCTCTTAAAGATTGCCCGCCTTGTAGAAAAGAAACTGAATCATACAAAGAAAACATTTACCATTGCAGTTATGGGTTGTGTGGTGAATGGACCTGGTGAGGCAAGCCAGGCAGATTTTGGCATTGCCTGTGGCAAACATATTGGCGCAATCTTTGCCCATGGTAAAGAGATAAAAAGGGTGCCTGAAAAAAAACTTGTTGATGAATTATTTGAGGTGATAAATGAGAACATTGATTATTGATTGTTATTTACCAAATTCACCCCAGATTGAACATTTATATAAGGTAATCAGTGATATAACCACTGATGTCGTTGAAATTAAAGATGCCTCAGTAATTGGTATCCAGGAAGATGTGAGACTTTATAATGCAATCATTATATCTGGCTCTCAGAGAAAACTCGCTGAAATTGGGATATTTGAGTTATATACCAATGTTGCAGAGCTTGTTAAAATCGGTGAAAAACCAATTCTGGGTATCTGTTTTGGACATCAATTGATTGCCAAAGCATTCTATGAAGATGTTGTTCCAATGGAGCAGAAAATAGAGGGTTATTATATGGTAAAGAGGGTAAATCATGATGAATTGTTTGAAGGTCTGGGTGAAAAGATTCTGGTGATGGAATCGCATCAGGAGATGGTGGCAAATGTTCCCTATGAATTCATCAAATTGGCAGAATCACCTAATTGCCCAATTGAAGCGATTAAACATAGAACCCTGCCGATTTATGGTGTGCAGTTCCATCCTGAACGATATGATGATAAACATCCAGCAGGTGGAATCATACTTGAAAACTTTTTCAGGATTGCCAGCTGGTTTATAAAATAATTTTAAGCGCAGGGACAAATATTTTTAATAAAGGAGCATAAAAAATGAAGAAAGACCTTGATATGTTGATGAAAAAGAATGGAGTTAAGGCTATAATTGCGATGGGAAGCCCACATAATGACCCGATTATGTATTATCTTTTGAACGGAATAAATATTAATGCCTGGTATATAAAAAAATATAAGGAGCCTGCTTATATAATCCATTCTTCAATAGAGCGTGAAGAGGCAATGAAAACAGGTTTAAAGGGGATTCTTTTTGACATATATGATACGAGAAAGATCTATGAAAAATATAAGGACCGCATCAAGGCAAATGCAGTTTTGATTAAGACCATTCTTGATGATTTCAAAATCAAGGGATGTGTGGCATTTTATGGCAATTCCTCTATTGGTGCAGGGTACAACCTGATAAAGCAGTTAAAAAGGGTTAATAAGCATATAGAAATCCTTTATGAGCCAGAAAAGAGTTTGATAACGCAAGTGCGTATGACCAAGAGTGAAGATGAGATCAAAAAAATAAAAAAAGTGCGCAACGGCGTAATCAATGCTTTTAATAACACAATTAAATGGGTCAGCAAGATGAAGGTTAAGGCAGGGGTAATCTATAAAGAAAAGAATAAAAAATTGTTAATAGGTGATTTAAAGAAAAATATTTCCAGCGAGTTATTCAAGGGTGGATTTATCAACTCTTCGGGTCTGATTGTTGCCCAGGCACGGGATGCTGGAGTTCCGCATAATTCAGGTAAGGATAATGAAGCAGTGAGAATAGGGGAGACCATAGTATTTGATATTTTCCCTCAAGAGATTGGTGGAGGATACTACTTTGATTTTACCAGAACAGTCTGTTTTGGTTTTGCACCGGATAAGATTAAAAGAGAGTATGAACAGGTAAAGATGGCTCAGGATATTGCATTTGAAAACCTTCGCATTGGGAAAAGGACAATTGAAGTTGAAAAAGCAGTATGTAAATATTTTGAGAAGAACGGGCATCCAACATTCCTGACAAATCCGAAAACCCAAAAAGGATATTGCCATTCATTGGGACATGGGCTCGGTTTGAATGTTCATGAAAGCCCGACCTTTGGTCTGCTAAAGAACAATCCAGACCGTTTGGAAAAAGGTATGGTCTTCACGATTGAACCAGGGGTATATTATCCAGAAAAAGGTTATGGAATCAGACTTGAGGATGTTATTTATATTGATAAAAAGGGTCAGATAATTAACCTGACAAATTATCCCAGAAACCTGATAGTGGAGATGTAAATTGCACTTAAGTATTGACAATTGTCTTTTTTTGGATATAATAAACCGTTAAACTATTTTGGGTGTCTAATAAAATAGATCATCTTTCCCCTCCCGGTCGTGGCCCTCGGGCCGCGGCCGGAGGGGATTTTTATTTTTTAAAACACAGAAATGGCAAAAAGTGTTGATTTTTCATAGGATAAATTTCATTGAGTGCAAATTCATATTGTTTAGATGGTAATAGATATAGGTTTCAAATAAGTGTTTTAATTCACGGCAGATATTAATATCTGCTTTATCTGGAAACAGGTTTTCTCCTCTATTTAATATAGGGTTGAGAACCTGGTTATCCAATGTTATCACTGAACTATCAAAATGTGATGCGCACACCAGACCACCTTTTACAATACTGAAATTTAATATTGGCTCGGTATTTACCTTTTTATGGCAAATAACACAATCAATCAGGTGTGGTTCAAAACCAACAAATTTCAATAATCTGAAGAGCATTATAAGTGTCCATAACCCGGTCAGATTTTCTTCTGCTGAACAGAGTTTGTTTAAGAAAGACAGGGCCAGATTATAAATCCTTATATTTGGTTCTTCAATTGTCTGGGTTCTGTCAATAAATTCGCAGATAGCTTCACAGCCAGCAACCTTTAATGTTGATTGCCTGAGAGATTCAAAATCGTCAATAATTACTGCGTCTGAAATGGTGTAGGTCTCTTTAAACTCCCTTTTATAGAATATAATCTCAGAATGATTAAATGGCTCAAGTGTGCCGCAGAGTTTACTCTTCGGTCTGCGTGCTCCTTTTGCAAGGAGGTTTAATTTTCCAAAATCTTTACTGAAAATTGAACAGAATAAGCTTGATTCTTTGAATGGATGCGTATGGAGTATGATGCCCTTTGTTTTCAGGATATTGGGCATTTGAATTTTAATTATTCAATTTTTATATGGAGTTCTTTGAGTTGTTCTGGCTCAACAACATCCGGGATATTCTCAAGCAACCCCTGCGCCTGCGTTGTTTTCGGAAAGGCAATAACATCCCTGATTGAATCTACACCAGCAAGGAGCATAACAATTCTATCAATTCCCGGAGCAATACCACCGTGTGGTGGTGCACCATAGTCTAATGCCTCAAGCAGTAGACCAAATTTTTCTGCCGCGGTCTTTTTATCAACACCTAATAATTCAAATATCTTTTCCTGTAGCTGCCGGTTATGATTTCTAATACTGCCAGAAGCAAGTTCATTACCATTGAGGACAAGGTCATATTGTCTGCCCCTGACCTTAATTGGTTCAGTATCAAGATATGGGATATCCTCTTGTTTTGGCTGGGTAAATGGATGGTGGCAGGGTTGGAGCCTTTTAGTATTCTCATCAATTTCAAACAATGGAAAGTCATATACCCAGAGAAAATGGAATCCAGGTTGTCTTAATTTAAGTTCCTGACCAATCCAATTCCTTATTTCACCTAAAAATGGCAATATTTTTTTATCTCCAGCACAGACAAGTAAAAGTTCACCTTGTTTAATGTCAAGCTGTTTTATAGTATCTTCATCCATATACTTTGCCAGACCGCCACTCAGTTCTTTCTCTTTTTTTAGCCAGTAGAGACCACCCATACCTTTTTTCTTTGCTTTCTCATTAAATTCGTCAAGCATTTTACGGGAAATGTTCTTACCATTTTCAACCACAAGCCCGCAGATTTCACTCTTACCTTCAAATGGCGGAAAATTGGTTTTTTTCAGAATATCTTTAAAATTTTTTATTTCCATGCCAAAACTTATATCGGGTTTGTCAGAGCCAAATCTTGTTATAACATCATTAAACGAAAATTTTGGGAACGGTATTTTTAATTCGGTTTTTAATACAGTTTTGAAGATATGTTGAAACATTCCTTCAACAAGATTATAAATATCATTTTCATTTACAAATGATGCTTCAATATCTATCTGGGTATGTTCAGGTTGCCTATCGTGCCTTGGGTCCTCATCGCGCATACACCTTGCAATCTGGTAATACCTTTCAAATCCTGCAACCATTAACAGTTGCTTATACATCTGGGGTGATTGGGCAAGGGCATAGAATTTACCAGGATATAAACGAGAAGGGACAAGATAATCACGGGCACCTTCAGGCATACTCCTTGTCAAAATCGGAGTTTCAATTTCAATAAAATTAAGATTATTAAGATATTCTCTTATTGCTGTAACGACTCTGTGCCTGAAATAAATGATGTCCTGCATTGTTTGTCGTCGCAGGTCAAGATAGCGATAGCGTAAACGCAACTCTTCACTCGCCTTTACCTCTTCTTCAATAACAAAAGGAGTGACCTTTGACTTTGCTAATACATTTAATTTATCCACAATCAGTTCTACATCACCAGTAATCATCTTGGGGTTCTTTTGATTTTCAGGCCTTTCCTGGACAATCCCTGAAACAAAAAGACAATCCTGTAGTCCTAATTCCTTTGCCTCATCAAATTTCTTCGGGTCAATTACTAATTGCAGGATGCCCGTGCGGTCTTTTAAATCAACAAACAATAACCCACCTAAATTTCTAATCCTTGAAACCCAACCATAAGTTTCAATCTTTTTTCCTATTTTTTCTTTATTTATTTGATTTAAAAATATCTCTTTAATGATGCTCTCCTTGTAATTTGCTTAAAAATTGCGAAACTAAAAAATCGTTTAATAGTATAATTACAATAAGGTTAATGTCAATAGGAAGTTGAATTTTGAGGTGTGTTCTTAAGATTTTGCTTGATTAGATTCCTGCTTTTCGCCTTCTATGACAATTTTAGACAGGTCGGCAAATTTCAGAAATAGAAGATTAATAAAGTTAACAAGGCCAAGGCGATTCTTACGCAATTTTTCATCTTCACACATTACAAGCACATCGTTAAAGAACTTATCAATATCCTTACGCAGGCTCAACAATAATTGCATTATCTCCAGATATTTTTTCTCGGGGAATAGCGGAGCCATCTTTTCTTCTATTTCTTTACCTTTTTTGTAGAGATTGTTTTCTGCAGGATTCTCAAATAATGCACTATCAACTGGTCCAGGGTCTTTTATGTTTTTCAGAATATTGCGCACACGCTTTTGTCCTATTACTAACTGGAGAAACTCCTGCTTATCCCTGAAATTTTTTAAACTTTCACATCTGAGTCGTGTATCATAAACATTTAATTTTGTATTATATATTACTGCACCGACCTCATCATATCTGAAACCAAGGTCTTCAAGGTATCGCTCAAGCCTTTCTGTGAGAAATTCAATTATAAGATTTTTATCTATGTCGGATTTAAATATTTTTATATGGTTTTCTACAATGGTTAATATCTCTATGTCAAAATTGTGATTATCACAAATATTGAAGATTGCATAAGCATTGCGTCTGAGACCAAAGGGGTCATAAGAACCAGTTGGTCTTTGTCCGGCAATAAAACTGCCAATTACATTATCAATTTTATCAATAATAGATAATACTGCACCTTCCTTTGAATCAGGTAATCTGTCACCACTGAATACAGGTAGATAGTGCTCTTTTATAGCAATTGCTACACGTTCATCTTCACGATTTGCAAGTGCATAATAATAGCCCATTATTCCCTGTAATGAAGTAAATTCTTTTTCACGCACCATATTTGATAATAGGTCTGCCTTGCATAGTTCTGCTGCCCTTTTCAGGATATCCATATTTACTGGCACACCTTCAAAATTTTTCAAAGTTTTGATGATGCGCATTGATTTATCATAAATCGTGCCCAGCCCTTCTAACCAGACCATATCCTTTGTTGCTTCCTGCATTTTGGTAATCCCGAGTTTAATATCGTTTTGATAATAAAATAGTGCATCCTGTAATCGTGCTTTTAATACCTTAGCATATCCCTGACCCACATTGGTTTCTGCCTTTCTTCTACCATTATAAATGCAGATAAATTTGTTTGTTCCTTTTACCCAGATAAGATTGCCCGATGTTTTTAAGGTTGTTTTAAGTATTTCTTCAGGCAGTTTTAAAAACTCAGAATCAAATTCACCGCTCGTTACATCCGGGTATTCAATAGTGCAGTTTATTTCTTCAAGCAGAGCATCGTCATAAACCGGGTCACCTTTTAACGATTTTGCCCTTTCAATAATTCGGTTTTTGATAATCTTGCGCCGTTCATTCGGGTCAACCACAACGCCGCCATGCCTTAAAAAGTTTATATATTCCCTTGGTTTTTCTAAACGGATAGGTTCAAATGAAAAGTGAAAATTGGGCATACTATAGCGTTCAGCCTCAATCCCGGCATATTTAAATCTTAGTGGTTTACGGTCAAGCAGACCAACGATCCATCGTATTGGTCTGGGAAATCTTACTTTTTCCTGGTTCCAGACCATTGTTTTCGGAAATTCAAGGCTCGCAATTATTTTGGGAATTTCATAATATAAAATGTCATCTGTGTCTTTTGCCGGCATTGTCTTTATAGCAGTAATATATTCGCCTTTCTTGGTTTTGGCGATTTTTATATCACTCAATTTGATACTGTGGGCATTTAAGAATCCTTCAAGCATTTTGGTGGGTTTACCATTTTCATCAAAGGCAAATTTTTTTGGCGGACCCTGAACTTCTATACTCTGTGGTTTTTGTTTACGCGCAACACCGAGAATAAGGATACCTATACGCCTGCTCGCATATATCTTGCGCAGTGTTCTATAAAATATGCGCTCTCTTTTAAATAGGGCTTCAACCCGCTCGGTCAGGTCATTTGCTGCCTTGCTCAGATAAGAAGGTGGAAAATCTTCAAATCCTATTTCCAGTAAAAAATCAATCATCGTTTTCCTGTTTATTTAGATAGAGCTGTGCTGCCTCTGATGTAAGTGCTCTTACCCGTGCAATCATCTTTGCCCTTTCAGAAACACTTATTGTGCCCCTTGCTTCAATAAGATTGAAGATATGAGAACATTTTATTGCATAATCATATCCGGGCAGAAATAGTCCCTTTTTAAATAGATTCTTTGCTTCGCTTTCAAATTCGTTGAACAGCAACAATAATCTTTCTGGATTTGATTCTTCAAAATTGTATTGCGAAAATTGTTGTTCATTCTCACGATATATATCACCCCAGGTTAATTTCTCATTCCATTTTAAATCAAAAATTGATGATACACCCTGGATATTCATACAGATTCTTTCCAAACCATAGGTTATTTCAACCGGTATCACATCAAGGTCAATCCCACCTGCCTGTTGAAAATAGGTGAACTGGGTAATCTCTAAGCCATCAAGCCATACTTCCCAGCCAATACCCCAGGCGCCGAGTGTGGGACTTTCCCAGTCATCTTCAACAAACCTGACCTCATGTTCTTTTAATTTAAATCCGATTGATTCAAGTGATTCAAGATAAATTTTTTGAATGTCTTCTGGTGTTGGTTTCATAATTACCTGAAATTGGTAGTATTGCTGAACGCGATTCGGATTTTCTGCATACCGTCCATCTCTGGGTCTTCGGCAGATCTCAACATATGCCACATTCCAGGGTTTCCTGCCTAAGATTTTTAAAAAAGTTGCAGGATTAAATGTTCCAGCACCAACCTCAGAATTATAGGGTTCAAAAATAAGGCAGCCCTTTTCCTGCCAGTATTTTTTTAAGTTCAAAATCAAATTTTCAAAGGTAGTAACCTTTTGCATACTTACAAACCCAATTCACTGCTGATTTTTTTCATTCCATCCAGACAGATTTGAATAAATTGTTCAAGTTCTAATCCAAGATTCTTGCAGGCTGAAATCTGCTCCCGATTGGCGCCAGCAGCAAACCTTTTTTCCTTAAACCTGCGGATAACAAAGTCCGTATCAAGTGATTGTAATTTTTTATCAGGATGCATAAGGGCAGAAGCCACAATCAAACCAGTTAATGGGTCAGTAGCAAATAATGCCCAATCCAATTTTGATTTTGGTGCAAAATGTCCGGCATGAACCTTGATTGCATAGATAATGTCCTGGGTAAGTCCTTCTTTTTCAAGGATTTCTGCACCAATCAGACCATGGTGTGCCGGGTCATTAAGTGTCTCTTCGTAATCAATATCGTGCAATAGACCCGCCATACCCCATGTCTCCTGGTCTTCACCAAAATGGCAAGCAAGTTCTTTTAAGCAGGCTTCTGCAGCCAGACAATGTTTAAACAGATTTTTATTCTTTAATCTCTGTTTTAGTAAGTTTAGTGCCTGTTCTCTATTCATAAATATTTTATTATCCACATTTTTTAAAAAAAGTCAAGAGGGAGATGCTTGATGCCAGGCATTGACTTTTTTCCATTTTTGCATATAATTAATTATGAAACGAACTTATCAGCCGAGTAGAAGGAAGAGAGTAAAGACCCATGGCTTCAAGGCACGGATGAAGACCAGGGGTGGCAGAAAGGTTTTAAGCCGAAGAAGAAAAAAAGGTCGCAAACGCCTGGTTGTCGGAAAATAGCCTTGTCCGAAAACAGGATTAGGTTTGGTCTTAAAAAGAATGAGATAATTCGTAATAAAAAAGAGATTAGGAACTTATTATCAACTGGAAAAAGGTTTAACTGTAATGATTTAGTTATAATTTACAAACCTGCCAGCGAACCTAAGATTGGTTTTTTTGCCTCCGGGAAAATCAGGAGCGCAGTTAAACGGAACCGGGTGAAAAGAATTTTAAGGGAGGCATATCGAATGAATAAGGAAATATTTAAGGGTTTGAATATAATTTTTTATGCATATAATGTGCTTGGTGCTGAACACATTCTGAATTGCTTTCAAGCATTCAGAAAGGAGTATATCAATGTTAGATAATTTATCAGGCATCAGGCAATTTAAATTTGTTAAAATTCTAATATTTTTGATTAAGGTCTATCAGCGAACCATAGGCGTCTTACTTCCTAATACCTGCCGATTTACTCCAACCTGTTCTGAATATGCAATTGAGGCTTTGAATCAGCATGGAATATTAAAGGGTGGGATAATGAGTTTTTTTAGAATCTTAAGATGTAATCCATTTCTACCCGGTGGTTATGACCCGGTCATTCCATCTAAAAGGATAAGAAATAATGGGTAATGACCAAAAAAGAACATTAATTGCATTCTTGTTAATTATTGTCATCCTTCTTTTGTGGAGTTATATGGCTAAGCCATCAGGTAAAAAAACCACAACACAAAAAGAGATAGAGAAAACTGATACAACCAAAACGCAACCTCAGACTTTGAATTATGGACAGGCGGTTGGTGACACGATAGTTGTTGACCGGAAATTCTATAAAATTGTATTTTCAAGTGCTGGTGCGGGTGTCAAAAAATTTTATATAAAAGAATACGATGTTGACTTAGTTCCAGAGTCTGGTATATTATGTGTGACAAAATTAGTTGATTCTATTCCTGATTTTAATTATGAACTATATGATGATTCAATTGTTTTTACACGGGAAATAGATAATAAAAGATTCACCAAAATTTATCGGTTCAGTGAAACATCCGGGTTTATATTGCGCACTGATTATCCTCAATCCATTAAACAGATTTTGAGTTTTAAAGCAGGGATTGGAATCACTGAAAAGAAGAACAGAACTGATGACCTCAGGCACTTCAATGTCTTTGTGAAGACAAATAAATTGCAGAACATCACCAAAAACATTAAAGAACAATTTATATATAAAGAAGACTGGCAATGGCTTGCTTTAAGAAGCAAATATTTTGTGTTAATTATCAATAATTTGGGGACAAAAGGTTATTCTGAATTCAATAGAATCGCTAATGTGATAGATTATCAGACAATCAATTATGCCTATTTAGGGTGTGCAATGGGTGGTAATACAAATCGTTATGGAGTTGAAATTTTTGCTGATTCTACTGTTAATTTTTCAGTATTGTTTTTGCCTATAAAGCATTCAGAACTGGCTAAATACAATAAAGGTTATGAACAGATTGCCAGTGGTGGAATCTGGGGACCAATTGAACGTGTTATTATCCTGATTTTGAATTTCTTTTATTCAGTGGTAAAAAATTATGGGTTTGCAATTATACTCTTTGCGCTATTGTTCAAAATTATTTTCTTCCCTCTGTCACGACAGATGCTTATTTCACAACAGAAGATGCAAATGGTTCAGCCGGAACTGAAGAAAATACAGGATAAATACAAAAATGACCCCCAGGCATTGAATCGTGAAATGATGCACCTGTATAAGACCTATAAGGTTAATCCATTTTCTGGTTGTTTGCCATTATTGATACAATTCCCCATTTTTATTGCACTGTATCAGGTGCTTTCCACATCTTTTGAATTTCGTGGCGCCCCTTTTATTTTCTGGATTAAAGACCTGTCAGTTAAAGACCCCTATTTTATTTTACCTATTGCAATGGGTGTATTGATGCTTTTACAATCTTTGATGACAACCGTTGACCCGCGTCAAAGATTTATGGTTATTATGATGCCCCTGGTGATGATTTTTGTATTTTTAAATTTTCCATCAGGGCTGCAGTTATACTGGTTTACATATAATTTGTTATCAATCTTAGAACAATTTATGATAAAAAAGAAAATTTTGAGTTAGCTTTTGTCAGTTGAACCATACCGCCTTTATAGGCTGGTATTTTTGGTTAAATAAATAAGAGGAGGCATAATGAAAACGATTGAGGCAATTGGAAAAGACCTGAATGATGCGATCGCTCAGGGAATAAAAATATTAGGCGTTACCCAGGATGAGGTAACCTATGAAATTCTTTCTCAAAATGAATCAGAAACCAAGGTCAAAATAACAATAAAAGAGCCTCGTCAGTATTTGCAAATTCTAACTAATTATCTTCTGAGCAGTATGGGATTTAAAGTGAATATCAGTGTGAGTAAAGATGAACAAGGGTTTAATATAAATATCAAGACCAGACATCCTGACGCATTATTGATTGGCAAAAATGGAGAAAATCTCTGGGCATTGCAATATATCATATCAAGGCTTACAAGAAGATTCTATTCCAATATTAAGGTATTGGTTGATGTTAACAGCTATCGTCAGCATCGCATCAACTTTTTAAGAAAAAAAACAGAGGCGATAGCCCGGATTGTTCTCCAGACCGGTCGTGAAATGGCTCTGGACCCGATGACACCCCGTGAAGAGAGAATTGTCGCCGGCAAAATAGATGAGTTGAAAGGTGTTAAGTTATATGTTGTTGGTCGTGGTGGAAACAGGACGATGATCATTGCTCCCGCCAACGAAAAAAGAGAAGAAGATAAAGATCAAAAAATGTGATTGATACAATTGTTGCCTGTGCTACACCCACAGGTTATTCAAGTATTGCGGTAATTAGAATCAGCGGTGATGAAGCGATTAATATTGTCAGAAGGGTATTTATTTCTGCACAGAATATTTCGGTATTTCTTTCGGGAAATATCTATTATGGTAAAATAATTGACCCCTCAAATCAAGATGTAATTGATTATGTTCTGACCAGCATTTTTTTTGCACCAAATTCATACACTGGAGAAAATGTAGTTGAAATTTCCTGTCACGGAAATCCCCTGATTGTTGACCGCATTATTAAAATATTGTTAGCCGAAGGGGCAAGGATGGCACAACCAGGGGAATTCACAAAGCGCGCATTTCTTAATAACAAAATAGATTTAATACAGGTAGAGGCAATCCTGGATACAATTTATGCACAATGCGATACTACGCGAAAACTTGCCATCTATCAACTGGAAGGTAAACTATCAAGTTTTCTTGAAGAATTGAAACTGCGCATTGTCTCTCTTTTGACTATGGTGGAGGCAAATATTGATTTCCCTGAGGAAGAAGATATTGGTTTAGATTTAAAGAAAATCTCTGCAGAAATCAATGATATCCAGAAAATCTTACAGACATTATTAGATGGTGCTGAACAGGGTATAAAATTAAAGCAGGGTTATCTTGTAGTTATCGCAGGACGTCCAAATGTCGGTAAATCAACACTATTTAATAAATTGATTGGCTATGAAAGGGCAATTGTTCACGAAACCCCAGGCACAACAAGAGACTATATTGAAGAAGAGGTAGAGATAGAAGGTATTTTAATTAGATTGATTGATACTGCCGGGATTTTTTTGAATGGTCAGGGTCCGGATAATATTGCCAGCAAAAGGAGTGAAGAACTCTTCAAAAATGCTGATTTAATACTACAAGTTTTTGATGGAGCAGAACCATTAAATGAGCAGGACACATATCTTTGCAATCTTATTAAGGATTACAAGAAAATTTTTGTTATCAATAAGATTGATTTGAATATTGCATTAAGAGAGGACAATGTATTGAGTGATGCAATAAAAATTTCAGCAAAAAATGGGGAAAATATTGATAAATTAAAAATAGCCATTAAAGAAAATCTTTTTTCCCGAAAAAGTGAGGAAGACATTTTGCTTATGCGCAGGCGCCATATTGAAGCAGTAAAAGATTTAAATAATATCTTTTCAAATATTAATGCATCACAGCCCATAGAAACCATTGCCTTTGAATTACACAATGCCCTTGATATTATTGGCGCACTTACGGGAAAAATTTTGCGGGAAGATATTCTAAATAAAATTTTTGAAGAATTTTGTATTGGGAAATAACTATTTTTTGATGACAGTTGCTCCAGGTTGCAAGGCAATCTGCCATAAATCATATAGGGAAGTGCTGTCAAATTCTGCTATTTCAAAAAGATAGATTTCATAAATTTGTTTTTTGTTTCTTAATGTATTAAAAAGGTCCTTGTAGTAAACAGGCGCATCAATAAATTCAATGGAGTCAATTTTACTGGCTTTTGGTATAAGTGATGCAACCCTGCTTTCAAATTCTTCAAATACTGTAGAATAGATAAACAAAATATGCTTTTGTCCAATAAATAGATTCTGGTCTATTTTTATAAATTCACGATTTTTCAAAAATTTGTTATTTAGCAATTTTGGTGGTAGGGAAGTGGTTGGTTGCAAAATCTCGCCGTTGAGATAAAAAACAATATTAGGTGGTACTAATGTTAGTATATAATTTGTTTTATATTTCTTGCACACGGTATCAACTTTGCTGCTGATAAGGAGTGGTATCTTTGAATGGTAGGTCAAAGTATTGAATCCGAGGATGATATTAATCAAAAAGATTAATCCTAATATAAAGTATCGCATTTTTTTGAATTGGGATAAATATCGGGCAGCGAAGATTGATAATAATGGTATCAATGGTAGGGCAAGCCGAAAGTAAGGATAATAAAATCCTAAAACGAAAAACAATATTAAAATTATCGTTAAAACAAAATAATCAATTTTAGTTTTTATACGATAAAGGATTGCAGAGATGAAAATCAAAGGTGAAAAACGAATCAGGTAAAATAAAAATTTTAAATGGTTGATTCCTAAAAGTTTTCCGTGCCTTTGTGTTATCCCCGTAATAGAAATAATTTTCACAAAAATAAAAAAGTAGGGGAGAAGGAGTAGAATGGGGATAATGATAGTAAAGATGTACCAAAATCTATTTATCTCCTTGTATCTGCGGATGCCAATAAATAAATAGATTAGAAAAAGAATGGGCCCACTGTATTTTGTGTAACAGGCGAGAAGTGTAAATATACCACAATATATATAATGGCTGGTTTTATTTTTTTGTATACCCTGATAAAAGAAATAAATAGATGCAATAAAAAATAAGAGAAAGGCAGCATCACTGAGCCCGGATTTTGAAAAGAAAAGAAAGTATTCAGTAGAGATAAAGAGTATTGAGGCGAATAGTCCAGTAGTTTCGTTGTATAATTCTTTTGCCAGAAGAAAAGTTATGCACACTGCTATTGCTGAACAGATTATGGAAATAAAAGGTAGTATCCAATCCCTGTAGCCAAATATTTTGAAAAGGCTGGCAATAATTACCTGATATAATGGAGGGGTCTGGAAATTAAATGGTTTGCCTTCAGACCCTGCACTTGCCAGCCATTTTGCCTGGAGCGCAAATGCTCCTTCGTCCCAATCTATGAGACTGAGATTTTTGAGATTAACTACATTGAGGAGAATTGTTATTACAACAATTAAAAAGACAAAATAAGAATTTTTCATCCTCCATTATTCCTCACGCCAGAAGAGTATCCGTCCACAATTCGGACAGCAAACAATTTCATTGCTTTTGGTCAGCATCTCAGTGGGTAATTGCTGGAAACAACCGAAGCAAAATCCATTTTTTACTTCGGCTATCGCAAGTGGATAACGCTTTTTTAGACGTTCGTATGTTTCTGCATATTCCTTAGGAATTTCTTTCAGCAGACTTGCCCGTTCTTTTTTTAGACTCATTAAACCCACTTCTTCATCAATCTTAAAACCAATCTTTTTATCTGCTTCTTTGTCTGTAATCAAAT
Source organism: Caldifarciminota bacterium (assembly GCA_037443805.1). Lineage (GTDB taxonomy): Bacteria > Hydrothermota > Tepidihabitantia > SM23-42 > JAOAFX01 > JAOAFX01. Next base: position 5,769 of record JBBINQ010000022.1, on the reverse strand, counting down.
TGTCCAGATCAAAGAGCCTCTTTAGCAAACGCATAATGTCTATTTCCTTTGGCATAATTACCTCTTTTTTGACATTCCCTTTTCAATCTCATTTATTTTTGCTATAAATTCATCAGGAGTATTGATTTTGCTGAGCAAGTTTGCCCTGGTTATTTCTTTTGCAATCTGAACAATCTTTCCCAGGGTTATCAGGTATTGATTTCCTGGGTCCTGCGGGGGTGCAATAATTAAGAAAAACAGGTTCACTGGTTTTTTATCAATGGCATTAAAATCAACGGGCTTTACGGTCCTGCCCACTGCAATCTCTAATTTACTAACTGCAAGTGAACGGCAATGGGGAATGGCAATCCCTTTACCAATGCCTGTAGAACCAAGTTCTTCCCTTTTTAGCAGAGTTGTGTATATTAGCTCAGCATCGGTCTTACTTTTTATCATATAGACAAGATCTTTTAAAACCTCTTCTTTTTTTGTAGACTTTAATTCCAGATTTATCCTTTCTCTGGATAAAAGACTCGCAAGATTCATTTAACCTCCTTTAAGTGCACCATCACATCCTTTCCGGGCATGAACAACCTAACAATTCCATACCCGTTCTTAATGTCAAGGCAGTTCGGTTAATAAGAAAGAGCCTTGCTCTGGTCAGGTCTTTATTATCACCAACCACCCGATGCTTCTGATAAAAGTAGTGGAATAATCTTGCCAATTCAACCAAATAATATGTCAGCATAAATGGTTCAAGATTATTTACTGCATCTTCCACTATTTCTTCAAATCGCAAAACATACTTTATCAAATCAAATTCTTCTTTTTCTTTAATCATACTCAAGGTTTCTTCTTCACTCATACTGATGCCCTGTTCTTGAGCATATTTAATGATACTCATAATACGGGCATATGCATATTGGACATAATACACTGGATTCTCTTCAGAAACAGTGCGTGCCAGGTCAAGGTCAAAATCAAGATGCTGGGAGCTTGAGCGCATCAGGAAAAAGAATCTAATAACATCCACAGGAATTTCTGCGAAGAGGTCTTCAAGCGCGATAAAAGTTCCTGACCGTTTAGACATTGAGATATATGCACCATCTTTTTTTAATCTCACTTCCTGAACAATAATAATTTTAAGGATATTATCTGGATAGTCAAGTGCTTTAAGCCCGGCATAAAGACTGTTTATCTGCCCGAGATGGTCTGGTCCGAGTATTGTGATTAGGTGGTCATAACCTCTCTCTATTTTATTTAAATGATATGCAATGTCAGGTAAGAGATATGTATATCTTCCATCTTTGGTGATTATCACGCGGTCGCGGGTATCATTAAACAGCGTCGTTTTAAAGTAGGTTGCGTTATCCTGTTCAAAAAGGAGCCCTTTGTCTTTGAAAATTTTCAAAACTCTTTCTACATAGCCTTTATTACGGATTTCTGATTCACGAATCCAATTTTTAAAAATAACCCGGAAATTTTGTAGCATTGTTTGGTGTTGCTTAATAAAATGGTCTACAGCATCAATTTTTATTTTTTCAATATCGTGGATATTTTGCTCATAAAAATGCCGGGCAATGGGTATAAGATATTCACCATGATAGCCATCATCAGGGATTGAATAAGGTTTACCTTCAATTTGATGCATCCGCTGTTTGATACTTTCAGCAAGCAGGTCAATCTGTCTGCCTGAGTCATTAATATAATATTCCGCATCAGCATTAAAGCCACAATAATTTAATAGTCTCACAAGAGCATCGCCAAAAGCAGCAGCACGACCATTGACAATATTTATTGGTCCGGTCGGATTAACGCTTACGAATTCTACATTTATTTTTATCCCCTGTCCGATATTACATTTTTCGTGTTTCTTAAACTTTTCTTTTAGATATTCAGGGTTTAATACAAAATTGATAAAGCCCGGGGGATAGATAATCGCTTCGGTAATGAGGGGTGAATTAATTTTCTTTGTAATATCTTCGGCAAGTTTTAATGGATTCATTGATTTTTTTGCAGCAAGGCGCATTGCGATATTGGTGGAATAGTCTCCTTTTTTGTCTGCTGGCACATAGTCAATCTCAATTTTTTCTCCTGAGCATACATCCTGTAAGATTTTTTTTATTTCGTCACGAATCATTTATATTTTTACCTGGGGAGCATCGCCCCACAATCGCTCAAGTCCGTAAAATTCCCTGGCTTCTTTTGAGAATATATGGACAATAACATCAATATAATCAAGCAAAACCCAGTTTCCTTCTTCCATACCTTCATTGTGGCTTGGCTTTTGAAATTCAATCAAATACTCGGCAATCGTTTTGTTATGGATATTAGATAGACCTGTGGCAATAACAAAAAAGTCTGTAATTGGTGAAATTTCTCTCAGGTCAAAAACTATTATATCCTCTCCTTTTTTCTCGCTAATGATATGGGCAAGTGATTTTGCCAGATTAATTGCTGACTTATCAGAATCTTTTTTCAACATCGGGAAATAATTTTTTATAATCTTCACCAATGATCAGAGTTATATCAAGATACAATGCCGGGTCAACATCCTTGCCAATATTTTTACAGCCGATACGCCGTGCAAAATACTTTCCATTTTCCATGTTCTCATCTGCCCTTTCAATTACGACTGTTTCTTTATACATTGATTCAGTCGTTCCAATTTTGACAACATTAAATCCTTTTTCGCGTAAAATATCACTTACCTTTATAGCAAGACGATTAATGTTACAGCCATTAAGAACTTCAACCCGAAGATTACTATTTTTCTTGTATATCTCTTCAGGGTCTTCTCGGGTACGCATATAAATGACTGACGCTCCGAACAGAAACATTATGATAATAAGAATAATCAGCCCTGCTTTTCCCGAACTAAAATTTTTCTGGATAAAAGAAATTTTTGTTTTGGTGGTATTCATATTTTCAATTTCCTTTTCTTGCCATCCTTTATCCAAGTAAATGGTCCTATTACCATATCATCTTCTATATAGGTGTTGCCTTCAATCAGGGTAAATGGTCTGATCTGGACAAATTTGCCAATTTTAACAGTCAAATCAATATTCGTGGTATTGGGGTCTTCAATATAAACGCCATTGAGCATCAATTCAGAAAACCATCTTTTTTTCACAATTTCCCTTACCCGTGCAAGTTCTAACTTTGTATTGATGCCCTGAATCTGTTCTTCATCAACAATTTTGAAACCGATGACCCTGTTTTTTGCCCTGATTAGATTATGGACAATATCTGTAAGATAAAATTCTTTTTGTTTATTATCTGTGCTGATTTTAGATAGGGCATTGGAAATTAATTTTCTTGAACCGAAATAGATACCAGTATTTATTTCTTTTATCATTCTTTCTTTTTCCGTGGCATCAATATGCTCAACTATCTTTAGGATATTGCCTTTTTTGTTTCGCACAATCCTGCCATAACCGGCTGGTTCAGACATTTCGCAGGTGAGAACACTTAAATCAGCATTCTTCTGGAAATGGTTCTCAATCATATCCTTGATTGTTTCTTTTTTTAACAGAGGCACATCACCATATAGAATAAGAATATATGGATGTTTAGTCATTGCCAATCCTTTTTTTGTTGCATCACCAGTTCCACGGGGAATCTCCTGTATTGCATATTTAATATTTTTACCCAGAATGTTTTTAACTGCTTCGTAATTTTTTCCACAAACCACAATTGTTTCGGAGCAATTCAAACTATGGGCGATATCTACAGGAAATTGAATCATAGGTTTTCCCAGGATTTTATATAAAATTTTAGGGGTTCTGGTATACATCCGTTTACTTATTCCGGCAGCAAGGATTATGGTCGCAAAATTATCTGGAGCGAATTTTAAAGGCACAACTAAATATATTCAAAATTTAATTGATGTCAAGGAGGTTTTTTTGTGCAGAGTTTTTCAAGACATCGTATCCACCTCAAAAGAATTTTTTAGGGTGAAAAAGTCTTGCTCTGCCGTTCTAAATTCTCACCTATGCCTTGGAATATGGACTTCAGTCCCGTGCAACCCCTGATGATGCACATAATCCCCGCTACCGTGCGGATAAATCCAAATGAACTATTGTAAATCGTTAAATGTCTGTCGGTTTAGAGATACACTTCGTCATCGGTTATCGTCCATCGTTTAACGAAAACAAAGGACGAAGCCTTTTTGCTTTTCTAAACCGTGACCCGAAAGACGATTTTTTCGTTCTTCGGATTTAGTCCGCCATGTTGTGTGGCGGATTGTATTGAAACTCCAATCCTTGAACATAATCAGGGGTTGCACCCCTGAAACCCTATAGATTCTTCGTCGCTACGCTCCTCAGAATGACAATGTAAAAAGGACTGTCATTCTGAGCCCGCCTTTGGCAAGCGAAGAATCTCTATTTGTCAAATATTATACCAGAGATGTTAATGTTTTACCCTCTTTGCCTTTTAGCCCTTTTTAGCCTTCTTGAGCCTTTTACTGCCCTTTTTAATATCTCCTCAATTGCCTTTCAGCATTTCAATAATAAGACCTATATCATCAATCAAGCAGGATGACTTTTCTCTTTACTTCAATCCCCTCACAATCAAGTTTTACAAAATAGACGCCGTCTGGTAGGTTATCTATAACAAAGTCATATCTACCTGGTTTTTTAAGAGAATTTTCCTTGACAATCAATCTGCCCGAGACATCATATACCGCAATATCAACCTTCTCTTCCTCGGTGATGATATATTTGATTGAAATGCATCCTGCAGGATTAGAGCCAAAATTGACCGTAATGTCATGCCGAACTTGTTTCGGCATCTCTGCACCTTGGGGACCGCCACCAAATTTTCCCGCAGTAGGTTCAAAATAGACAATACCAAGGTCTGGGTCATCATAATAGTCATAGATGTAAAAGGCAATTGATTCAGGTTCAGAAGGATACCAGTAATTTTTTGTCGCATCAATACTATCAGGTGTGTTATTGTAGATATGAAACATAAGATTATGGTCAAACACATTCTTTTTTCCGATGCGTAATCCTTTACATTTATCCTGGTCTCCTGATATTCTGATATCCTTCCCCCTGATACCCTGATTCTCTGATACCCTAACCATCCCTTCTTCACCCTTATTTACCCTTCTTTTCCCCTGTTCACCCGTTATATATATCCCAATCCCATTCCCTTTTATAAAATTTTCTTTCACATCACCATTCATCTCCACAATTACCAGCCCGGTATCATTGCTAACAATTTCATTTTTCTTTATTGTTCCTTCACCACCAATCACCATCATACCAGTTCTGTTATCCGTTAATACAAAATTTTTAACAGTAAATTCCTGTGCCAGGGCTTTTAATCCAACACGGTTATTGCTCAAACTACAATCCTTTGTCTCAATCATATTGCCTGAAAAATCTATACCACAATCTTTACAGAATTCTATCCTTGAATCCTTGATTTCAAATTTATTGCAATCAGTAATTTCTAATCCCTTTACCGCATACCCAACAACCCAATCCTTAATCTCCTGCCTGCCCTTGTCACTAACTTCTCCATTCTTTTCTGTTTGATAAATCAAACCGCTACAACGCCTCTGATACCCTGATTCCCTAATATCCTCCCCCCTGATACCCTGGTTCCCTGATATCCTGACCCCATACCAATCCCCAGGTTCCGGCTCGGACGCATCTGAGGTGAAATAAATGCGTAAATCGTCTTCGTAAGTCGTAAATCTTTTTTATCCTGATATTCTGATATCCTCCCCACTGCTACCCTGATTTCCTGGTCCCCTAACCATCCCATCTTCACCCC
>JBBINQ010000021.1:0-34644 GCA_037443805.1 Caldifarciminota bacterium | reverse complement strand
CTATCGCAATATCCAGCGCCTCATCATAACTACCTGCCGGACCATCATAAACATAACGCCAGACCTCGTTGCCGAGCGAGTCTAATTTCAATACCACCCAATCTAATAACGAAACCCAAGTTTTACCCGCAACATACACATTTCCACCAGAAGATACATCAATTCCTAACCCCTCCATATCTAAAGTATCTAAATATAACCAACGACTTTGTCCACCACTATCCACACACACTACTATTAAATTGCCCATGCCTGATGCCGTGGATCCCGTCACATAAACATAACCTGAATGAAATAGAATATCCCGCCCTGTTTCACCAACCCCAAGTGTATCAAGATAATAAAACCATCGCTCTTCACCCATAGTACTTAACTTGATTATCCCTAAACCACTTCCACTACTCCCAACACTTGTATAACCTGTAGTATAGGTATTACCTGCGCTATCGGCTGTAATTGCATAAGGAACATCAGAAAACCCTGGGTTCACATACTGATACACCCACTCCGGAGTCTGGGCAGGTAAACCAGAAGTAAGAAGTAAGATGCCAGAGATAAGAAGCAAAAATGGGCAAAACCTTTTCATCTCCTTCTCCAGAAAATTATATCACTTCTATTAAATAAATCAAGCATCAGATTCATAAAAATTCTTTCCCCAATATATCTTATTGTATTTCTCATTTTTTCCTCCATTTTACCCCCTGTATCTTCTACAGGGATAAGACATTTTGCGTGATAAATCACGCAACTACAATCAACCGGACAGGGACAGACTCTGCCCCAACGAATTTTTTTTCACCCTGACCCTGAAATAAGCCTGTCCTGGTGCCAGGCCAGGATTCAGGGCAGGCTCTCTATCCTCTCCCTTCAAGGGAGAGGAATTATAAGGGGTGGAAATCTCTCCCTCAGAAGAGAGAACGATAAGTGAAAGTGCTGACATTATATTTTTTTGCTCCGATGTCAGGCAGAGCAGACTCAAACGAACCTTATAAACTCCGCAAAGAAAAAACCTTCTTGATTTCTAAGATAAGACATATTCGTTCCTATATAATATTTTAATTTTATATTTTAAAAAATCAAGGGGGCATTTAAACCAATATTTCCCATTTTCCAACATCAATACGATTTTATTTTTTATTAGCGCTTTTTTGCCTGGGATTTTACAGAATCAGGTTCAGGATTGCTCCGACAGAGAACGCAGTCAAGAGCATTATGCCCGTTGCCTTGAGTGTATCAATTATGCCCAGTTCTTTTATAAATACGGCAAATGTCGCAACACAGGGGAAATACATTGCGAGCACTGTGCTTGCAACAACCAATTGTTTTAGTGATAAATTTAATGGCACGAGCATACCTACTGCAATGTCTTTTCTTAAGAATCCTAACAGAAGTGCAATCGTAGCCTCTGCTGGAAGGGATAAGATATGCACAACGATTGGTCCAATAATCTTTGAAAGAAAATTGAATATACCAAGAGCATAGAATAGATTGGCGATGAATACACCTAAAAGAACAAATGGTGTTGCCTCAAGGATAAACCATTTTACACGCATCCAGAGTTTCTTCATCAGGGCAGGAAAATAGGGGAGACGATAAGCAGGAATCTCAGTAAAGATTTCAGGACTTTCACCTTTAAAGATTAATTTCAGTAAGATTCCACCAATGAAAAAGACAATAAAAAGTGTGGCGAAGACAGGGAAGAGTCCTTTTGCTCCATATTTACCAACCAATCCAAAAATCATAGCAGTTAACGCTGCACACGGGACACAGATTGCCATCAGGGTCATTGCAATGAACCGCTCCCTTTTTGTTTCAAGAATTCTTGTGCTCAAAACACCCGGGACATTGCAGCCCATACCCAAGAGCATGGGAATTATTGCCATACCATGGAGACCAAAAAGGTGGAGGAATTTATCAACGAGCACAGCGAGTCTGGGTAAATATCCTGAGTCTTCAAGAAAACTTAATACGAGATAGAATGCAAAGACATAAGGCAGTACCTGTCCAAATTCTACATACAACCCTGTAGTAAGTATGCCGAATGATTGGCTGAAGTCAATATCCCCATTTATCAATTCACCAATGATAATATTATGGATAATACCTGAACCGCCAAGTATTTTTGAGAGAGCCATCATAACTGGTTTATATAAACCATAAAATATCGGGTCACAAATGTAATTTATTATGCCTTCACCAATAAATCTAATCAATTGAAATATTAGAAACAAAATGATTAGCGAAATGGGAATGCCGGTCCAGGGTTTGATTGTCAGGTCACCAATACTTTCCAGGAATGTGTGATGCCGGTGTTTTATAACCTGAACCTGGGAAATTATTTTTCCTATTTCGTGCCACCGTTCTGTATCCTTGAATTGGTATTCTCCTTTTTTTGCCTCATCCAGGCGATTGAGCAGTTCTTTTATTCCTTCACCAGTAATGGCGACGGTTGGAATTATAGTTACGCCAAGGATTTTTTCAAGTTCTTTGATATTTATTTCTATACCAGTATGTTTTGCCTCATCCCATAAATTTAAGGCGATAATCATAGGAATATTCTTTTTTAATAATTGGAGCGTAAGATTGAGATTACGCTCTAAATTTGTTGCATCAACAACATTCACGATGATGCTATCCCCTTCCTCAATGGCTTTGTTTAACATTTGGACTGCTACTTCCTCAGCCGGGGTTGATGGTTCTAAACTATAGGTCCCTGGCACATCAACTACATCAATCCGCTTATCGCCATGTCCGGCACAGCCACGACAAAATTCAACTGTTGTTCCTGGATAATTTGATGCAATTACATCCACACCAGTTAATCTTGAAAATATTACACTCTTTCCAACATTGGGATTGCCAACCAGTAATATTTTTTTTATATGATACTCTACTTTTACCACAATCTTCCGCGCCATTCCATAACCGAGCGCAACCTGGGTATTTCCTATTTTAATGACAACTGGTCCATGCATAATCTGCTCGCTTATTTTCTCTATTTCTGCACCGGGAACAATGCCGAGTGCCTCTAATCTGTTTATAAATCCTTTGCCTCCAATAATTTCTACAACCTTGCCTTTCTCGCCAGCATGCATTGCCGCCAGATTTACAAGACTCATTGGTTTTTCTCCTTTTTCTTACATTTTTGACACAATCCATAAATTTCCAGTTTATGGTCGGTGACAGTGAATTTATAATTCAGAGCAATCTTTTTCTGAATTTTTTCAATTGCGGGGTTGGTAAATTCAATAATTGCACCACACCTTATGCAGACCAGGTGGTCATGGTGCCCTTCTTTATGAACTGGCTCAAAACGGGTAAGCCCTTTTTCAAAATTTCGTTCCACAGCAAGACCCTGTAATACAAGGAGTTTTAGTGCTCTGTAGACGGTTGAATAACCAATGCCGGGCATCCTGTTTTTAATTTGGTTGTAGAGCTCTTCAACACTGTAATGTTTATCTTGCTTTAAAAAATACTCAATTATAAACAACCTTTTCTGGGAAGATTTCAACCTATGCTTTTTGCTGGAATTATTCTTTAGTCTAAAATCATATTTGTTCTTGATTTTGAATTTCATTTTCATTTTACAATGATAATCAAAAAATTAACTTTGTCAAGGGGAAGAAAATAAAATTGGTTAAATGGTTAAAAGTTACGGTTTCAGCTTTTGTCAACGAATAGGTCGGGCTGGGATAATTTTGTTTTTTTTAATTTTCTTATGCTGAACACCTCACCTTCTTCAAATTTTGCCAAAACCATTTTTGCCCGTTCAATTACTGATTTGGGTAAACCTGCTAAACGGGCGACCTGTATTCCATAAGATTGGTCTGATGGACCGGGATTCATTTTTCTTAAAAAGATGATTTCGTCTCCCCATTCTTTTACTAAAAAATTAAAATTTTTTACACCACTTAGAAAATCTTCAATTTTTGTGAGTTCATGGAAGTGCGTGGCAAAAAGGGAACGGGGTCGTTTGTTATTGTTAAGTTCTTCAACAACTGCCCAGGCTAATGCCAGCCCATCATAAGTAGAAGTGCCACGTCCCACCTCATCAAGAATGACCAGACTTCGCTCTGTTAAATTATTTAGAATATTGGCGGTTTCCATCATCTCAGCAAGGAATGTGCTCACCCCTCTTGAAATATCATCGCTGGCGCCAATCCTTGTAAAAATTTTATCCACCACCCCGATGCGTGCTTCTTTTGCCGGCACATAACTACCTACCTGCGCCATTATAACAATCAAAGCGACCTGACGCAGATAAGTAGATTTACCTGCCATATTTGGACCGGTGATTATCAGAATTTGATTGCGGTTTCGGTCCAGTTCTGTATCATTGGGGATAAAAGAACCTTTCTCTATTAGTTTTTCTACGACCGGATGCCTTCCTTCAATTATCTCAATCCTGTCACTTTCATTCACCTCGGGACGGGTATAATTATTCAGAACCGCATTTTCAGCAAATGCCTGGAGTATGTCCAATAGAGAGATGGCTCTGGTGCTATTGAGAATTTTATTACCTTCAAGGGCAATCTCATTACGCAGTCTTATGAATATCTCATACTCAAGATTTTTACTTTTTTCTTCAGCACCCAGGATCTTTTCTTCAAACTCTTTTAACTCTGTGGTATAAAATCGTTCAGCATTCACAAGGGTCTGCTTGCGAATGTAATATTCAGGAACAAGATTTAGATTGGGTTTGGTCACTTCAATATAATAACCAAAAATTGTATTATATGCCACTTTTAAAGAACTTATTCCGGTCTTTTCTCTTTCCTGGGTCTGAAATTTTACGAGCCAGCCTTTTGCATTACGCGCAATCTCCCTTAATTCATCAAGTTCCTTTGAATAACCTTCCCTGATTATACCTGTTTCATCAAGTGAAGCAGGAGCGTCAGGTGATATTGCCTTTCCGATTTTTTCAACGAGTTCATCAAATTTATCAATTTGATTGTAGATTTGCTTTAAGATTTTACTTTCGCATTGCTGTAGTATTCCTTTTATTTCAGGATAAATCTTCAGCGATTCTTTTAAACTATTCAATTCCCTGGGCATAATGCGTGCGCACATAAGTCGGGTCGTAATTCTTTCCACATCATGGACATTATTTAAAAAATCTCTCAGTTCTTTTCTTAAAAACTCTTTATTTTTTAATTCTTCCACTCCGTCAAGCCTGTCGTTTATCTTTTCACATTCAATCAATGGCTCAATGAGTTCATTGCGTAGCCTTCTTTTGCCAAAGGGGGTCATACAATTATTCATTACCCAGTAGAGGGTCTTCGTTTCTTCATTCCGAATATTGAAGATAATCTCAAGATTCTTCCTTGTGGCATTATCAAGGTATAAACTTTCTTTTGTATCAAAATGGTTTATCTTACTAATCTGGGGAAGGGTGGATTTTTGATTCTCTTTTAAGTAGTAAATTAAAGCACCTGCTGCGGCTGTGGCAAGTTTTTTATCTTCAATGCCAAAACCATCCAGTGTCACTACTTTGAAGTGTTCTTTTAGTTGTTGATATGCAATCTCATAGATAAAATGGTAGTTATCAATGGTTGTTATGGGGATTTCGCTTTTAAGATTAATATCCTGGGGCAGGATCAATTCTTTTACTTCTTTGCGCATAAGGATTTCAGGCAATTGTTCAGCATTGATCTCGCCACACGAAAAATCGCCCGTAGTTATATCGCAGAACGCAATGCCCATCTTATTTTCGTCAGGAAGACAGCTGGCAACATAAAGCGGTTTGTTATCTTCAAGGAGTGAAGGTCTTAAAATGGTTCCTGGAGTTATTACTTCAATAACATCGCGGGCAACAATTTTTTTTGCTTTGTCTGGTGGTTCAAGTTGTTCGCATATTGCGACCTTGATGCCATTCTTTACAAGTTTGGCAATGTAATTTTCGCTCGCCTTCACCGGAATACCTGCTAATGGGACACGTGTTCCTTTACTTATACTCTTTGAAGTAAGTGTGATTCCTAATAGGGCACTTGCCTTTTTGGCATCATCATAATAGAATTCATAAAAATCACCAACGCGGAATAAAAGCAGTGTATCTTTATATTTACTTTTTATCTGCTGGTATTGTTCTAATAGCGGGGTAAGATGCATATTTAAAATCTCTAAAAATCCAAAATGCCTAAAATTCTGAATTTAGAGCCCACGATTTTTACATCTTGTTTTTGTGTTCGGTGTTGTTCTTCGGGATTGGTAATTTCGTCTTTTCAAAGTGTCAGATTAATATCCTTTAACAACATTTGCTTTGATGCCTAAGGAATCAAGCTTTGCCACTAATGATTTTGCCTGTTCCATTGTTTCAAATTCGCCTATCCAGACACGGTAATGCAATTTCCCCATCACTGTTGCCTCAACGATCTGGCCACTAAAACCTTTTGTTTTTAATTCCTCAAGTTTTTTTTCAGCATTTTCTTTGTTCCGGAAAGAACCGACCTGCACCGTATAATATACCTTATGCGGTTCGGTTTGAGGAATCAGATTGCGCGCACGATTTGCCCAGATTGATTTAGGATAGGTATTTATCAAGTTCTGGAGGGTTTGGTAACCTTCTTCCTTGTTACCACTCTCTATCTGGGCAATGCCGAGCCAGAACTGTATCTCTTCTTTCAATTCAGAAGTAGGATAATTTTTATTCAATTCATTCAATGTTATCAGGGCATTCTTATATTTCCCCTGGGCAATAGCAATTTTGGCAATTTCAAGATAGGCAATGTCGGCATAACGGGATTCAGGATAATTGCTTATGATACGCTGATAATAGAGTATTGAAGAATCAGGATTGGTAGTCAGTCTTGCCAGATAATAGTATACCTCGGCAATGCGTGGATTATTAACATCTTTTGCCAGTTCTTCAAAAATTGACCGTGCCTTTTCAAATTGGAATGTATTGAATAACTTAATCGCCTCTTCTATATTTTGAGCAGGAAGTATGATGGCGATTAAAGTTGTGGCAAATACGATTCTATAGAGCGGCAATTTGGACATAGAAATATAAATTTTTTTACTTTGTTACCACATTTTGCACATACGAATTTAGTTTGCATTAGAATTTTTTCAATTTCTGCAAGTTCCTTTTTAATCGGCTTGGTATCGGCAGATAATTTCATCATAAAAATTCTTGGTAGTAACGCCTCTGGATGCAAGTCGGCGATTTTTCTGTAAATCTCTTTTGCCTGTTCTATTTCATTTTTCTTTTCGTATAGACTTGCCAGGGCAAAACCTATGGAAAAATTCTTTGGGTTCTGTTTAAAAATTTTTTCATAAAGGGGAATTATTTCTTCAAAGGTGCCAGTTTCATAGGCTGTTTTTTCCAATTCAGGAATGATAAGAAATGCATATTCCGGATGAAAATTTATGAGTTTGAGATAATATTCCTTTGCTTTTTTTAATTCGCCATTATTTCTATACAATTCTGCAATCGTAAAGAGCGCACTCACTGAATCCGGTTTGATTTTAAGTGCCTTTTTTAATAGATTGGTTGTTTCTTTGATTCGTTCCTCTTGTTCTTCTGATACTTCAGCTAAACGTGCATTGCTCAGGGCTGAGTAATAGTAGGCAATACGCTGATTATCACCAGGACTACTACCATATTCTTCACAGACAGTGATACAATCCTGATAATTCTGGAGGTCTTCATAGACCTTTAAGAGTAGTTCCCGCGCGCGACGGTCATTTTTATCAATCTTTAATATTTCTCTTAAGAATGCAATTGCCTTATTGGGTCGGTTTGACTGAAGGTAATCCTGCACCAAACTGAAATATACCTTCTTCTCTTCTTCTTTTTTTAGGGTGGGACGGACAGTAAGTGATTGGTGAATCTTTATTGCCCTCTCAATATCGCCGGCTTTACGATAAAGATTACCAAGTCTGATATATCCATCAACAAGTGTGGTATCTATATTTAATGCTTCTTTCAATTTTTTTATTGCCAGTTCATCATTATTATCCAGTTCAGCAATAAGCGATTCAAGATAGGGGATATTTGATGGTATTTTAGAACGGTATGGTTTAAAATAGAAGTAGATTATAAATGCAATCAGGGCAAAAATGATTATCAATAGTATTGTCATTTTTCCTCCTCAAACGGCAAATTGCGCAGGGCATCAAGTTCTTTTTTTATAAGATTGTTCTCTTTTTTTAACTTATTCATTGTATTTCTTAGCGCAATCTCGTCGGCAAGGGCAAAGACCAGGACAAAAACCATACCGGCTACAAAGGCATAAAAACAGACCATAGAAAGGGCAATATTTGAAAAATTTTGTCCAAAGATATTAACATCAACTTTTTTATCCGTGTTGAGCACAATAAAACCAATCATAAATCCGATAACGATCACCACAAACAATAGACCCACAAAACGCATCAGACCTCCTTCATAATATGTACAATATATGATAATCAAATAATTGCATTTGTCAAGTGTCGTAGAAAATTATTCTTTGAAGACTTTCTTCAGTGTTCTGGTAAGGGCGTCTGCATTGACGCGCGTAACAAGTTTAGCCCTATAGGCAAATGATATTTTCCCTGTTTCTTCAGAAATGACAATGCAAAATGCATCAGAATGTTCAGCAATACCCAGTGCTGCCCGATGCCTTAAACCAAACTTGCCTCCGAGGTCAGGATTTTCGCTCAACGGCAAAACACAGGATGCAGCAACAATCTTATCCCCCTGAATAATACAGGCACCATCATGGAGTGGATTATCCGGGAAAAATATACTCTGGAGCAAGATTGAATTTACTGATGCATCTATGTGAATGCCTGACTCAATGATATCACCTAAATTATCATTTTTTTGAATGACGATGAGCCCGCCATGACGCCTTTCAGAAAGTTTTTTTACCGCATCAATAATTTCACTGACCATAGGGTATGGTGCTACCTTGAAAAAAAATCTTAAAGGGCGTTGTCGTCCAACAAAGGCAAGGGCGTTTCTTATTTCGGGTTGGAACAGGATGACAAAAGCGACTACCCATACTGCGAGGATAGAGTTCATAATCCAGGCAAGTGCACGAAGATTGAACCATCTTGCGATAAAGGATACTCCAAAAATTATAATGAGACCAAAAAGAATCGGGGTTGCCTTAGTCCCTTTTATAAATCTTAGAAATTGATAAATAAGAAAGGCGACAATAATAATATCAATCACATCAAGAAAATTGAGATTTAAAAAACCAAATAACTTCATCGCACGATTCTATCTATAAGTTGCGCAACTTTTTTTGCCTCAGCCACATCATGAACCCGAACTATGGAAGCGCCATTTTTTATAAGCAATGCCTGGACTCCAAGCGTTCCTTCAAGCCTTTCTTCAGCGGGCAGATTAAAAGGTGCTCCAATAAACGATTTGCGAGAATGCCCAACGAGTATTGGGCGCTGCAATATCTTAAATTCAGCCAGCCTTTCAATGATTTCATAATTATCTTCAACTCTTTTACCAAATCCTAAACCCGGGTCAATGATAATTCTTGTTCTATCAATTCCATTACTCAGTGCGAATTCTATTCTTTCTTTTAAATACTCAAGGATCTCTGCCATAAGATTTTTATATTGGGGATTATTCTGCATTGTCTCTGGTGTTCCCTGAATATGCATAATTACGACGCCTGCCCGAGCACGCGCAATAATACGAGCAAGTTTTTTATTGAAATGGCAGAAGCCAAATCCGGAAATATCATTGATGATTTTTGCACCATGGTCAAGGGCATATTTGGCAACTTCGGCTTTATATGTATCCACTGAGATGGGAATCTTCGTATTCTTTGTAATCGCCGGCAAAACTGATTTAAGGCGAGCAATCTCTTCTTTCTCACTGAGCATTTTAGCACCAGGCCTTGTTGATTCTGCACCAATATCAATGAAATCAGCACCTTCCTGTGTCATTTCATCAACTATCTTTTTTATTGTTGATATTGTAGTATAACGGCTACCACTATAAAATGAATCCGGGCTAAGATTGATAATACCCATAATATGGGTACGTTCAAATTTAATTTCATCATCACCTATTTTAAGCACCGGGCTTAATTGGGGTTTGAGTATTTCAGATAGAACACTGGTAATTTTATCCATCCAGGGTTGTTCGTTCAGGCGACCGATAATCTTTTCAATCTCCCTTAGATTGGCAAAGAGCAGGACCGTGAATTTTCTTTTTTTTAAGGCAATATATGCATCCCTGGGAATGGCTACATCGGCGCCACAGATGAGTGCAATCTGTTTAAGGATGTTTGCCTGGGCAAGAGAGAGGCCATCTATTTTGATGATATGATAATCTGCTTTTTTCAGGAATATGGAATATGCCTCAGGTGCGACACCGATATGCTCTAATTCTTTCAGTATCTGTTCTTTATGCAGATTACACAGTACTTGCATAATCTATTATACAATAAATCTGGAACTTGTCAACAAACAAGAAAACCTAACCCCTTCCAGCTTCCTACTCTAATTCATCTTTTATCTACTTACTACCTACTACCTACTACTTACTACTTACTGGCTACTATCTACTCTCTTTATTGACATCCTGTATGTTTTGAATATAATAACCTATGGTGAAAAAGACTCCGTTTTATGAGATGCATTTAAAATATAATGGCAAGATTGTGGAATTTGCCAATTTTTTGATGCCTATCCAGTTTGATGGCATTATTGCTGAGCATGAAACTGTGCGCACGAATGTTGGTGTTTTTGATGTTTCTCATATGGGTGAGATTGAAATTACTGGTCCGGACAGGTTACAATTTACCAATTACATTACCACCAATGATGTTGGAAAACTGGCATTGAATCAGGTTCAGTACTCGGCAATGATTTACCCGGATGGAGGTATTGTGGATGACCTCCTCGTCTATAATCTGAATAACCGCATTTTTCTGGTGGTTAATGCAGCAAACACTGAAAAAGATTTTGCCTGGATTGTGCAGAATAAAAAGTATAATATAGAAGTAAAGAATCGCAGTGAGGAGATTGGACAGCTTGCTGTGCAGGGACCAAAATCAGAATTGTTGATGCAGAAATTGGTTGATTTTAATCTTGCTGATTTAAAATATTACTGGGCTGTAGAAACAAAAATAAAAGGTATTGATGTGATACTTTCTCGTACTGGATATACAGGTGAGGATGGTTTTGAAATTTATATGGATGCAAAAGATGGTTTAAAGATCTGGGATATGGTCTTTGATGCGGGTAAGGATTTTAATGTGAAACCGATTGGGCTCGGTGCACGGGATACGCTCCGTTTTGAGATGCGATATTGTTTATATGGTAATGATATTGATAAGACAACGAATCCGCTTGAGGCAGGATTAGGTTGGATTGTAAAATTTGATAAAGGCGATTTTATTGGCAGGGAATCTTTACTCGCGATAAAAGAAAAGGGTTTAAAAAGAAAACTCGTGGGATTTGAAACAACAGGAAAAGGGATTCCCAGACCACATCAGAAGATTGTGAACAATAGTCAAGAAATAGGGTTTGTAACATCAGGAACATTTTCTCCATCATTAAAAAAGGGTATTGGAATGGGTTATGTTGCTCTGCCATTTAGTGAGCCGGGAACAAAATTACAGGTGATGGCAAAAGAATCAATTGATGTGGAGATTATAAAAGGACCATTTTACAAAAAAGGAACACATAAATAAATATGGATGAGGTTAGGGCTAAGATGCTGGAAACAAAATTTAATGGTTTTAAAACCAGCGCCCCAACCCATTAACAAATAGCCATCTGTTAAAGGAGGTTAAATGGCTAATGTTATTGAAGGGATTAGATATACGCGAGAGCATGAATGGGTAAAGGTTGAAGGTGATGTAGGAATCACCGGTATTACTGATTATGCCCAATCTGAACTCTCGGATATTGTAATGGTTGAGCCACCAAAAGTTGGGACAAAGATTAGTGCTGGTGATGCAGTAGGCACAATTGAAGCAGTCAAAGCAGTGAGCGACCTTTTTGCACCACTCAGTGGTGAAGTGATTGAAGTCAATGAAAAGGCTATTAAAGACCCGACAATTATAAACAAGGATCCATATAATGAAGGATGGCTCTACAAAATCAAATTGAGCACAACCGGCGAAATAGAAAAATTGCTCACTCCAGAGCAATATAAAGAATTGATCGCAGGGCACTAATGCATTATCTTCCTTTAACATCTCAGGACGAGCAGAAGATTTTGCAAAGGCTCGGTGTTAATTCATTTTCCGAATTGATTGACAAGATCATTCCATCGGATAGCCAGTTCAAGGGTAAGATAGAACTGCCTGAAGCCGTATCCGAGATTGAAATAAGAAAGATTCTCAAATCCATTGCGGGTATGAACTGTAATACAAATGATTTTGTATCATTCTTAGGAGCAGGCATCTATGACCATTATATTCCTGCGGTGATAGATAGTATCATTTCGCGGAGTGAATTCTATACTGCCTATACTCCATATCAGGCAGAGGTTTCACAGGGGACACTCCAGACTATATTTGAGTATCAGACTGCGATATGTGAACTGACAAAAATGGAAGTCGCCAATGCATCAATGTATGACTGTGGTTCTGCCCTTGCTGAAGCCTGTCATATGTCTTGCGCGATCAATAATAAAAAGAAGGTCATCCTTTCTGAACTCATACATCCCTTTTATCAACGGGTTGTCCGAACATATACAAAAGAGTGCGGGGTTGAGATTTTAATCTGTCCGGCAAAACAGGGTGTTCTTGATATTGCAGGGCTTGAAGCATTATTAGATGAGCAGACCAGTTGTGTCGCGGTTCAGCATCCGAATTTTTATGGTAACTTAGAATTGATGTCAGAGATTTCAGAGATGGTGCACAAAAAGGGAGCTTTATTTATTTCAGTATTTGACCCGCTCTCACTTGGTGTGATTGCTCCACCTGGTGAATATAATGCAGATATCGCAGTTGGTGAAGGTCAGGGTATGGGTATTGCCCAGGGATTTGGTGGACCGCTCTTGGGTATTTTTGCGACAAAAATGGAATTTGTAAGACAGATGCCAGGAAGGGTTGTGGGCGAGACCGTTGATACTGATGGAAAAAGGGGTTTTGTTCTGACCCTGCAGACCCGTGAGCAGCATATCAGAAGGGAAAAGGCAACATCTAATATCTGCACAAATGAGGCGCTCTGCGCCTTGAGTTCATTAATTTATCTCTGCACAATGGGTAAGCAGGGGCTCATTGAAGTAGGAAATCAATGTCTGGCTAAGAGCCACTATTTATATAATAAGCTAATAGAAATACGAGGAGTTAAACCGTTATTCAAAACAGAATTTTTCAAAGAATTTGTTGTAGAATTATCAAAGCCTGCCCAGGAGATTGTAGATAAATTATTAGAGTATAATCTATTGGGAGGGGTACCTTTATCACTATTTAATAAAGATTTAAAGAATCATCTTTTGATTGCTGTTACTGAAAAGAGAACAAAAGAGGAGATGGATAGATTTGTAGATGCATTAACAAAAATCCTTCAGTAAATAAATGGCCATCTGAATTGTCCTGAATAAAATTCAAATATGAAACTTATATTTATTGGTGATATTATTGGTGAGCCGGGTAGAAAAAAGATTGTTCAGGCATTACCAGAAATTATAGAAAAAGAAAGAATCTTTTTTACAATTGCCCAGGGTGAGAATCTGGCTGGTGGAATCGGTATTACTGAAAAGACTGCTAAGCAACTGTTTGATGCAGGGGTTGATTGTATAACTACGGGTAATCATGTCTGGAAATACAAAGAAATTTATAAATATCTAAATTCAGAGACAAGACTATTGAGACCTGCAAATTATCCAGAGGGTGTACCAGGCAGAGGATATTATGTGTACGAAAAAATGGGCATTAAGATTGGAGTCATCAATCTTGAAGGTAGGGTCTATATGAAAACAATTGAAGACCCATTAAAAGTGGGTAAGATGGTAGTGCAAGAGGTGCTGAAACAAACAAAAAATATCTTTATTGATTTCCATGCCGAGGCGACCGCAGAAAAAAGGGCACTGGCATTCTATCTCTGTGATTATGCAACAGGGATAATCGGCACCCATACCCATATTCAGACTGCGGACGAGCAGATTATAAATGGGCGCTGTGCTTATATTACTGATGCAGGTATGGTCGGCTCAGCTGATTCTATTATTGGTGTTAAAAAAGAAGAGGCTGTCCAACACTTTTTATATAATTTACCAGCAAAATTTAAAGTTGCAAAAGAAAATATAATGGGCAATAGTGTAATTGTTGATTTTGATGAGGGTTCGGGGATAGCAAAAGGTATTTTCAGGTTGAATTTTTAGATGTTTCAATATTGTTTGGAATTATCACGCTGTTCAATATATTATACTTTTGTGCAATTTAGGATTTACAATGCTCTATTAAAGCACCGATATTACGAGACTTAAGTCTAATCGGGCTGGCATAGATTTTGCATATTAAATAAATAGAAACTAAGGAGGTCAACATGAAAAAGGGATTTATATTAATTTTAGCAATTTTTGCCATAAGTGCCGGAGGCAGGCTCGGTATTGGTTTTAGTGGTGGTGGAGAATATAAAAATGGATACGGATTACAGAATTATGACCAGATACAGGGTATGTTCTATGGTGCTGAATTCCATATTTCTGCTGAAGCATTACCCTATATGTTCCTTGAGCCGAGTGGTCTGGTTGTGAATGATGCAATAAAACATTCAAATGTTCCCGGAATTGGTCTGCGGATAAATGTTGCACCACGACTTGGCAGGTTCTTTCTTGCACCATTCTTTGGAATAGAGGGTGATATTCTTTTTTACAATTCAAACATTGAGCTTAGAGATGCTGCAAGTTCAGGAAATTTGCAATACTATTTTGAGAGTTCTTCACCGAGGGCAATTGGTATGGGCTTTGCCGGTCTGTCCATCTATTTTGGTAGGGCAATTTCGCTGGATTGTCAGTATAGATACCTGAGCTTAGCAAAGAATTTGGGAACAGAAATGGTCTGGGCAGGAATCACATACTACATAAACTGGTAAAGAAATTTGCAATAAAATGTAGCGGCAGAGGCTCCATCCAAAAAAAAATGTAGCGGCAGAGCTTACTCTGCTTATATAGAATTTTAGCCATCTTTTTACCAAAACAGAAAGATTTCCCTTGACTTTTGTTTAAATTTGTTTAATATTATACTATGAAATTGCCCAAGGGCAGACCTATACTTGAGAACACACGCTTGGAATTCATTAATTTTGATAATGTATTGAGCGCTTCTAAGCGGGAAAGGGCGCATCGTATTTCTGGATACATTTCAATTATTTACCCTGATATGGAGGAATTGATTTTTTTAAAGCAGGGCGAACCATTTAATGCTGCACGCTTGAGTGCGAAAGAAAGAACAATCATATCAATAAGTGAGGTCATAGAAAAGGCGCGTAAAGCAACATCAGGAATTCTTTCAGAGTATGCCACAGATGAGATACTACTCAATATGATTATAACTTCAATTACTGTTCAACCAATTAAAACAGGTTTAGATATTAATAGACTCCAGCCAAAGATTTTAATTGATAAACTAAAAGCAACTAAATTTGATGGTTTTCTCTGGATAAAAGCAAGTATTGAGGAATCTTTTATTGCTTTTAAACAGGGTGAACTTATTGGCCTTTATGCAGCCGGGAGTGCTGAGAAGATTCAGGACGAAAAGGCGATTATTACATTCTTAACAAAACCCAATGCGAATATATCTGTGTTTGACCATATTGAAACCGGTATGCCAGTGCAGGCAACACCTGCTCAGGTAGAGATGTTTTGTAAGATAATGTCAACTCTGATAAAAAGTTATTGTAAACCACTGGGCACTACAATGGTCTTAAAGACTGTCTTGATGGCAAAATCAACTGCACAAAAAGAGTATCCTTTTATCAATGAATTTCAGGTTAACGCTGATTTTAATGTTACTGCAAAACTGGTTATTGAACCGAAAATTCTGGCGCGGGGAGTTGCCCGCTGGCTCGACTTAATCTTTGAATCCTTTTCTACCCTGTTAGGTAAAGAGAGCGAAGTCATTGCACGCAAAGTGCTCAATGATTATCGCTTTGCCTTAATGTCCCTGAACTTTTTTGACTACACCAAATTAAAAATTTAATGCCCCTTTATATCGTTGCTACACCAATTGGCAATCTGGATGACATTACAGTCAGGGCAATTAAAATTTTACAAAATGTTGATTTGATCGCCTGCGAAGATACACGCCATGCAGCAGTGCTTTTAAAAAAATATAATATAAAAAAAGATTTAATCTCTTACTATGACCGAGTAGAAAAAAAACGAACACTGCTATTGATCGATCTTTTAAAAGAAGGTAAAAACATTGCATTGATAAGTAATGCAGGAACACCCCTTATTTCTGACCCTGGTTATGTTATTGTTAAAGAAGCAATCAATGCACAAATTCCGGTTTACTCTATTCCCGGACCTTCAGCAATCACTGGCGCAATTGTTTTATCAGGATTTCCGGTTAACCGCTTTATTTTTGAGGGTTTTTTACCCAAAAAGAAAAATCAGCGGTGCAGGATATTTGAATCATTCAAAAATGACCCGCGGGCTATAGTAATTTTTGAATCTCCTTATAGAATTCAAAATACATTAAAAGAAATAAAATCTATTCTTGGAAATAGAATGGTTGTGCTCGTGCGCGAATTGACTAAATACTATGAAGAAGTTTTGCGTGGCAGTGTTGATGAAATTCTACAAAAAATAAAGACCTGCCGCGGCGAGTTTACTATTATTATTTCAGGTTATCGTGAATAAAATAAAGATCATCTTCAAAAAGTTGATCGTTCTACCAGTGGTAAAATTGTTAATAAGATTGAAAGTCCAGCCTAACCTCATTACAGTCCTGAGTCTGCTTATTGCGATATTTGCCTTCTGGGTATATAAAAATGGGACATTCTGGCTTGGTGGAATAATTTTGTTATTTAGTAGTATCCTTGATACCTTTGATGGAGAACTCGCCCGTCAGACAAACCGGGTGACAAAATTTGGTGGATTCCTTGATTCAACCATTGACCGGGTAAATGAATTTTTAATCTACCTTGGGCTCTTTGTTTATTATTATCATCGCGCAGATTATGCACTCTATTGGGTGTTTTTTGCCTTTTTTGGTTCAATAATGGTCAGTTATACACGGGCACGGGGTGAAGGACTGGGTATCTCACCTCAGGTAGGGATATTTGAACGTTTTGTCCGACTCCTGTTTTTGATTGTTGGTTCATTTTTAGGTCCAAAGATAATGGTCTATATACTTGCGGTTATTGCCATTGGTTCAATTCAGACCGCAATCCACCGTGTATTTTATCTTTTTCAAAATTCAAAACCAGTTAAAAAGATTTGACAGTATATCAGAATACTACACATAAAGAAAGGGTATTTTTAATCACTGCTGGTGACGCAAAAACAAAGCGCTGGGAATTATTGCAATCGCTTGAGGAGCTTGCCAGTTTAACACGCACTGCAGGTGGCGAAGTAGTAGAAAGTTTTATCCAGATGCGTGACCGATACAATCCAGCACTCTTGCTCGGAAAGGGTAAGGTTGAAGAACTTGGTAGAATCGCTGCAGAATTCAAAATTGACCTTTTGATCTTTGATACAGAACTTTCTGCTGCCCAGATTAGAAACATAGAAGAAATAACCGCAATTCGTGTGATTGACCGAACAACACTGATACTTGATATCTTTGCAAAACACGCCAGAACAAAAGAGGCTAAATTGCAGGTAGAGATGGCACAGCTTGAATACCGTATATCCCGACTTGTAGGTAAAGGATTGCAACTTTCAAGATTGGGTGGTGGTATTGGCACGCGTGGACCAGGTGAAAAAAAACTGGAGGTTGACCGCCGGCGTATAAAAGAGCGAATCTCTATTCTCAAAAAAGAACTTAAAAAAATTGAACTGTCCAAACAGATTCAAAGGAAACAGCGCTACAATCTCTATAAAGTCTGTATTGTTGGTTATACAAATGCAGGTAAATCATCTCTTGTCAATGCCCTTATTAAAGGTAATCTTCTTACTGCTGATTATCTGTTTTCAACCCTTGATTCAAATACTTCTGTTCTGTTTCTGCCTCCGAAATTTAAGATACTCATCAGTGATACGGTTGGTTTTTTAAGAAATCTACCACACAGTTTGATTGCTTCATTTCGGGCAACTCTGGCAGAGGTGCTTGAGGCAGATCTTTTGATTCATATTGTAGATGCTTCTGATAGTGATATAGATTCCAAATTGGAGACAGTGCAGAGAGTTTTGAGCGAGATTGGCGCAGTAGATAAACCACGGATACTCGTTTTCAATAAATTAGACAGGCTCTTTAGTGAAGAAAAAATAAGGCTCGGCGCGAAATTCCCTGGTGCACTATTTGTTTCTGCAACAGAGGGGACAGGTATCAAAGAATTAAAGGAATATTTAAAAAATTATTTTTTCCATTAATATTGGTTACGCATAGCCTATTCAAAATTTTTTACAAACATCATTCCTGGTAATTGTTTAACCAACCCTCTGATTTCAAAATCAAGTAAAATCTTCAGAATTTCCGCAGTGGGCATACCAATCTTTTCTTTCAGTTCATCAAGATAGATCGGCTCAAAAGATAGACCATCCCAAACTGTTTTTTCATCATCTTTTAATATAATTTCTTTAACTTCCCGTTCTTTTTTTGTCCATTTTATATTGAGATATTCAAGAACTTCTTCTGCAGATGTTACAGGGGTTGCACCTTCTTTTATGAGACGATTCGTTCCCGCAGATGTCTTTGAATAGATATTTCCAGGAATTGCATATATTTCTTTGTTCTGTTGTAATGCCCATTCTACTGTGTTCATAACTCCGGATCTTTCTTTTGCTTCAATAGCAACAATTGCCCGCGAAAGTCCGGCAATAATTCTGTTCCGTTTTGGAAAATGTTGCGCAAGGGGTGGGGTCTGAATATTAAATTCTGAGATTACCGCTCCATTTTTTATTATATCTTCCATTAAATTCCTATTTTCCGGCGGATAAACAGTATCCACTCCGCATCCCAGTACTGCAATTGTCCTGCCATTGTTCTTAATCGCACCCTGATGTGCTGCAGTATCAATGCCCCTTGCCATACCACTGACCACACAGACACCAGCACGGGCAAATTCCGCAGCAAAGTTTTCTGCGATTGCCTTACCATAGACTGTTGCACCCCTTGTTCCCACTATCGCTATTCCTACTTCATCCTCAGGTATTATTGTGCCACGCATAAATATTACCGGCGGAAAGTGTTCAATATTTTTCAACCAGGAAGGATATTCTCGGGCATAATATGGGATTACTTTTATATTTTTCTTTTCCATTATATCGTACTTTCTTTTTATGGCATCATCAACCTTTAATGAACATATTCTATGGGCAATGTCTTCACCGGCAATATTAGATAGTTCATCATATCGGGCATTTAATATATTCCCTGGTGTTTTAAATTTTTCTAAAAGGTTATACAACCGGGATTCAGTGATTTTTTCTATTGAAAGTAATAATACAAATTCTCTTGCCTCGTTTGATACACTTTCATTCATCCTATTTTCCCTCAAATATTTCTTTCAGTTTTTCCTTCTGCTCTGGAAAGCACTCAATCAAAACAGAATATGCTGGTTCATCAAGGTTCTGTTCACTTCTGAGCTGTCTGATAAGGGCTAAGAAATTTTCGCCATTTTTTTCAGCAATTTTTTTTATTGCTTGTTTTGCTTCCTTTAAAACTGTAGGATTATCATCATTTAATAATAATTTTAGAATTGTTCCAGTAGCATCCAAGTCGCCAATCTCGCCAAGGGTTCTACAGGCAGCTGCGCGGGTATACCAGAATCCTTTATTACATAGTTTTTTTAATCGGGGGACAAGTTTATTGCCGAATTGAACGAGTTCTTTTGTTGCCTGTTCGCGTAGATACCAGGAACTGTCTTCAAGTATCTTTAAAAGAATTTTTATTCTATCAGATTCAGATAGGTCGCCTAATTTATTAAAAATCTTCAATTTTTTATTGAAGTCTGAATCCTTTAAAAGTTTAAGCAGGGTTTCTTTGTCAGTTTTTAGAGAAATTTTCATCTTTCAAATGGGCAATTAATTTATCCACGCCTTTATTTTTGAGCGCAGAAATGTAGAATGTTGGTTCGGCTAAAGGAAATTTTTCAATTTTGCTAAGTAGGTCAATCTTATTAAAAACTACAATTCGTGGTTTTTTTAATAGAGTTGCATTATATTTTTTGAACTCTTCAAGGATCGCCTGATATTGTTTGATTGGTTCTGATAATGAAGCATCAATGAGCACAAGGATTATTCTGGTTCGCTCAATATGGCGCAAAAATTTCAAACCAAGACCCCTGCCTTTGTGTGCACCTTCAATGATTCCTGGCATATCAGCAATAACTACATTTTGATAATTATTTTTGAGCACACCTAAATTTGGCGTGAGTGTGGTAAATGGGTAATCAGCAATTTTAGGTCGGGCATTTGTCATTGCCTTCAAAAGTGTAGACTTGCCCGCATTGGGAAATCCAACTATGCCAATCTGGGAGATTAATTTTAGAATAATCTTTAATTTACATTTCTCTCCGGGTGTGCCTTTTTCAGCAATTTTAGGTGCGCGATTGGTTGATGTTACAAAATGGCGATTACCCCTACCACCTTTTCCGCCTTTTGCAACGAGCATCTTTTGTTCATGCTCAATAATTTCACCGAGCAAATTATCATCCTTGTAGACTTCAATGCCAAGTGGAACAGAGATATATCTATCATCACCGGATTTCCCATCCATACCCTTACCCATACCATGCATTCCCCGACCCGCTTTGTAATGCGGTCTCAATTGTAAATCATAAAGGGTCTGCAGAATTTTGTTACCAATGAGATAGACTGAACCACCATCACCACCATCACCACCATCAGGTCCACCACGGGGCACAAATTTTTCTCTTCTGAATGAAATACATCCATTACCACCAGGACCAGCTTCTACAAAGATTGTTACCTCATCAACAAACTTCACAGATGATTATAATAATTCTTAACTCAGTGTCAAGATGATTTATTCTGATTGCGCCACATTTTTACCTCTTTTTAATATCGTAGTTGCCTCATTTATGAGGCGTTTTTTGTGGATGAGAAAAATTAATTTCTGCTCGATGAATCGGACAACTACAATCTTATGATGTAAACAATGGACCGTGGTCGGGTTTTATATTGAAGTGTTCATACGCAAGTTTTGTTACTTCCCTGCCCCTTGGTGTCCTTTTTATAAAACCCTCCATTATAAGGAATGGTTCAAAGACCTCTTCAATGGTCTGAGCATCTTCTCCCACTGCTACTGCCAGACTATTCAATCCTACTGGTCCACCCTGAAATTTCTCAATGATTGTGCGGATAATTTTTTTGTCCATCTCATCCAGTCCTCGCTTATCCACATCAAGTTTTTGTAAGGCATATTCACAGATTTCTAAATCAACAAGTTCTTTTTCTTTCACCTGGGCAAAGTCGCGCACCCGTCGTAATAATCTATTTGCAACCCTTGGTGTTCCCCTTGCCCTGCGCGCTATTTCCATACCTGCATCTTTTGCTAATTTAATTTTCAAGATTTTTGCTGAGCGTTTAATAATCTGTTCCAGGTCTTCAGGTGGGTAATAATCAAGTCTGAAATTTATACCGAATCTTGAGCGCAGGGGAGAGGTGAGTAAACCTGAGCGGGTTGTCGCACCGATCAAGGTAAACTTTTCAAGTTTTAAACGGAGTGTCTGGGCACCCATTCCTTTGTCCTGGATAATATCAAGATGGAAATCTTCAAGGGCTGGATATAGATATTCTTCCACAAGTTTGTTTATCCGATGAACTTCATCAATAAAGATAATATCACCGTATTTTAAATTGCTCAATATACCTGCGAGGTCAAATGGTCTTTCCAGTATAGGACCTGAGGTAGGATAGATATTCACATCCATTTCCCGGGCAATGATATGGGCAAGGGTTGTTTTACCCAGGCCTGGTGGACCAAATAAGAGGATGTGCTCTAATGGTTCTTTTCTTTTTTTTGCTGCCTGGATAAAGACCTTTAAATTTTCAATTGTATTTTTCTGTCCAACAAATTCCTCAAGTTTTTTGGGCCTGAGGGTAAGTTCATATATCTCCTCACCCTCAAATTTTATACCTGAAAGTGCTCTTTCTTTCATTTGCCCTTTAATGCCTGTTTTATGAGTTCTTCAGCAGGAAGGTCATTGGGTAGACCTTTTAACCTGTTGATTGCTTCTGCCCTTGTGAGACCGAGAGAACATAGTGCATTCAATGCCTGATTAAATGCCCTACTCTCTTTTACAAAATTCAAATTTCCTTTCATTTCAAGGATTATCTTGCTTGCGAGTTTCTTGCCGATGCGTGGCACTGATGAAAGTAGTTCAAGGTTCTCTTCTTCAATTGCACGGGCGATTTCATCCGGAGAAAAATTTGAAAGCAGGGTCAATGCGGACTTTGGTCCTAATCCTGGCACACCTATCAGTGCTTCAAATGTATCAAGCTCTGATTTCTGCAAAAATCCAAAGACTAATATTTCTTCTTCTTTTATCAGACATTTTGTGTATACTACAATATCTGTGTTCAATTCAATACGGTCAAAGATATTTAATGGCGACTGGATAATAAAACCGATACCTGATACATCAAGAATCAAATACGGTGGAAATTTTTCTAAGACCCTTCCTTTTAGTCTTCCAATCAAGGCAACCTCACTATTAGTGATTTATATTTAACCATTCACCAATTACTATTTAACCAATTTTAGTCTATGCTGGGCAGTATAGGCAATTGCCAGCGCATCTATGGCGTGGTTGGAGATACGGGACCTGTTTTGCGTAAAGACACGCTCAATTACAAATCTAATTTGTTGCTTTGATGCCCTGCCATTGCCAGTGGTAGCGAGTTTTATCTGTGCTGGTGTGTATTCAAAAAAATCAATTCCATTTTCTATCAGTAAATAAAGAATTGCACCCCGTAATTCAGAAATCTTTATCAGGCTTGCCACATTTTTTTGATAGAATGCTTTTTCCAGTGATACAATATCGGGTCGGTAATGTTTTATCAATAATTTAATCTTTTCACAGATTGTTGATATTTTTTTATAATAATCTTTTTCTGCGGGTCTGATTGTGCCACAGATTGATTTTTTGCTATCCAGTATAATCCCATAGCCAGTTGCAGAAATCCCAGGGTCAAGACCCATAATCTTCATCTATCAGTGCGGTTACGGGCGATGCAAAATTAAGGATTGGGGTTTGTATATTTTATGCACTCTGGTTTGATAGTTTTTCCATTACTTCATCTGCAATATCAAAATTCCCATAGACATGCTGGACATCGTCAAGTTCATCAAGTGCTTCAAATAATTTCAAGACCTTCTCTGCATCCTTATCACTCAAGGGCACCGTGTTCTGAGGAATCTTGGTTAATTCACTACTGATGATTTCAATATTGTTATTCTTAAAGATTTCCTTTACTTTATTAAAATTCTCAGGTGGTGTTATTATCTGATAATTCCCTTCTTCATTAGTAACATCAAGTGCACCACCATCAAGTGCCAGACTGATTATCGTATCTTCTTCATATTTTTTGCCATCAATGACTATTATCCCTCTTGTTTGAAATTGCCAGGCAACTGAGCCTTGAGTGCCCAGAGAGCCATTGTGGCGTGAAAGAATATGCTTAATCTCACTCGTTGTGCGATTCCGATTATCAGTGACCGCCTCGATTAGCAAAGCCACACCATTTGGTCCATAACCCTCATAGGTCACTTCTTCAAGGGTCTGTCCATCATTAAGTTGTCCTGTTCCCCTTTTTATTGCCCGTTCAATATTGTCATTAGGCATATTTGCTGCCCTTGCTTCTTCAATCGCAGTGCGCAATCTTGGATTCGCATTCGGGTCACCACCACCATGCCTCGCTGCAATTGTAATTTCCCTGATTAATTTGGTAAATATTCTACCCCGGGCAGCATCAGCCCCGGCTTTTTTTCTTTTAATTTTTGCCCATTTAGAATGTCCTGACATAACACACTCCTTTACTTTTCTCTTACCATTTATATTTTAATCAAAAATCTTGATAAGTCAAGGGTGAGGCAGACTCAATTCAAAAAAAATTTACATTATCATTGACATTTTAATGAATCAGAGTATCATTATCCAGGAGGTAAAAATGGAGAAGACCCTGATAAAGATGATGATGATAGTTTTAATTGTGTCAGCACTCTTATTATCAAGTTGTGCACCAGGTAATGAACGCTGGGACCAAACAAAGAATCCCGGGCATAAAGCCGGATTCTGGGCAGGATTATGGCATGGAACAATCCTTATAGTGACCTTTGTTGTGAGCCTTTTTACAAAAGAGGTGGGTATCTATGAGGTAAATAATACTGGCTGGCCCTATAATCTCGGATTTATTATTGGCCTCTGTTTTACTATAGGTGCGCCCTGGCGCTGGCGACCTCGTAAAAATCAATCTAAGTAAAAAAAGGAGGTTCTATGTATAAAAAAATTATTGCTACGCTCTTAATTATCGCACCGTTTCTTTATTGCCAGAGTTTTCTTAATATCAAAGTTAATACTGATAATACGACACAGATTCAAAATGAACAGCAGATTGTGATCAATCCCACAGATACCCTTAATTTTGTTGCAGACTGGCGAGATTTTCGTGTTGGTTATCGTCAGGTAGGCCATGCTGCTTCCATTGATGGTGGTAGAACCTGGATTGCTGAAACATTATTTGTTGAGCCTACTTATATATGGGATTCAGACCCGGGTATGACTGTTGATGCCAATGGAAATTTTTATGCCATTATCCTTTCTTTTAATTCTACCTCAGAACCCAATGGATTTTTCGTGTATCAATCAACAGATAAAGGATTGACCTGGAGTGCACCAAGGACTGTAGTAAATGGTGTCCAGAATGTGTTTGAGGACAAAGAATTGATTGCCTGCGACCGGACATCAAGTCCTTATAATGGAAATCTCTATGTTGCCTGGGCAAGATTCATCAATTTTTCTTCACCGGCAATCTATTTTACAAGGTCAACCAATCAAGGATTTAACTGGTCAACACCGATACAGATAAGTGATACACAGGGTAGTCTTCAATGGCCCGTGCCTGCAGTAGGACCCAATGGCGAGGTCTATGTTGCGTGGTGTGGTTCAAGTTCAATAAGGTTTGACCGCTCTACAAATGGTGGGGGTTCATTTGGCACAGACCGCACAGTTCAGAGTATTGCCTCAATGAATCGTTATGTAAAAGGGACTATCCTTACTTTTTCCTATCCAGCAATGGATGTGGATATAACAAATGGGCCATATCGCGGCTACATTTATGTTGCATATATGGATAATGGCACAGATGGTTATCCTGATATGTTCTTTACCCGTTCAACAGATGGTGGAAATACCTGGAGCACAAGAGTGCGGATAAATGATGACCCACAGGGTAACCACATTGACCAGTTCCATCCCTGGCTTACTGTTGACCGAACCGGTTGTATTTCTG
The DNA here is from genome assembly GCA_037443805.1 of Caldifarciminota bacterium. Taxonomy (GTDB): domain Bacteria; phylum Hydrothermota; class Tepidihabitantia; order SM23-42; family JAOAFX01; genus JAOAFX01. The sequence goes on along the minus strand of JBBINQ010000021.1, from coordinate 9,086 downwards.
TAATATTCTATGATTCAAGGAATGACCCTAATAATATCCTGTGTGATGTCTATCTTGCACAATCAACTGATGGTGGAATAACCTGGCTTCCTAATGTGCGTATAACCAATGTATCATTTGACCTCAGGGCAGGCTTAGAGGCTGAGCTTGAGCCATACGACCCTTCGCAGCCGCTTGCGGACCAGCGTGCCGGGTTAATCGGTGAGTATAATGGGCTTGCTGCTGTATCAAAAGATAATCCTGTTGCAATCTGGACCGATACGAGAAATGGCAATCAAGATACCTATGTGGGTGTTGTGGAAAATATCGGCATAAAGGAACAGAATTTCAGGTTAGTTTCTGATGAATTTAAAATAAAGACAAATCCGGTAAAACAAACGCTTCTAATCAATTTCAAATTAACAAATTGTGAAAATGTAAGTTTTAATATTTATAATGGTCTGGGTCAAATTGTAAAACAGCTCGATGCTGGATTTTTTGAGCCAGGTATTCACCAATTAAGTGTAGATATTTCCGAACTTTCTGATGGTATCTATTTTATCACAAATGGTTCTGGAAAAGGCAGGTTTATTATAGTTAATTAATATTTCGCATTGATTCTATAGTTTTACATATTGCGAGAAGTTCATTTTTGCATAAACTTATAATATGCATATTGCAGTCTTTATTTCAGGCATTGCCGCAGTAATGAGCCAGGCCCTTCTTATTCGTGAAAGTCTCGCATTTTTTTCTGGTAATGAACTCGTATCAGGCATTGTGCTTTTTTTCTGGCTTTTGTGGACAGGCCTGGGTAGTATTCTATACTCAAAATGGAAGCCAAAGTTCGCACCTGTTTTGGCTTATGCCTTGCTGCTTTTTTTACTCTGTATCTCCCTGATGTTTTCGTTAATATTTTTCAGGATTGCACCAGTAGTATTCTCTTTACCATTTGGTGAGGTTGTTGGGTTTGAAAAGATAATAATTATTTCTGTTATAACTTTGTGTCCCACCTGCCTTGTTTTTGGTGCCCTATTCCCATCAGCGTCATCAATAATTCTGGCTCAGGAGGTTTATCTGATTGAAGGGCTCGGTTCATTCGCAGGTGGATTATTATTCTCATTTCTTTTGGTTTCTATTCTCCCTCCATTTGGGATTCTATTGATTATTATTTCATTGTTATTATTTGCTGGTCTATTCTGCCTGAAAAAAAAATTACTGTTGATTTTATGTTTATTACCACTGTTTTTGTTGATAAAGATAGATGACCTGGAATTTTTCTTTAGAAAGGTTCAGGTGCCCGGACAGCAACTTATTGGTCTTTATGAATCCAGATATGGAACCATTGCAATTACCCGAACTGAAAGTCAGTTAAATTTTTATTCTAATGGTTTTTTTGATTTTGCTTACCCTGATAAATACACTGCAGAAGAAGCAGTCCATTATCCTTTGCTATTACACTATAAGCCAGAAGATGTGCTACTCATTGGTGGAGGTATGGCAGGAGGAATAGATGAAATTCTCAAACACAGGACCGTTAAAAATTTGACCTATCTTGAACTTGACCCTAAAATTATTGAAGTCAGCCGAAAATATATAAGCAGTTCAGTAGAAAATAGATTGAATACTATTATTGCGGATGGTAGATTTTTTATAAAAAATACAAAGGACAAATTTGATTGTATTATTATAAATCTTTCTGACCCGATTAATGCGCAGTTGAATAGATATTATACAAAAGAGTTTTTTCAGGAAGTCAAAAGTAGATTAAAATCTGATGGATTGTTTTCAATAAGAGTAACTGCGCCATCCGATATTCTGAGCCCGATCTACAAGCAGTTTCTGGGGACTATCTACCAATCACTTCATTCGGTTTTTAAAAATATCTATGTTTTGCCTGCGGCAAAGACCACATATATTGCCGGAGACTACGCAATAACTGAAAAGATTGCTAATATACTTAAAGAGCAAATTGAACAGAGAAATTTAAACCTGTTATATGTGAACAGTTATTTCTTTGATTATAATTTTACTGAGGAAAGGATTAATTATCTGAAAACGAGCATTGAACAAAGTAGGCCATATACGAATACTGATTTAAAACCGGTGTGTTATTATTTTAATAATATGCTCTACGGCGGTATTATATCAAAAAACTTGAAATGGCTGTTTATGAATTTGTTCAGACTGCATCCTTTTATTTTTTTTCTGCCTTTGATTTTAATTTTGTTGTTCTGGCGCCGTAAAACAATCATATATTTATCAGTCTTCTCAATGGGAGCTGGTGGGATCTCTGCTGAACTCATTCTTTTAATACTTTTCCAGGTATTCTATGGTTATGTATATGCCTGGCTTGGGATAATTATCGGGTTTTTTATGCTCGGTCTATCCTGTGGTGTATTCATATACATAAGGTTTAAAAAGAAACTATTTGAAGATTATTCTTCTCCCTTGAAAGGAGAGGGTGTGAGTAAGGGTGTCCGTACACTCTCTCTTATACAGTTATCTATTGCCCTCTATTTTTTACTCATTTTGATTATGTCAATTGTTAAAATCCCCGGTGCAAACTATGCTATTGGAATTCTAATCTTTATGGGCGGATTTTTGGGAGGTCTTCATTTTCCCCTATCTGTAGAAATTTTAAGCAGTAAAAAAGCAGGTGTTCTCTATGGTATTGACCTGCTCGGCTCAAGTTTTGGTGCGATTATAACCACCATTATACTAATTCCAATTCTGGGCATCCTTTATACCCTCTTAATATTTATTATCCTGAACATTTTAGTCAGTGTTGGATTAAAGAGATTCTCGGTTCAAGGTCCGTTGTATGCTGAACCCTGAAGTATCACTCTGAACCGTGTCATGCTGAGTTTATTTCAGCATCTCAATTTCTTCAGGGTAGTTTATTTTGGCATCCATAAAAGCTAATGCTATATAGATTTTTAGCTCCTAAAGCAGGCTCAGGCATAACGAATAAGATTTTTGTACAACCTCACTTAAACAATTAAATAATTATTTAATTGTTTAAGTGTTTAATTGTCTATTGACTGCACCTAAAATTTATGTATAATGAGATATATGAGAAGAAGGATGCAGGAAACAGATTATAGGGCTTCAAGGGTTTGCCGAGTTTTAGGGAATCCAACTGCATATCAAATCTTGAAACTTTTGCAGGGAAAACATAAGACACCAGGTGACATTGCTGAGAAAATGGGAATTTCTGTACCCCTCGTATCAGCAACCCTGAGAACATTGAGGAATGTTGATATAGTAAGATATGAAACAAAAGGCAAAGAGAAAATTTATTGGGTTAAAGATGATACCATATTTGGAATCTGCAGCAATCTTGAGAGTTTTGTGAATAGAATACGTCAGAAAAATTGGTAAACCATAGAAAGGCATCTTGAAAAAGTCTGGATTATGTGTATAATAGATATCAGATACCTGGAGGAATAAATGGAACCTTATCTGATTGAAATCAAAAATCCAGAGACAGGTAGTAGTATTGTTATTGATATGGAAGGTCCTTATCACAAAGAAAACGAACGTATTGGTGAGCATATTTACGGTGCAACAATTTATATTGATAACATTCCCTACCATTTTGAAAAATACATACCAACGCAGGAGGAACTAATGAAATTTGAAGATGAAAATGAAGGGCAACCGCGCTTTGCCGAAGGCAAATACCTTTACCGCTTGGTACCGTTTACTAAATAATGACGAATATGTCAGAAGTCAAGATAAATTACAATTATTGCAATTCCACCTTAGAATACTTTAGAAAATTACAGTTTGATGATACTTGGAGTTTTAAGGGTTTAACACAAAAAGACACAAATTATATCACTCACGGCTATCACCGCTACCCAGCAAAGTTTATTCCCCAATTAGCTGCAAAATTGATCAATGAGTTTACTACACCCGGAGATTTAATAGTTGACCCATTTATGGGTTCTGGGACGACACTTGTTGAAGCAAAGGTCTTGGGCAGACCTTCAATAGGAGTTGATATTAACCCGGTTGCACAGTTAATTGCTCAGGCGAAAATAACCCCTATCAGTCCAGATGCATTAAATTCTCATTTTTCAAAACTTACCACAGAAATTTCTGGATTTATAGAGACACCCTTGTTTACGGTTAAAGAGACAGCGGTCAAATATCAAGCCAAGACGCCAGATGTTGTCAGAATTGATTATTGGTTTACACCTGAAACTAAAAGAAAACTATCTATTCTTTTTGAGAGCATAACAAATATTAAAAATGATGATATTCGTACTTTCTTTCTTTGTGGATTTTCGCATATCTTAAAAAATTGTTCTATTTGGTTACAGAAGAGTAATAAGCCTACGAGAGATTTTAAAAAACAAGTTCCCGATCCCTACAATACCTTTATTAAACACATTCAAAAAATGATAAAAAAGAATACGGAATTTTGGCAACTTTTACAGAGAAATGGAACAATGTATATAAATGCGAAATCCCTTTGTGCTGATGCCCGTAATATTCCTGTAGAAGACAAATCAGTATCGCTGATTGTAACTTCTCCTCCTTATGTGACTTCGTATGAATATGCAGATTTACATCAACTTTCCGCACTCTGGTTCAATTTTACTGGTAACCTTTCCGAATTCAGACAGAAATTTATCGGTAGTGCTACAAATGGTAACCAAAACCAATCCTATGTCATTGATAGTAAGATTGGCGAAGATATAATTGAAAAATTAAATAGTAAACGAGTAAATAAGGCAACTGAAGTTGCCAAATATTTTTCAGAGATGCGCGAAACTTTTGTTGAGATGAAGAGATATTTAAAAAAGGGCGGAATGGCATGCATTGTGATCGGTAATACAACATTTAAAGGAGTTCAAGTTTTGAACGCTGAAGTCTTTGTTGAACAAATGCAGAACATAGGATTTAAAATTTATAGGATAATAAAAAGAATAATACCATCAAAGATTCTGCCACAAACGAGAGACCCCGAAACAGGAAGATTTACCTCATCATCGACTAACAATAAAACTTTAGCATATCCTTTTGAATATATCTTAATAATGGAGAAGATATGAACAGTAAAGAAAAAATTACTCATATTTGTTTAAATTGGGCAAAAGCAGAATATGATAAAATTAGTACATATCATAAAGAACCGCATCGGCAATTTTCTGTGATACTTTCTCAAGTGAGAATACATTTTAAAGACGATGAACACTTCAAGAGAGTAAAAGACCCTGAGCAATCCTGGAAGACCGTTTTAGGACATGTGTTAGAGGGGTTGATAGAATATGCCCTTGAGAAGGAGCTAATGAAAACTGGGCTTAAGTGCTCAAAACCTACAAAAAAGGCATTGTTAAAGAATTACAAATTAATGGAAGAACAGTTGTCCGTTGAGGTTGGAGGGATTAAACTACTTCCTGATGTAGATAGAGTAGTTTATCAAGAAAATCCATTCAGAGTAATTGCTATTCTATCTATTAAAAAGAAATTTCGCGAAAGAATTGCCCAGGTTGGTTATTGGACTATACAACTGCGGCAATCAGGTAAAGATGTTAAAAATATAATGGTTACGACAGACGAAAATGGTACATTTACTAAGCCAAAATTAAAAAAAGATAAAGTTAAAGCAAAGGCGATTGCCTATGCCCATACAAATGGCACTTTTGTTGCGACAGAAGCAGAGATAGAAGAAAACGGGAAAGTAAAGAGATTTAATAAAATTATTGAATATTTGAGAGAAATTATAAAAAATAGCAAGTGAATAAGAAAAAAGTAGATTCGTTGATAGAATCAACAACTTTATGGGATTTTCCGAGACAGAATTATGGAAATAAACCACATGGCGACAATAAATTCAATGGTGTAACACCTGCTGGTGTTATCTGGAATCTCCTACAGCGTTATACAAACCCTGGGGATTTGGTTGTTGATCCAATGTGTGGTAGTGGCACAACAATTGATGTGGCAAAGGAACTTAAACGCAAGGTGATAGGGTATGATATCGCACCCTATCGGGGTGATATTATTCAAAATGATGCAAGAAATATTCCATTAAAAGATAATACCGTTGATTTTGTTTTTATAGATTCGCCATATTCAGATAATGTTAAGTATTCAGACCACCCTGACTGCATTGGTAAGATATCCGCAGAGAAAGAAGAATTTTTTGAAGAATTGGAAAAAGTTGCAAAAGAAATATTTAGAATATTAAAACCCGATAAAATTATGGCTTGGTTAATAGGTGACCACTGGCGAAAAAAATCGGGGTTCATACCGGTTGGATTTAAACTATACCAGCGACTATGTAAATATTTTGAAACAGTTGATATAATATGTATTACAAGAAGAAATCAATCCTCAAATACTTCGTTGTGGCACAGGCGTGCCAGGCAGCTTAATTTTTACCTGCGGGGTTTTAAGTATTTGTTTATAATGCGTAAAGCTTGTGTTAAATAAAGACCTGATAGTGCAAATTTGCTGAATTTTGATGTAATAGTGATACCCCTTCTTGCCCAGCAATGTGTTATTTTAGCAGAGTGAACTCTGCCTCTACATTTTAAAAAAAATGCCTCATTCAGAAATTCGTGGGTAAAAAAACTATTTTAATATTTCTGAGGCGTGGTAGGAGGAACGGACAAGAGGGCCACTGAAAATATATTTTATACCCATTGACTCGCCGATTTCTTTAAATTTTTTAAATTCCTCTGGTGTGTAGTATTTCTGGACTGAAATATGCCTTTTTGTGGGCTGGAGATACTGACCGATTGTTACAATATCAACTCCTGCATTCTTTAAATCCTTCAGGGCCTCTTTAATCTCTTCCTCTTTTTCACCGAGTCCAAGCATAAAACCACTCTTGGTTAAAATATTTGAATCCAGCTGTTTTGCTATCTTCAAAACTTGTAAAGATTTTTCATAACCACACCGTTTATCCCGTATAAATGGTGTTAGTCTTCTAACTGTCTCAAGGTTATGGCCAAGCACATATGGTTTTGCTTCCACAATTTTCTTGAGGAGTTCTTCTCTGCAATTAAAATCAGGAATTAAGACTTCAATTTTTGTATATAGATTTTTTTCTTTTATTGTTAGGATAGTCCGGGCATAATGGCTACTACCTGAATCTTCAAGGTCATCCCTGTCAACAGAAGTAATGACTACATATCTTAAGCCCAGTTCTTTAATAACTCTTGCAACATTTTCAGGCTCTTCAGGGTTTAAATAACCTTTTGGATTTCCGGTTGTTACTGCGCAAAATCTGCAGGCTCTGGTACAGATTTTACCCAAAATCATAATCGTAGCACTTTTTTTTGCCCAGCATTCACCAATGTTTGGACAGCGCGCTTCCTGGCAAACCGTGGAAAGATTATAATCTTTGAGAAGTGCAAAAACTGCTTTGAATTCATTACCTGAAGGGAGTTTAATTCTTAGCCAATCCGGTTTTTTTAAATAAACTTTACTAAACGTATGCACAACTCAGATATGAATATTTTTTCTGTTCTTTATCTTCAAAAAGCCCAAATAGAGTGTATAGAACAGTAAGGGCAAAAGCATACTATTAGCAAAGCCAAAATACCAGAGTTCTTCTGTGCTGTATTCAATGTCATCAGGTGATTGATAAATTACAATATCTGAGTTCATCTGGGATGGTTGTTCATAGGTTCGGCGCAGTTTGGTGATGTAATCACCTTCTTTAATATAATTAAAAAGATATGGTAAATCTTCTTCAATTGCAGAAAGTTCATCTTTAGAGATTCTGTTTGCATATAATAGTTCTGCATCATCAAAAAACATTTTGTGTCCTCCAATTACATATAAATACAATGTAGCATCCATTGATGACGAAATTGAAGAGATTTTCATAGGATAAACAATCGTATCAGTGGCAAATTTGAGACGGACTCCGGTATTAGCATAATAATAATATGGTAAAGAAGTATCAGCACGGGCAATAAAAAAGTATTGCCACTGGCGAGCTATATAGTCCTGAAAAATCTCTGTGATGCCATCTGGTAATTCATAACCATTTGTAATTAACCAGTTAGTTAATGAATCCGGGTCATCGGTCTGTATCAAAACCGTTTGTAAAAAACCGATGGTTTGAGATGTTATTACATCAAAATAATCACGGCCGTACTCATAATCATAATAACCTGTTCCACACCCGCCATAATTCCGCTTCATTCCGTTAAGTGCGGAAAGATTAATAAATAGACTCTCTTCCACACCATCTACTTCAGGCAGTGCAGGTAGAGGAATAACCCAGGCAAAGCCCTGATTTTCTGTAACCTGATTGAATTTAACAAGTATTGATAATTCCTCAGAATCCGGGAGAATCTTTATTATGGCGACCTGGTCTTCTCCATAGATTTCATCGTTTTGTGCTGGAATCATTCCTCCATCAGCCCAGAGCATATATCCTATAACTAATAATAACAGTAATTTTTTCATTATTTTTGGCTCCTGTTTAATCCCAAGATTAAACCAAAACCCACTGTGTTTAGAGATGCATAATCTATTGAGCGTTTGTAGTATTCATACCACATAGGATGTTCTTTTGCTTCAAACCCAATAAGATTTGTATAAATTCTTAATCCGCAGGTTATTCTGCCAAATTTTTGCATTAAATTTACCCCCAGGCAGATTCCCATTGAACTACGCTGGTCAATTTTTTTGACCACCCTGCCACTATCTTCAAGCAAAGGGTAAGAAACATTTCCCCTATAATAACCAAGTCCAATATTGAATTCAATATTTTCCATTGCAAGATATTTTAATTGTATACCTGTGCCCAAGGCATTCAATGTTACTGGTAAACCGGATTTGATAAAGTATGGGTTGCTCAATGGATAATTACTATTATAAAAATAGTCAATATATATTGCCCAACCTAAATTTTTATTAGAAAATCTATTCTCTATTCCAAATTGGTATAGATGGTTGAGATAATCATCAGTATATTCATCAGTCGCAAGAATGTTTGCAGAAACATAGGGATTTAACAGACTTGTGATAAGTGAAAATACTATCATATTAAATTATAATAAAATAATTTATTATGTCAAGGGAGATAGGGAGGTGTTGTATTTCCCTCTTGACTTTTTAAAGAAATGCTTTAT
>JBBINQ010000020.1:13388-39690 GCA_037443805.1 Caldifarciminota bacterium | reverse complement strand
AACTCTTGATTTTTGCAAAAAATAAAGTATAATAAGTGTTAAACTAAAGGGGGTATAAATGGATATTAAAGGCTATAATATGCCAGAAGATTTATACTATCATGAAGAAGATGCCTGGGTTAAATTAGAACCCGATGGCACTGTAATTATTGGAATGGATGATTTTTATCAAAAACAAGCTGGTGATACGACCTATGTAGATTTGCCATTTGAAGGTGACACAATAACTCAAGGCGAAACCTGCGGCAAGATTCAATCCTCAAAATGGGTAGGCAAATTTGTTGCTCCTATTTCCGGAGAAATTATTGAAGTCAACCATGAACTTGAAAACGATTGCAGGTTAATAAATAAAGACCCATACGGTGCAGGCTGGATAATCAAGGTAAAACCGTCCAATCTTGATGCTGAATTAAAGAATCTTGCCCATGGCGCTGAGGCGGTCACAAAATTTATTGAAGCCCACCTGGAAAAGGCAAAAAAAGGCGGATAAGAATGCGGATTGGTTACAAATTTTAATTTAAAATTTTCAAGATAAGGGGTATTTATGGATATACAGATTCCTTATGGTAAGGATGAAAAACTGTTAGTGAGCATCCCTAAAAAAAATGTGCTTGCTGTGGTTTACCCCAATGTAGTGCACAAACAGAATGAATCAGAAATTTTATTAAAGGCAATTGAACATCCGATAAATTCTAAAAATTTTAAAAAATTTTTAGAAGATGCAAAGGATGTTCTTTTTATTGTTAATGATGGTACCAGGCCAACCCCAACAAAGAAAGTTCTTGATATTATCTATGACCAGATAATGGACAAAAACATAAAATTTATTATTGCTACTGGTGTTCATCGTGCCCCAACTCAGGAAGAATTTGATTTTATTTTTGGTGATTATTATAATCGGCTCAAAGGCCAGATATATATTCACGATTGTAAAAAAGATGAGGATATGGTCTATATCGGAACATCAAAGAACGGCACTGAAATGTATGTTAATAGAATGGGCATGGAGGCACACAAGATTGTGATTATTGGTTCAGTTGAACCCCATTATTTTGGCGGCTTTACTGGCGGAAGAAAATCTTTTTTACCCGGTATCGCCTCAAGAAAAACAATTGAACAAAATCATAAACATGCCTTAAAACTTGAGGCACAGGCACTCATTCTTGACGGTAACCCGGTGCACGAAGATATGATTGATGCCTTAAAGACTATTGCGGACAAAGAAATATTTTCTATCCAGACTGTTCTTGATGGTGAGCGTAATCTTTATGGTGTCACAAGTGGCCATATCCACGATTCTTTTTATGCAGCAATTGACAAAGCAAAAGAGGTGTTCTGCGTAAAGATTCCTGAAAAGGCAGATATTGTGGTAAGTGTAGCCCCTTATCCAATGGATATTGACCTTTACCAATCGCAAAAAGCCCTGGATAATGGAAAATTAGCATTAAAAGAAAATGGCATTCTGATAATGGTCTCAAAATGCAGAACAGGGATTGGTGAACCTGCATTCTTTGAATTATTATCTTCGTGCAAATCTCCCCAGGATGCACTTGATAAAATTGCACAGGGATATAAACTCGGATATCATAAGGCATCAAAGATGGCAGAGATTGGCACCTGGGCAGAAATGTGGGGCATTACAGACCTTGAAGATAAGGATATGAATGCAGTATTCATCAAACCATTCCATAATCTCCAGGAAGCCATTGATAAAGCGATTGAGAAGAAAGGCAGGGATGCAAAGATAATATTTTTGATGGACGGTAGTATCACTGTTCCCATTGTTGAATAAAAATTGAGAGTCGTATCAAATTTAAAAAATACTAATAAAAATTTCTAAATTTTTATGAATTTTTGAAAGGAGAATAATATGCCTTTGAGCAAAGACATAATAAAACAATTACAGGACATTGTGGGCGATGAGTATTGTAAGACCACTAATGCTGAAATTTATGTTTATGCATTTGATGGTGGAATCCATCGTAGAAAACCAGATGTCGTAGTTCAGCCCCAGAACACCAAACAGGTGCAAAAGATTGTTCAACTGGCGAACAAATATAAAATACCGGTGGTGCCAAGGGGAGCGGGCTCTGCACTATGCGGTCATAGTGTGCCGATTAATGGCGGTATCACTGTTGACCTGCAGAGGATGAATAAAATAAAGGATATCAGAATCGCTGATATGTTTGTCATCTGCGAACCCGGAGTTGTGTGTGATACTTTCAATGCTGCAATTAAACCGTATAAATACTTTATTCCCGGTCCTGCCTCAAGTGAAGTTGCAACAATTGGTGGAATGGTAGCATGCAATGCCTCTGGTGAAAAAGCAGTCAAATACGGTGCCACAAGGGACTATGTGCTTGGCTTAGAAGTTGTGCTACCTGATGGCGAAATTGCATATATGGGCACAAAGACAATAAAACATTCAACTGGGTATCAACTGGAAAGATTGATGTGCGGTTCTGAAGGTATGCTTGGCATCATTACTGAAATCAATATGAAGATTACACCCCTGCCACCAAAGATTGCGGGTTGTATTGCTGCATTTGATGATTTAGAAAAGGCAGGACAATGTGTTGCCAATATTATTGCCAAACCACTCATTCCATCACAACTTGAAATTATGTCTGCCCCCTGTATCAAAGCAGTCAACAAAGCGGCAAAGATGAACCTTCCCGAAGTAGAAGGTATATTGCTCATTGAAATTGATGGCAGACCAGAAACAATCAAGCAGGATGTAGAGACTGTAGCAAAGATCTGTAAAGAGACCGGTGCGGTTTCAATGGAATTTACTGAAGATGAAAAAAGAATTACCGAAATCTGGAAGGCAAGAAAACAGATGATTCCTTCGCTCAGTATCCTGAAAGAAGAGTATGCAACCACAATGCTTGCGGATGATATGGCAGTTCCTGTATCTCAGATTCCCAAGGCAGTTGCCGGTATATGGGAGATTTCACAGAAATACGATATTATCATACCACCCTATGGACATGCAGGCGACGGTAATTTGCATACCAAGGTATTGATGGTCCCTACTGACCCCAAACACTGGGAGCAGGCAAAAAAGGCAGTTGCAGAAATCTATCAGTTAATAAGAGACTTAGGTGGAACGACCACAGGTGAACATGGAATTGGTATAACCAAGGCTGAAGAATTTCATAAAGAAAAGAGCAGTGTAGTTCCGACAATGAAGGCAATAAAGAAGGCGCTTGACCCGAATAACATAATGAATCCACAAAAGATGATTGACTGGGATAAGGGATTTATGTATGAATTGAGATATCCTACAAACCCTAACCGAAAATTAGAGGGACATCTGGCAAAATGGGAAAACGAAATGATGACCTGCACAATGTGCGGCTATTGCAAAAATGTCTGTCCAACATTCCTCAATATCCTGTGCGACCCACCTTCTGGTCGCGGAAGAATGGTTCTTTCTTATGGCATCCTTGAAAAAGAACTTGAGATTGACGATTCTGTGGTTAAGGCAATCTTCCAGTGCACCTTATGCAGGGATTGTAATAGGCGCTGTCCGAGTAAGGTAAAAGTTCCAGATGTAGTCAGGGCAGCAAGAGCAGACCTCGTAGAAAAAGGTTTTGCCTATCCTGCACACAAAGATTTTATAGAAAAGATTAAGAAGACTGGTAATATCTGGGGAGATGCTGAAGCCACAGTGCCGGTTCAGGAAGGTGAAGTGCCCGTTTTTATTGGCTGTCAATTTCTTGCACGACCCAATAAGACCAAACAATACTTAAGATTGTTTGAAAAACTCGGAATAAAACCCAAAGTTGTAAAAGAGGTCTGCTGTGGTTATCCGATGGAAGCACTCGGTTTTGTAAAAGATTTTGAGGCACACAAAGAAAAATTTTTGAAGTTGTTTCCATTTAAAAACGCCATTACCCTCTGCCCAACCTGCACTGTTTATCTTCGCGAGGCATATAAGATTGATGCAAAACATGCATTACAGGTTATTGCGGAAAAACTACCTGGCGCAATTGTCAAAAAATTGAGCGGTAAGGTGACCTATCACGACCCCTGCGACCTTTCCCGAGGTGCAAAGATAGTTAAAGAACCAAGGGATATCATCAATACCCTGGGTCTGGAACTTGTAGAAATGAAATTTAAAGATAATACCTCCCGTTGTTGTGGCGGTGGTGGTGGTATTCTGGTCTCTGATAATCCACTATCAACAAAGATAGCAGAAGCAAGAATCAAAGAAGCACTCAATACAAAAGTTGATACACTGGTAACTGCTTGTGCCACCTGTGAACAGGTATTAAAGAATGCTGCTACTGCAATTGCAGAAAAAGGCAACGGCAAGATCAATGTTATCGGACTCCAGGAAATGGTCTGGAAGGCATTATAGCAGAAACTTCTGAAATCGCATTAAAAAATAATTGGGGACCAGATTTGGACATCATCAAATCTGGTCCTTTTATTTTTAACATCGTGATTGACGAAAATCTAAATTTAGATAAAATTCTCTATGCCAGCAAACCTGCCACCACAATATTTTGAAACGGAAAAAAAATACCGCGAGGCAAAGACCTTACAGGAAAAACTATTTTATCTACAGGAACTTCTTGCCATAATCCCCAAGCATAAGGGGACTGAAAAATTGCAGGGCGAATTAAAGGCAAAGATTTCCAAAACCAAAGAGATGATGGAGCGGACAAAAAAATCAACTGGTTCAACTGCCTGGTATCAGGTGGAGCGACAGGGTGCTGGACAGGTCGTGCTGGTTGGTGTTCCAAATTCTGGAAAATCAGCGTTGCTCAATCTTTTAACCCGCACCAATGTAGAAGTTGCACCTTATCCATTCACAACCACCAATTTTCAGGTTGGAATGATGGAATACGAAGATATCAAGATTCAAATCGTTGATTGCCCACCAGTTTCCGAAAGTGCACCTGCCTGGCTATATGCTACCTTTCGCTTTGCCGACCTATTACTGATTATCATTGATGCAGCAAGTGATGATTTATTAGAGCAGATGGAAACAATTAATACACAACTGGAGGCAAGAAATATCTTTATCCAAAAGGATAAATTAGATGCCAGAAAAAATATTGTTCTATTGAACAAAATTGATATACCACAGGCAATTGAAAACAGCGAAGTTTTTTTAGATGTTTATCAGAATAAATTCAATATCCAAAAAATTTCTTCGGTCACTGGTGAAGGTGTTGAAAGCCTCAAACCATTAATCTTTAAAAATCTTAATATCATTCGGGTCTATACCAAAAAAATTGGTCATCCACCAGTAAAAAAAGAACCAATCGTGTTAAAATGTGGTTCTACAGTTATTGAAGCCGCTGAATATATTCATAAAGATTTCAAAAAAAATTTACAATTCACAAGACTGTGGAATGATTATGGCTACAGTGGTCAGAGGATAGAAAAAAATCATATATTGCAGGATGGTGATATTATTGAATTCCATGTATAATAATTTAAACAAGAACCGATAAAAAATTATGTCTGAATTGACCTTGATAAAATACATAAGAAAGAATTTTCCGCGCCATCAGAAAGAGATTACACAGGGCATTGGCGATGATGCGATGGTCTTTAAAAATGGCATTGTCGTTTCAACTGATTCATTTGTTGAAGGAATTCATTTTGATTTTAAATATTTTACCTTAAATAGTATTGGATACCGCTGTATGGGTGCCAGCCTCTCTGACCTTGCCGCAATGTCTGCAAAACCAATCTGCACATTAATAGCACTGTATTTACCAAAACGAACAAAAGACACAGATATCAGACAACTATACCGCGGTTTCAAACTTGTTTGTGAGAAATACAATTGTGATATCTCAGGTGGAGATATCATTGAGAGTCCATTCTGGGGAATAACTATAACCGTAATCGGCAAATCAGAATGGCCATTATTAAGATCAGGTGCAAAACCTGGAGATTTTTTATATACTACAGGCTATCTTGGGCTTGCTGAAACAGGTAGAATCGCCCTGTCCAAAGGTTATAGCAAAACACTATTTGTCAAATCTATTAAAAAGCACCTCTATCCTGAACCAAGGATAAGCCAGGCTTTAAAACTGCGACCTTATGTCAATGCGGGTATTGATACCTCTGACGGTTTATCAACAGATGCCTTCCATATTTTTGAAGAAAGCAAAGTAAAAATTATTATTGAAACCATACCGCTCCATCCTGAAGTAGAATTACTCTGCAAAAAAGAAAAATTATCTTCATTAGATTTCATCCTTTCTGCGGGTGAAGATTTTGAACTTCTGTTGACCGGTAAGATTACCAAAAAAATTTCCAATATTAAGTTATTTAAAATCGGCAGAGTAGAACAGGGTAGAGGATTGTATCTATTACATAATGGTAAATTAAAAAAACTTCAGCCACGTGGCTATGAACACCTGAAGGGATAGATGGATTCAGAAAATAATTCACACAAAAATATAATCCTTTTTGTCACAACCATCGGCTCATTCCTTACTCCTTTTATGGGCTCTACAATTAACATCGCACTTCCTGCTATGGGCAGAGAATTCAATATGAACGCATTAATGTTGAGCTGGGTGCCAACATCATACCTACTTGCCGCAGCAATGTCGCTTGTGCCTATTGGCAGGATTGCGGATATCATTGGCAGACAAAAAATATTTTTTTATGGCATCATCACATTCGGATTATTCTCCCTGTTTGGCGGTCTCACAGATAATCTGCTTATCTTTATGGTGTGCCGTGTAATACAGGGAATTGGTGGAGCAATGATTTTTGGCACTTCTGTAGCTATTCTTACTTCGGCCTTCCCGGCAAATCAAAGGGGCAAGGTTCTGGGAATAAATGTAGCAGGGGTCTATCTTGGACTATCGCTTGGTCCATTTCTTGGTGGTTTATTAACCCAGCAACTGGGCTGGCGTAGTATCTTTTATGTAAATGCCTGCCTCGGTACTTTAATGCTATTTTTGACCTGGAGATTTTTAAAAATAGAAAAAGTGGTCTCTGAAAATAATCGTTTTGATTTTATTGGTGCTATAATCTACGCACCAATGCTACTGTTTATTATGTACGGATTCTCTTTATTACCGGCTATTTCAGGAATTCTTTTAATTTTTCTGGGCATTATCCTCACCTGGTTATTTGTCCGCTGGGAATCACAATTATCAGCTCCGTTATTAAATATCAACCTTTTTAAATCAAATCCAATCTTTTTCTTTTCCAATATGGCGGCATTGATCAATTACAGTGCAACAAGTGCGGTCGCTTTTTTATTGAGCCTTTATCTCCAGTATATCAAAGGATACTCTCCCCAGTATGCCGGTATAATTCTCATTGCACAACCTGTGACAATGACCATATTATCACCGTTTGCAGGCAGGTTATCAGACCGTATTCAACCTGCAATTATTGCCTCCATTGGTATGGGAATAACTGCCACTAGCCTTTTTGTCCTCAATTTTCTTCAAAATTCAACCCCAATAAATATTATAATCCTGAACCTATTAATTATGGGGCTGGGCTTTGGTCTCTTTTCATCACCTAATACAAATGCCATAATGAGTTCAGTTGAAAAAAACTATTATGGCATTGCATCAAGCACACTGGCAACAATGAGATTACTGGGACAGATGTCCAGTATGGGTATGGTAATGCTTATATTTTCTTTGACCCTTGGTCGGGTAAAGATTACGCCGGAATTTTATCCAGTATTTTTAAATGCCATAAAAATTTCTTTTATTGTTTTCACGATACTCTGTATTATTGGTATTT
Organism: Caldifarciminota bacterium; assembly: GCA_037443805.1. Taxonomy (GTDB): domain Bacteria; phylum Hydrothermota; class Tepidihabitantia; order SM23-42; family JAOAFX01; genus JAOAFX01. The sequence continues at coordinate 31,944 of JBBINQ010000020.1, read as the reverse complement.
TCGCATCCTTAAAACGCAGAGTAAAGGACTAAAAAATTATTCTACTCAATCAATTATTTTATGAGTAAAATGCTTGAGCGGCCTGATACTCAGTTTACCTAATTTAGCGAATTTTATCGCTTCAATCTCAGCATATGCTGAGGTGATTGCAGTAATAAAAGGAATATTCAATTCCACTGCAAGACGGCGCATAGTATAACCATCCCTTTTCGCACTATAACTCATTGTGGGAGTATTTATAATCAAGTTAATCTTACCCTCTTTCATTAAATTTAGGGCATTAGGCGATTTGTGTTCACTAATCCTGTATACAGTCTCAGCATCAATTTGATTGTCCTTAAGAAATTGTGCAGTCCCTCTGGTCGCAACTATTTTAAAGCCAAGTTCTTTAAGTTGCTGTGCAATGGGCAAAATTTCTTTTTTATCATCATCGCGCACCGTAATATAGACAGCTCCCGAATTGGTGAACTTATTATCTGCAAGGATGGCTTTATAATAAGCAGCACCAAATTTTTTGTCCACTGCCATTGCTTCGCCTGTTGATTTCATTTCTGGCCCGAGTATTGGGTCCACGCCTGGCAATTTCAAAAATGGAAAGACCGGGGCTTTTATTGAGACAAAATCAAATTTTATCTCTTCGGGCAAATTAAAATCTTTAAGTCTATAGTCTAACATTATCTTTGTAGCAAGTTTTGCAAGGGGTATACCTATGGTCTTTGAAACATAGGGAACTGTCCTTGAAGCGCGTGGATTTGCCTCTAAAACATAGACTATGTTGTTTTGAACTGCAAACTGGATGTTTATCAAACCTACAGTATTTAACTCTACTGCAATTTTTCTAACAATCTCTTTAATCTGCTTGATTGTTTTATCAGAAAGAGTTTTTGGTGGCATTACACAATATGAATCGCCCGAATGCACACCGGCCTGCTCAATATGCTCCATTATACCCGCAATGAAAACCTCCTTACCATCGCACAGGGCATCAACATCAACCTCAGTGGCATTGGCAATGTATTTATCAACAAGAATTGGATGGTCAGGTGATACCCGTGCTGCCATTCCTACATATCTCTCCAGTTCATGTTCATCGTAAACAATCTCCATTGCCCTGCCGCCCAGGACATAACTCGGTCGCACTAACACTGGATATCCAATCTTCTGCGCAATTTCTTTGACCTCTTCAAAATTGAACCCTGTGGCAAAAGGCGGCTGCAAAATATTAAGTTTTTTTAATATCGTTGAAAATGTTTCCCTGTCTTCTGCTTTATTAACACTCACTGGACTTGTGCCGAGAATCTTTGTTTTCAGTTGATACTCTTTTATTACCTTTAATAAAGGTATTGCCAGGTTCAAAGAAGTTTGACCCCCAAATTGTATTATAAGTCCATAAGGTTCTTCTCTCAGTAAAACATTTAATACATCTTCAAATTTCAATGGTTCAAAGTAAAGCCTTGTAGAAATATCAAAGTCAGTGGAAACAGTTTCAGGATTATTGTTAATGATTATCGCTTCATATCCCATCTCTTTTAAGGCAATGGCTGAATGGACACAACAGTAATCAAATTCAATCCCCTGTCCGATTCTTATTGGACCTGAACCTATAATCATTATACTCTTTTTTTGTTTCTGTTTCTTTCTTTCTGATTGATTTTTTCCCCAGTATGTTGAGTAGTAGTAAGGAGTATATGCCTCAAACTCGCCAGCGCACGTATCAACTATATTAAAGACCGGTTCAATTTTATGATTATGGCGTAGATACCTTATCTCATTCTCAGTTGTACCCAAAATCTTCGCAATATATTCATCACTAAAACCAAGTTTTTTTGCCTCAAGGATAAGATGCGGCTCAGGACCCGCCTTTTTTAACAATCTTTCTAATGTAATAATGTTTTCTATTTTGTTAATGAAAAATTCAGAGATCCCGGTAAGTTCAGAAATTTTCTTTTTTGTATAACCACGGCGTAATGCTTCAGCAATCGCAAAAATACGCTGGTCTGTTGGTTCTTGTAGTTCATATATTAATTCATATTCTCTCCATTGTTCTGGTTCAAATCCACTTTTTGCAATCTCAAGTGAACGCACTGCTTTGAGCAGAGCTTCTTCTATTGTTGAACCGATTGCCATCACTTCACCAGTAGACTTCATTTGAGTTCCCAATCTCTTATCAACTGTAGGAAATTTATCAAATGGCCAACGTGGAATCTTAACGACCACATAGTCCAGGGCAGGTTCAAATCCGGCTGTGGTCTTTTTTGTAATCGCATTCTGGATTTCATCAAGATTAAATCCAAGCGCAATCTTGGCGCTGACACGTGCAATAGGATAACCAGTTGCCTTTGAGGCAAGTGCAGATGAGCGCGATACCCTGGGATTAACCTCAATTACCCGATATTCCCATTTTTCAGGATTGACCGCAAATTGAATATTGCAACCACCCGCAATCTTTAATGCACGGATAATATTAATCGCTGCACTGCGTAGTATCTGATGTTCTTTATCTGTTAAAGTTTGAGCAGGAGCAACCACAATACTCTCGCCCGTGTGGATACCCATTGGGTCAATGTTCTCCATACTACAGATAATAATACAATTATCACTATGGTCGCGCATTACCTCGTATTCAAACTCTTTCCAGCCCAGCACACTTTCTTCAAGTAGAACCTGTTTTATGGGTGAACGATTTAAACCGCCTATTACTGCCTCATATAATTGTTCAGAATTATATGCAATGCCACTCCCGGTTCCGCCCAGGGTATATGCGGGACGAATCAGGATGGGATACTTCATTTTTTTCACCACTTCCTGCGCCTCATTATAACTATGGACCGCAAAACTATGTGGAATTGGCTCACCAATATCATTCATAAGTTTCCGGAAATAATCGCGATTTTCAGCCATCTCTATTGATTGCATAGTTGTCCCCAACAACTCTACTTTGTATTTTTGAAGTATGCCTTTTCGGGCAAGTTCATAGGCAAGATTTAAACCGGTCTGGCCTCCGAATCCTGGTAGAATGCCCTGAGGACGTTCTTTTTCAATTATCTTTTCTAATATCTCTTCGGTAAGGGGTTCAATATAAACAGTATCTGCAGTTTCTAAATCGGTCTGGATTGTTGCAGGATTTGAATTGACAATAATCGTTTTGTATCCTTCATCACGCAATGAACGGCTCGCCTGAGAACCAGAAAAATCAAATTCCGCAGCCTGGCCTATGATTATTGGGCCCGAACCAATGATTAAAACTTTTTTAATATCGCGGCGCTTTGGCATCTATTAAATAATTAAATTTACCAAATAGAAATTTTGTATCATAAGGTCCAGGTGATGCCTCAGGATGAAATTGAACAGAAAAAATAGGTAATAGACTGTGGTGCATTCCCTCAACTGTTCCATCATTCAAATTGAACCAGTCAAAGATTATATTCTTATCTTTGTCCGATGCCTTTAGGGCATATCCGTGATTCTGAGAAGTGATATAGATGCGATTATTCCATAAACATTTAACTGGATGATTATATCCCCGATGTCCAAATTTGAGTTTATATGTCTTTAAACCGAGTGCTATGCCGAGTAACTGGTGGCCCAGGCATATGCCAAAGATTGGGTAACCCATTTTTATTAATCCCCTCACTGTTTTTACTGTTGAACTCATCAGTGCTGGATGCCCAGGATTGCCCGGACCATTGGAAATCACAATGCCATCTGGATTGAGTTTTTTAATTGAATTTAAATCTGTATTATAAGGCACCTGAACTACTGAAAAATAATTTAATAAGTTTTTTATAATACTATTTTTTACCCCGCAATCAATAAGTATTACTCTCTTTTTATGGCGATTATTGTGGTAGATTATAGATTTGCAAGAAACTTCAGCGACAAGGTTCTGTGAATGGGGGTGTGCCATTTTCTTTAGTTTTTTTATTAATAATTTAGTATTTAACACTTTTGAGGTATTCACCAGCATTGCCTTCATTGTTCCAAAGTATCGTAATTTAAGTGTGAGTTGACGGGTATCAATATCCCATATACAGGACAATCTATTTTGCTGCAGGTATTTGGTTATTTTTAAATTGCTGGCGGAAAAAAAAGCGGGCTCTTTTATTACGAGCCCGCGAATTTTAACGGTTTCAGATTCCTTGTATTTGGTATTGAATCCGTAATTTCCAATTAAAGGATAAGTCATCAATAAAATCTGCCCGGCATACGAAGGGTCAGTAAATGCCTCTTCATATCCAGACATTGCAGTATTAAACACAAGTTCACCGTATGCAATCCCCTCTACGCCCAATCCTTTACCTTCAATTACTGTCCCATCTTCAAGAATTAATAAGCCTTTTTGCATATTTTATTTATAAACAAAATTATACATTAAAATTCTTAAATTTAACATAGATAGGCACAACGAGTTTAATAACATTTTTGGCGTCATTTGTATTCTGGATATAGGGGTCTTTAATATAATTAAGTATTATTGTGATAAATATTGAATCTTTAAAACGCTCCATCTCATCATAATCATCTGAACTTCTTTTCTCTATGAAATTTTTCAATCGGTTTAAAGGCTCCCGCACCACACCCAGCCCATTATAATTGATACCGCTGATGCGCTGCTTTGCCTTTTTTATCTCCTGGTCAGCAGTAAGAAGCGTTAGTTCCATCTTTGTCTCATAGTCGTCAACCAGTTTTTTGAGGTCTTCTTGAGGTATTGTATAATTATGCATACTTGTAGTATCAATGTGCTGTTTCTGGTTAAGTAATCCATAAAGGTCACCGATGCGCTGGATATATTCTCTTGTTTGTTCACTCAATTCACTAAATAAACTTTTGTCCTGGAGCCAGCGTAATGAAACTGCTACCTTTATCCGGCGTTTTGTCTTATCAATATGGGTCTCACCTGGTTTATTATTTGTCTCTTCAATAATCTTTTCAATATTTTCTTTATTTAAGTATATTGGCTCGTACGAAGGTTTATTGAGCAATTTATGAATATCCTGAATAATTTTATCAATCTTCTCTTTTTTGCCAACCATTGAAAGCTGGGGATAGGTTTTATCAATAAAAAATTTTACGAGGTATTTGTTTATGGTATATCTACCTTCCTCCAGTTCATTTTTACTCACTGCACCCGGACACCATTCAGCAAAAAGTTCTACATCAGGCCTCTTGAGAAATTCAAGGTCAAAAGGGAGTTCAGTGATGACCGTATCTGGCTGAATCAACCACTGCAGATTCATAAGAACTTCTTCAAGATTATCAAGGTGACTCTTACCAGACCACGCCATCCATTCTCCTTTCGCTGCTTGATGATATAGTCTCCATATAGGAATTAATTATCATTTTATGCAAAAATTGGTAAATGTCAATTATAAAAAAATGCCTGCCAGAAGGCAGGCATTTTTTTTTAGATTTTTCAATATTATTCTACTCACCACCTTTTAAAACCTTGAGCCGTGCTTCAGTTCTCTTTTTGTAATCCTTGGCACCTTTGTGATTAGGGTCAAGCGCAAGAACTTGATTAAAGACCTTAAGTGCCTCGTCAAAATTGTTTGCCGAGAAATAACTTACACCCTTTTTATACAATGCCTCAATCTCTTGTGGTGTTACCTTCTTTTCAGGTTCTTTTGGTTTGGTCGTGGTTGGTGGTTTTTTCTCCTGAGTAACCTTTGCTTTCAATCGTGTAATCGCCTCACTTGACTCAGTATTCTGAGCATCAAGGTCAAGCACCTTCTGATAGAATTCAATTGCCTTGGCAAAATCGTTCGCCTTTTCCCGGTTGCGCGCCTCAGTAAGATAAGCACTTATAAGCTCATTTCTCCGAGTTTCAACATTACCCAGATAATTCTTTGCTTCAACATTGTCCGGGTCAAGGGAAAGGACCATTTCAAATGCCTTCTTTGCCTCTTTGAGATTACCTTCTGAGAAGTAGATCTTACCCTGAGAAAGATAAGTTTTAATACTCTTTTCTCTTTCCATTGCGGCAATTTCACGCTGGATTGCCTCTTCTGTCTTTTTCAGATTAAAGACCAGTTTACTTTTCACCCCGGGCTTCACACTGATTTTTGCAATATAATCAACATAATTAGGAGTACTCACAGTAACTGTGTAATTCCCTGCAGGCAAGCTTAAACTGAAAGTTCCTGCTGGTGCCCTGTACCTTTTGTTAATTTCTTTAATGTCTACCACACAATTTGCCAACAATGCTTTTGTGGTCTGGTCCTTTATTTCGCATTCAATTGAGCCAACCTTTGGTGCAGAAACAGCGCTACGATTATTGCCTTCAAGACCGAATGTCCAGCGTGGCGACCAGGGACGGAAATGTCCAAGATACTCAACCTTACAAAGGGCAAGTGTTGCAGTAACTACTGGAAAATGGTACTTCAAACCAACATTTGCATCCCTGCCATCCATCTCCATTGACATTTCAAGTCCAAAAGGAAACTTTAATGAACCACCCATAAACAGACCGAATGCCCACCAGGAGTGGTCTTTTGTTCTATAATCTTCACCAAGCACAAGAAAATCAGTATTAAAGATATGACTCCGCCATCCATAACCAACAAACCTGCCCCGTCCAAGTCCTATCACAAAATTGGCAATCCTGCCAAAATACTTTTGCATGGCAATATAACCTGAAAATAGTTCCCAGGGTCTACCATTCATATATTTGTGATAACTAATCTCCTCAATTGTTCCGTCATTGCCACCCGCACCTACTGTAGAAATATGCTTTGCATAGGAAATATCATCCACTCCACAGAACCAGGCAGTTCCGCTCTCTTTCGCAGGTTTTAATAAATAACTCACACTTGCGACCCAGGTCGTGGGTGTGAACATAGAAATGGCAAGTTCACCTTTACCAAAACCATATTTAAATGCCATGGAAAAGTCTTTCGGGTCAACAAATACACTGTCATTTGGATTAGGGTCATCTGAATACATTGGAAAAGAAAACATCGTGGTTACTCCCCACATCCCTCTAATATCATATTGTGGAACAGTGGGCATATCTAAATAACCAGATGTGCGACATAATTGTGAAATAATAACCAAATAAACGATTATCATAACACCTCCTTAGTTATACGAAAATAATCCACCATGCTATCCTCTTATATTATATATTATAATCAAATCTTCTATTTTGTCAAGCCCCATTTTGAACTCTTCAGAAACTTTAATTTATTTCGTTTTCGTTCCCAGGTTCCTACAAAAGTAATGAGGAAAGAGATTGCGATGAGTTTAATATCAAATAACACACCCATCTTATGGAGATATAACAAATCATATTTAAATTTATGTCGCCTGGGCAGGTCGCGCGGGGCAAATATCTGGGCAATTCCAGTCAAACCAGGACGCATCATTATTCTTTTATTATATCCTGGTATTTCATTAATATGGAGATAACAATCATACTGCTCAACTTCTGCGGGTAGAAGTGCCCTTGGACCAACAAAACTCATATCTCCAACAAATATGTTTATTAACTGGGGCAATTCATCCAGCGCAGTCTTTCGCAAAAATCTACCCATAAGCGTAACCCTCGGGTCATTTTCAACTGCTTGATGATTAATTGTTTCATTAAGAGCAGATTTGCGCATTGAACGAAATTTTATTACCTTAAATATCCTGCCACCTTTTCCAATGCGCAATTGCTTTATGCAGCAAGGAGAACCATCCTCACACCAGATACCGATCCAGATTAGCACCCATAGCCAGGAAGACAGAACCAATCCAAACCCGCTCAGTAAAACATCAAAAACCCGTTTAAGGGACGGTTCTCTATATTCATCTAATCCATTCATTTCGCCAGTCTGTTCCAAGTCATAAATCAACCCATTTATTGCCTCCATTAATTCCTCCTATTACAATCTCTTTCTTCAGAAATCAATGGGTAGAGTTATTTTACGCTAATATATTAATTAATAATAAAGTATATTTATTTATTGACCATTGTCAAGACCTGAAATAAACAAATTTTATGACCTCTTTGCTTTCTCCTTTTTCAATCCGCAAAAAATATACTCCATTCACAAGCATCTCAGGCACAAATCTTATTATTCCTGCACCACTAATTCTACCTGAATAAACACAATCCACCATTTTACCGGTTATATCATATAATCCTATTTTGACCTCCTCACTCTCCAATAAATTATAATAAATATTTAGCATCCGTTTTGCAGGCATTGGTCTAATACTGAATTCTTGTTGACGATTTCCATTATAAGATTCACCAATCGCAACTGGATTAATAATAACATCACAGATAACAGTATCACCTACAATCGCAATATTACGCACAGTAATATTTGTAGTAACTCCGTAATTGCTATTGCTTGATGGATAAGTATTGGGTCCGAATATAGTATTATTACTATCTCCAGGATATGGGTCACCTGAATCACCAAGTTCATGATGGTAATAATGGGGGTCAGGCCTATAACCCCAGCCATGGTCAAGGTCATCACAACCATCTGCCTCTTCAATATCCAGAACATTATGGTAGGAACCCCCATAGCGAGGGTCAATATGCCAGATCAATAATCCTTCTCCAGGTAATGGCGTATCAAATCCTATGCTTTGACGATTCTCCAGGATAAAAAAAGTATCATTGACAACTCCATTACGCCATACCCGATATGCAACCGGGTTGGTTTCAAGGGGAGGAATCTTTAAACCAAAGATATTTGCAGTTATTGGTGTATAACTCAACCAGTTCACTGTTTTCTTACACCAGGCATCACAATGAGAAGGGCTCCAGGGTGTGTTTCCTCCTGCACCCCAGGCACCATAACCCATCAAACTCCAGTAACCCACACCCCAGGTATTGCGCGAATAATCATAAAGGTCAGGTAATCCAACTACATGACCAAGTTCATGGCACATCACTCCAATACAGCAAAGTGTAGTATCAAGTGCCGGGGTCACAAGATTTACCTCAGGCACATTTGTTGCTCCATCAATAACCACTCCATCATTTGTTGTATAATTAAAACTAGGGATGGCATGTGACCAGCATTGATGCAGATTACCTGTATCCTCTGCGCCAGGACCTGCATGCACCACAAAGACTCCATCAATGTGATTGTCGTTATTCAGGTCGTATTGATGAAAATTTACTGTTGCATCAACAACCTGAACTGCATCGCGGGCAAGTTGATAACCAGTGCTGAGCATATAATTTCCGTCGTCATAATAAGCATAGGTATGATTTGACATCCACCAGCGGTTGCCGCAGATACCGCCACGCACATCAGTCTGGTTATAAGAGTTTTCTTTGAAAAAATCATTCAAACTGCCCTGACGATACTGTCCATAATATACCCCGGTAGAATAGAACATACTATCATAGCGCGCTGGTCCACGATTTATAGTATCTGCACGATTATCAGAAAACTGAATCAGAATTACACAGGTCTCAATTGAACCACGAGAAAGGTCTTTCGGCTCTGCACGGGGAGGACCAATAATACAGAAATGGTCAGCCTTCAGTGGATAGTGTGGCGGCATTGCCATAACCTGCACACTGAACAACAGAACAAAAATAAAAAAGATTGTTCTATTCATTTTTGCTCCTTTCTTGAATTTTTTTTACCTGAACAAAAAGGTATTCACCGCGTAAGAAATTCAGTTTTATAAGAGAATCATCAAGTTTTTTAAAGAAATGGAGACATCTATATCTCAGATTATCTCTTAATGATAAAAAAGGTGCAACATAATAGCAAAATGCAAGCACAGTTCTGTATTTTATATCAATAAAATTTTTTTTGATCTCTTTTATCATCTCCCATCTTGTAATTCCATCAAGTGGTGCCCTCTTGACCGCTTCTGGCGTCCATATTTTTTTCGCAACTTTTTTTAGTATTTTTAATTTATCAATTACGGGCAGAAAGTATATCGCAATGATTACAACTCGGTTCAAAAAATTACTACCCATATGCTCACAAACCATAAAATCTCCATTATCCTTTAACCACAATTTGATTTTTTTTATCAATTGTCCAATATCAGGAATATGATGTAATGAATCCCAGGCAACGATGGCGTCAAGTGATGAAGGAGGAAAATCAACATTATGGATTGAGTCCACAATATACTCAATGCTTCCACTAAAATTTTCTTCTTTTTTTATTCTGTTGTAGTAATCACGGGCAACTGCAATCTTTCTGTCGCTGAGGTCAATACCAATCACATTCATACCCGCCCGTGCCAGTTCCAATGATAACCAACCCACACCACAACCAATCTCTAAGATTCTTCCACCCTTGTGTTTTGCTGCCTGCTCAATGATAAAATCCCTTTCTCTTTTTCTCAAAATCATTTCAATTTGCGGGTCATCCCAGATAAAATTTACTTCTTTTTCCCGGGTCTGCTTTCTTATATCTGGAACTATACCATCAAGTATTTTCCCATCCCAGTATGCCTTCTCCTCTTCAATCTTTTGTTTGAATATTTCCATTTTATTATATTCGCATTCAGGCATATAGATAATTATAACTATAATATACTATGGGTCAAGTCCTTTTACTACCTACTACTTACTATATTCTTGACTCCGTAAAGACCCTTAAGCAAAATATTTTCTATTATCCTTTTTTTATCATCTGCATTCTCAAGATTCTGTCAATGCGGAATGTTCGCTCTTCTTTTCTTTTTTCACAGAATGCCCTGAGCCCTAAAAATCGCTTGTTTTGATAAAAAAATTCACCGATTGAAAGGGGCTTAATAATTCTTCTGCTTTTTTCATCATTGGGTTTCAAATAGGTAATCTCAACTGGTGCATTATCCTTTATTGCCTCTTTTATAATCTTTATCTTCTCTTCTAAGGGCATTTCTTTTTCTGAAATTCTATACTGAAAATTTGTTAAAAATTTGACTATGCGCCGGTCTGTAAATATATGCCCCTTCTTTATCGGTTTTTTCAGACTGATACCTTCAAATGATGTGCATCTGCTCAATGCCACATAGACCTGACCACCGGCAAATGTTCCTCTGCCCACATCAATTATTACCCTATCAAATGTCTTTCCCTGACTCTTATGAATCGTTACTGCCCAGGCAAGTTTCAATGGAAACTGCTTAAAAGTACCTACAACCTCAGATTCAATCTGTTTTGTTTCTTCATTATACTCAAAATGGTATATTCCCCAGGTAAATGGTTCCACATTCACCCTTTTGCCATTCTGCAGTTGCACTACAATAACATCGTATTCTTCTTCTTTGGCATACTGTACTTTATAAACCCTGCCCAATGTGCCGTTAACCCATCTTCTCTGGGCATCGTTGTTCAACATCATAACCTGGGCACCGGGTTTAATGGTCAATTCAAAATCTGTAGGAAATGCACTGGGGTCAAATTCACCGCTTACTTCAGCAATCCACTGATAAGATTTTCCGGGTAATTTGTTTAAATATTCATTATTTATTTCTAATGCCATCTTATTCAGGGTTGTAAGATAAACGACAAAATCATCTTCTTTGTGCGCCAGCTGTGCTCCAACACGACTATTTAAAATATTGATACTATCTTCAGTGATTGTATTATTCCTGATTTGATTTAATAGTTCAATAAACTTCGCATCCTTCTGACGATAGACCTTTTCCAGCTCTATAAATTCAATTGCTAATTCCTTAAAAATTTTGGAATTAAAAAAGTATGGACTCTGATAGTGTTCGGTAAATATCTTTTTCTCTTTTGTTGTTACAACAGGCGGTAACTGATACAGGTCGCCAATAAATATCAGCTGTATTCCACCAAAAGGTGCAGCAGGATTTTTTCCATTCAATCTTAAAAATTTATCCACACAATCAAGTAAGTCTGCCCTGACCATTGAAATTTCATCAATTACAATTGCATCAAGCTCTTGATAAGTTTTTCTATCTTCGGAATGCAACTTTTTAATATTTTCTATAGTAACATCTGGCAGAAAACCGAAGAAAGAATGGATGGTCTCGCCCCCGACATTCAACGCCGCAACACCGGTCGGTGCTAAGACAACTATCTTTTTCTTTGTAATTGAACGAAAGTATTCTAAAAGTGTAGACTTGCCTGTCCCTGCCTTGCCGGTAATAAAGACATTTTTATTGGTCTGCTCCATTAAATCAAGTGCCCTCTTGAATTGCTCGTTTATTTCAATATGGGTCAAATCCATAAATGTCTCTCTATGTATCCTTTTTTTACTCGCAGCAAGAAAAAAAGACAAAAATTTACCATACTACTAATTATCCATGATTTTTCTTTTAAGTCAAGAAAGTCTGAATCCCCCTCAATCCTCCTTTTGTCACCCTGAACCTGGTAATATTTATTCAGTGAATGTAAAATATAAATATTTTACACTGTGTGAAAGTTCTAAATAAGTTCTATTTCTACAATTGGCACAAAGGCGTCTACCTGGTCACCTTCTTTGTAGTTTATCTTTTTCACAATACCGCTCGCAGGTGACCGTAGTTCATTCTGCATCTTCATTGCCTCTACAATTGCCAGGACATCACCTGCACCTATTTTTTCTCCAATTTTTACAGGCAGTTTAACCAGAAGCCCGGGCATAGGTGAGGCAACATTATTACCCTTTTCTCCAACTGCACTTTTTCTTGTTTTTGTCCCTGACTTTTCCTGTTCAAATATAAAATATTCATTATCTATTAAGACATATACCCGCTCTTTATCAACTGCATAAAAAATATTAAACACTTTATCATCAATGTTATATCGCCCATTATTTGATTGCAGGGTAAGTTCCTGAACTTTGTATTCTTTACCATTGATGGTCGCCCTATATAAATCACCTTCTTTGTCTAAGTGAACTGTATAAGTATCACTTAAATATCTAAATTTTATTTCCATTTTCTACCGAATCCTTTGCCAACTAAACTCTGCCACTACGATTAGAAAAAAATGAGTAATCTTTAGGTATTTAGGAATGTAGGTATTTAGGTATTTTAATTTCAATGTCCGCATATTTCCCACTTTCCAATTTCAAGCCAGGGGTTGGTCATTGATGATTGAACTTCAACCTTTTCAACCTTTCTATTATTCATCGTGGACATCGCAGAAGCAATCAGGGCAATGTCAAGTAAATCTTTTTTAGGCGCAAGGCTCTTTATATTCTCATCAATAAAATGGGTATGTAATTCTGCATTAATAAATTGTGGTATTTCAATAATCTTTTTCAAAAATCCAATATTTGATTTTATACCCAAAATTACATAATTATTCAATGCCTGGGAAAGTTTTGCAATTGCTGACTGCCTTGATTCTGCCCAGACAATCAATTTTGACAGAATCGGGTCATAATGTGGCGGCACATTCCAGCCTGAATATATTCCTGAATCCACCCTGATACCAGGACCCTGTGGCTCCTGTAAAAATAGAATTTTCCCTGGTGAAGGTAGAAAATTGTTGTCCGGGTCTTCAGCATAGATTCTCGCCTCAATTGCATTGCCACGCTGAAGCACATCTTCCTGTTTGATGTCCAGTTTTTCTCCTGCCGCAATCATAATCTGTCGCTTCACAATATCAAAACCTGTGACCATCTCTGTGATAGGATGCTCTACCTGAACCCGTGCATTGACTTCAAGAAAATAAAAATTTTTGTCCTGGTCAAGCAGAAATTCAACTGTGCCAGCGTTTACATATTCTGCTGCAGCGATAATTTTTTTTGCAGTCTCACCCATCCTTTCCCGCAACTCGGGTGTCAATGCTGGTGATGGTGTCTCTTCAATAATCTTCTGATGCCTGCGCTGAATTGAACACTCCCTTTCACAGAGATGAACAACATTTCCATATTTATCACGCAAAACCTGAAATTCTATATGCCTCGGCTTTTCAAGATATTTTTCTATATAGACCGATTCATCACCAAACGCACTCCTTGCCTCACGCCTGCTTGTTTCAATATTCTCATTCAGTTCTTTCTCATCCTTTGCAATATGCATTCCTTTACCACCACCACCCAATGCAGCTTTGACAATAACCGGATAGCCGACCTCTTTTGCTTTCTTCAAAAATTCTTTAATATCTCCACCTGAAACTTCCATTCCTGGAATGATTGGCGCATTAATCTTCTTGGCTGTAATACGGGAAGCAACCTTATCACCCACGAGTGCCAGTGCCTTTGATGAAGGTCCAATAAAAATTATACTATTCTCTTCGCATGCCTTTGCAAATGCGGGATTCTCTGCTAAAAATCCATAACCTGGATGAATCGCCTCTGCACCGGTGCTTTTTGCTACTTCAATTAACTTCTGAATATTGAGATAACTTGATAATGGCGGTGGTTCACCTATACATACTGCCTCATCACAAAAATTTAAATGGAGTGAATCTTTATCAATGGAAGAATAAACTCCAATCACAGAGATACCCATCTCTTTGCAAGCACGGGCAACCCTTATTGCAATCTCACCACGATTGGCAATCAAAATTTTTCTAAACATTTCTTGTCTTCTCAAGAAGTTCAAGCACCCCTAATTCTTTTGCCCACTTATTCAGATACACCCAGTCAAGTTTATCACTCTGCACTTTCACAATACCCAGCGCATCCTGGAACTGGCGCTCTGAATTCCCCATTTTTGCCCATTCCAGTTTTGTCAAAAGAGTATCTTCGGCAGAAGAAAACCAACATTTCATTCCCATAAAATCAACCATTTGACGCCGGTGAAATTCAACTTCACTAAATTCACGCTTTTTAATTGGTATTAAATCAATTTTAAAACCGGTGTCATAGTGAATAACATTAAATATTTTTCTATTTTTTATTATATCATCCGCAGATTCAATCTCAACATAAAAATCATTGGAAACTTCATCACTAAATTTTTTAAGTGACTCCGTATCAATCTTTATCACAATATCTGCATCAAATGTTGCCCTGGGAACACCATGCAGATTACTGGCAAATGACCCGCTTATCATATAATCAATTTTATATTTCTCAAACAATTGTATAACTTTATATAAAATCTCCTTCTGTATCATTTTCTGTATATTTTCGCGAACAATGCATCAGTAAGCAAAATTCTTTTAAGAGTTTGTTCTACCTGTTTATCAGTATAATCTGGGCATCGTTGTCTAATTCCTGATTTGAGTAATTCAATTGCTATGTTACTAAGTTCTAAACTCAAACTTAACTTTTTTGCTGGAGCCATACTTCTAAATATCTGAAGTTGTTTCCCTTCAATAGTTCTATCAGTATCCATCATTTAATTATTCCATCCATTTTGGTTTTCGTTTTTCTAAAAATGCTGACATACCTTCCTGTGCCTCAGGAGAAATACGCATCTGGGCAATAACTTCTGCAGTATATTTTTTGAACTCATCAGGTTCCATTGATGGCACATTGCGGAGCAATTCTTTACATTTTTTTATTGCCTCAGGGCCGCTTGAAATGAGCTGGTCCACAAGCCCCTGCACTGCTTTATCAAGGCAATCAGGTGGAACTATGATATTCACTAATCCGGCATTGAATGCCTTTTCTGCAGACATCCTTTCTCCGGTCAAAAAAAACTCCCTGCATTTACCCTCACCACATTTTTTTACAACATAGGGAGAGATACAGGCAGGGATGAGCCCGAGTTTCACTTCGCTGAAACTAAATTTTGCATCAGTTGTTGCAATTGCAATATCACAGACTGCAACGAGCCCGGTTCCACCGCCAATCGCATATCCATGCACCTGGGCAATGGTCGGTTTTGAGCAAGTATAAATCTTGTAAAGCATATCTGCCAGCGCAAGTGATTCTTTTAAGTTTTCTCCATAGGAATAGTCTTTTACCCGGCGCATCCAGTTTAAGTCTGCACCGGCACAAAAAGATTTACCTTCACCCTTAAGCACAACGACCCTGATCTCCTGATTATTTTCAATCTCCTCAAAGATCCTTTGTAAATCTTCAATCATATTATCATTAAATGCATTATGAACTTCAGGACGGTTCAAAATAACATAACCTACCTGGTTTATCTCTTTAAAAATTATTGTTTTGAATTCTTTGGGTATCATGATTTTAATTATATTGCTTTATATCCAAAAGTCAATAATGTAGACCAATGCCTAAAATAAAATGGTATTTGGGAGTCTCATCCTGGCCAAGTGGCAATAACCCACCGGCAGTAATAGAATATTTTTTATAATGATAGGTGGCAGTTAATATAGAATAATAAGGTTCAAAATTTGTGTATAAAAAGGGATAATAGTTGTAACCAATGGTCAAAAACTCTGGGTTGCCAATACCTAACAGGAGTGAGAAATAAGATAATCCATAGATTTCTCCGCCTATATCATTCCTTCCATTGGTGCGCGAAACACCTCCATATACTAATAGACCAGACGCTGCCTTTAATCCCAATCTCACTGGATTCGTGGGAGTAACAACCTTTCCAGTAAATCGTCCATCCAGCTGTAGCATAATTGCTTCATTCTGATAATTTGTATCACTGCTTGATGTTTCATATAACATATTGACTGAACTTCCAATTTCATAACCTGCCTCAATGATATTTCCGTATTTTTTAACATCTGCATAATCAGCTCTTATACCACCATATTTGTAATTGTATTTTGTTGATTCACAGAGCCCTTTATAACTGCCTTCACCATATTGTCCTGAAATACCTGCCCGTTTTTCCTCCCTTGCCTCAGCAGTTTCATACATTGCTGGCACTGTGATACACTGGGGTAAAAATAGGATTAAAAATAATAAGACCAAACCGCATATTGGAGTGGAAATTCTGAATTTAATTAAAGAAGAACGTATAAAACCAGAATCTGATTGAGAAACCCGCATATCCATTTTATTAGAAGTTTTGTATATCATAATTTCTTCTGGTCACAATTGCTCAACAAGCTTCGGTAATAATCTTCTGCACTGATTTTCTCAAATAATTCTTTTGCCTTTTGATGATATGCCTTAATTGTTTTTTCTCTGAACGCCATCTGCTCACTATTCTGAATTAAATTTGACATTGTGTTCAAAGCCTCTGCATGATAGTAATAAGAAAGTGCAAGTTCAAATGGACGCCGCAATTCATTAAACATTTTAATCGCCTTTTTAAAATCGCTTTGAACAGACTGCCATCTGCGGTGAAAAATTTTCTTAAATCGCCTTGAATTAGCAGAGGTAGACCGTTTTATTTTAATTGTACCAATCCTTGCCTGCAATAGTATCGCTATTGCATAACCCGATTTTGATTTTAAGATTTCAGCTATTTTCAGTGCCCTTGCTACATAATTCTCAGCAGTTCTTAGATTACTGTATTTACCCTCTCCAATCAACAGCTCACTCCAGGTGATAAAAAATCTTCTTAAAACCTCTTTTTCACCGAGTTCCCTTGCAATCTTTTCAACTTTTAGCAATACTTCTCTTGCTTTATCAAATTTTTTAATTGTAATATACAGTGACCCGATTTCATTAAGAGTGTATGCCAGTGCCCTTTTATCTCCAATTTTCTCACGAATTTTCATGGCTTCATTAAAATAATCAAGTGCCTTTACATAGTCACCGCGTGATTTATATACAATACCCAGGTTGTTAAGGCTGAATGACTCTCCCCTTTTATCACCAATTTCCTTTCGTATTGTTATAGCCTCATTAAAATACTCAAGAGCCTTTTTATAATCACCAAGATAAATATATACAAGGCCAATGTTATTAAGACAATTTGCCTGCCCCTGCCGGTCACCAGTCTTTTGACGCATTTTCAAAGATAATAGATAGTGCTCAAGTGCCTGTGGATAATTCCCAAGATAATCATAAACACCGCCGATATTATTGAAATCATATGCCTGTTCAAATTGCTCATTAATCGTCTTTTTAATTGTTAGAGATTTTTTGTAATATTTAATTGCCCGAGCATATTCGCCTTTGTAGCTATAAATACCACCGATATTATTCAAACAAGATGCCTCACCCAATCTATCACCAATTTTTTTATATAGTCTCACGGCTTTATTTAAATGCTTAAATGCCCTGTTATAATCGCCGATTAGACCATATCCAAGTCCGATATTTTCAAGGCACAGTGCCTGCTGGTTCTTATCTTTAATTTTGATATTTATTAAATACGCTTGCTTGGCTAAAGTTAGCATATATTTAAATTTACTTATACAACTATACACCGAACTCATAAGGTAAAAGCATTCTGCTATATATTTTTTGTTGGCTATTTTCCTTGCCAGATTCAGGGCTATTTTTGAATCAATTAAAGCAGATTCATTCTTTCCCACAACATTATAAACCCATGCTCTCTGCGTTAGTGCCTTTATCACAAGCTCTTTTCTATCCTGTCTCAAGGGCATTGGTTTACAATTTTTACCCTGTGCGCACTATTGCACGGTTTAATTCCATAGGCTCTGCCACAGGGCTCCGAATTCAAGTTGTGCGATAAATCTAAATTGTCGGTTAGATACTAAATTTTCAGCATACACCATCCTTGTGATGAGTAATGAAAATATAGACATAGCACATATCTTTGCAAATTTGATTATTTTGTTATGCATAATGACTCCTTTTTGTGATTATACCAAGATAAACAGTAATGTCAACTACACTGATGCCTG
>JBBINQ010000020.1:0-13288 GCA_037443805.1 Caldifarciminota bacterium | reverse complement strand
AGCTGGGTGGATGCATGGTTGTGTGAATATGTATTAAATAAATTTGCAAAAACCCATTGACAAATTTAAAAAATGCCCTATAATTGAAAGATGTTGAAAATTAAACTTAATGGAACATTAATGGAAGTTGAACCCGGCAAGAAGGTTGCTGACCTGATTACGGATAAAGAATGTATTGCGGTGCGGATAAATGGTGAATTGAAGGACCTGAGCACCTCGCTTAATGAAAATTGCGAGATAGAATTGATTAATTTTAATGACCCAGAGGGGCAGCAAATCTTCTGGCATTCTACTTCCCATATTATGGCAATGGCAGTGAAGGCATTATTTCCTGATGCAAAACTGGCAATAGGTCCATCCATTGACCAGGGTTTTTATTATGATTTTGACTATCCCACTCCTTTTACTAATGAAGACTTGCCCAGGATAGAAGAAAAAATGGCAGAAATCATAAAGGCTGATATGCCTTTTGAGCGTATTGTGATGAAAAAAGAAGCAGTTATTGAATTCTTTACCCGACGCAATGAATACTATAAAGTAGAACTTGCCCGAGATATCCCAGACAAAGAGATAAGTCTGTATCGCAATGGAGAATTTGTTGACCTTTGCCGTGGACCCCATATTCCGAGAACCGGGATGGTAAAGGCATTCAAACTGCTCAGTGTTGCGGGTGCATACTGGCGCGGAGACTCACGCCTGCCTATGTTATCAAGAATTTATGGTATATCATTTATTGCCGATGAACAATTAAAGCATTATCTGCATAAACTTGAAGAGGCTCAGAAAAGGGACCACCGTAAATTAGGCACAGAACTTGAACTATTTTCAATCTTTGATGAAGCTGGTGCCGGCCTTGTATTCTGGCATCCCAAAGGAACGATTATCAAAAGATTAATTGAAGATTACTGGATAAAACAGCATCTCAAGAACGGTTATGAAATCATTTCTACACCCCATATTGCCCGTAGTAATCTCTGGCAGATTTCTGGACATTATGATTTTTACCGCGATAAGATGTTCACACTGCCTGTGGAGAATGAAGAGTATGTACTAAAACCGATGAACTGCCCAGGGCATATTCTCATCTATAAATCAAAGGTAAGAAGTTATAAAGAATTACCTATAAAATTTGCAGAAATGGGCACGGTCTATAGGAATGAACTATCAGGAACCCTCCATGGTCTATTAAGGGTCAGGGGTTTTACCCAGGATGACGCCCATATCTTCTGTAGGCCTGACCAGATTGAAGAGGAGATAGTTAAGATTCTCCAGTTAACCCTCACCATCTTCAAGAAGTTTGGGTTTGAGAATTTTCAGGTCAACCTTTCAGTACGCGACCAGAAGGAAAAATCAAAATATATGGGTTCGGATGAAGAGTGGCAAAATGCAGAAAATGGTCTTATTTCAGCACTAAAAAAGGTCAAATTGCAATACAAGGTTCAATCTGGTGAAGCAGTATTCTATGGTCCTAAAATTGATATCAATATCCTTGATGCATTGGGCCGTGCATGGCAGGCAACCACAGTGCAGTTTGATTTTAATCTACCCAAACGTTTTAAGATAGAGTATATGGATGCCAAAGGACAACATAAAGAAGTTGTGGTTATCCACCGTGCACTTTATGGCTCCTTAGAGCGATTTATTGGCACCCTGATTGAACATTATGCAGGTGCATTCCCACTCTGGCTTTCACCAGTCCAGGTTGTGGTAATGCCAATAACTGATAAAGAAAATACCTATGCCCGTGATGTTTTTAATCGTTGTGTTAAGCATGGTTTAAGGACCGAGTTGAATAGTAAATCTATGAAAATAAATTACCGAATCAGAGAGGCTGAGGTCAAAAAAATCCCATATATTCTTATTATTGGCCAGCGCGAGCTTGAAAAGAAGACCATCTCGGTAAGAAAGAGGAGCCGCGGAGACCTCGGCGAGATGAAATTAAAAGATTTTTTCAATTTAACTGACTCAGAACAAGGAGGAGAAGATTAAAAACCTACCAAGAGTCAACAATGAAATAAAGGCGGAAAAAGTAAAATTAGTGGATGAAAATCGCCAGTATCTGGGCATCTTTGAAATTAACATCGCCCTTAGGATTGCACGAGAACGTGGTGTTGATCTGGTTGAGGTTGCTCCTGATGCCCAACCTCCTGTGTGCAGACTAATGAATTTTGGACGTTATGTTTATGAAAAGAAAAGACAGGAACGCGCATCCAGAAAACACCAGCATCAAACCCAGATTCGTGAAATGAGATTATCAATGAAAATTTCTGAACACGATTATCAGGTTAAGATGAATAAAATAAAAGAATTTTTAGAAAAAGGCGACCGCGTAAAGATAAAACTCAGGCTCCGTGGCAGGGAACTACTCCATGCCCATCTGGGAATGAAATTGGTAGAAAGGGTAAAAACCGACCTTCAGGAAATTGCCAAGGAAGAAGCGCCGCCTAAACAAGAAGAACAGATTATTTCTGTAACTTTAATCCCACAAAAAAGGAGAACAGGTAATGAGTAAATTGAAAACAAAGAGAGGTTGGTTAAAACGGGTAAAAATTAAAAAGAATGGTAAGATTCTGCACTGGAAAGCAGGTAAAAGGCACCTCCTTACTGGCAAGTCAAGGAGACATAAAAGAAGACTTTCAAAACTGGTTACTGTATCCAGGGCAGATTTAAAAAAATTTAAAGATTTTAAATAGTCTGTGCCGCTATCACAGAGTTATTTTTATTAGTTTAGTTGCGTAAAATAGAAATAATTTGCTTTCGGCACTTGACAGAATTTATTATCTGATTATAATTATCTGGTGAAGTCTGAAAAGCGGAAATTTCAGGCGTTCCCAAACAAGATTTTAATGAAAGGAGAAGAATAAATGCCAAGAACAAAGAACGCTCCATATACGAGAAAGCGCCGAAAAAAGTGGCTCAAAGCGGCTAAAGGATATTGGGGTGCAAAGCACCGTCTCTATAAGACAGCACGATTACAGGTGATGAAGGCGTGGCTCTCTGCATATAAAGAACGGAAAAGGAAGAAAAGGGTCTTCAGGGCACTATGGATAACAAGAATCAATGCCGCATTAAGGGATAAGGGATTAAAATACTCTGAGTTTATGAATGCCCTGAAAAAAAATAAAATAGAGATGGACCGCAAGACACTGGCAATGCTCGCCTATGAGCATCCAGAGACCTTTAATTCATTGATTGAAACCTGTAAATCAACAAAGAGTTAGAAAAATAAAGGGTGTTAAATAATGGAACAGAAGATTAATGAATTAAAGTCAAACATCAATGCAGAACTGGATAAAATAAAAGACCTTAATACGCTTGAGGCATTCCGGATTCGCTATCTCGGCAGAAAGGGCATACTGAATGAACTCTTTAAAGAACTCGCAAATTTTCCACTTGAAGAGAAAAGAAAATTAGGGAATGAAATCAATCAGTTAAAGTCAAAACTGAATGAGTTTTTGAATACGAAATTATCCGAATTCAATCAAATATCGGTTTTTCGGATAGACCCTTTATTGCCTGGCAGAACAGGCTATGTGGGACATCGCCACCCGCTCTCATTGATTCAAGATGAAATAGAATCATTTTTTGAGAATCTTGGATTTGTGGTTGCATCAGGCCCTGAAATTGAGTATGACTGGTATAATTTTGAGGCATTAAATATACCAAAGGACCATCCTGCGCGTGACAATTTTTCCAGTCTATTCATCACTGATGAACTCTTATTGAGGAGCCATACCTCTCCGGTTCAAATACGCGTAATGGAAAAGACAAAACCACCAATAAAAATTATCTGTCCTGGAAGATGCTACAGGTTTGACCCATTTGACCCGAGCCATTCACCAGTCTTTCATCAGGTTGAAGTCCTTTATGTGGATAAAGGTGTGTCTTTTGGTGAATTAAAATGGCTCCTGAGTGAATTCGTCAAACAGATTTTTGGACCAAAAATCAGGTATGAATTGAGACCAAGTTTCTTTCCTTTTACCGAACCATCTGGAGAACTTGCCATAAGTTGTGCAGTATGTCAGGGTGATGGCTGTCCGGTCTGCGGTAATACGGGCTGGCTGGAGATGCTCGGCTGTGGTATGGTCCACCCCCAGGTGCTAAAGAATGTCAAAATTTCACCAAAAGTATATTCTGGTTATGCCTTGGGGATGGGGATTGAGCGGGTTGCAATGATTAAATATCTTATTGATGATATCCGCGTATTCTATAATAATGATATGAGATTTTTGGAACAATTTTAGATATGATAGAATATATATCAATAAATGAACTAAAGGAAATAATATGTTAGCGTCAGTTAAATGGCTTGAAGAGATTCTCAATACAAAATTAGATATTAAGGCGCTGGAAAAGGTTGCGAATAACCTCGGCATGGAGATTGGACAGCAATATCAATACTGTCCAGGTGATATTGTCATTGGCAGGATTGTGAAGATCAGCCCGCATCCAACCTTAAAAAATTTAAATATACTGGATATCAAGACTACTACACATCATCAGATTGTTACATCTGCAATGAACATTAAATTAGATGACCTGGTATTTGTGGTCGCATCAGGAAAAAAATTTAAGGATAAGATAGTGGGAGAAAGGGATTTTAACGGCGTTAAGTCAACTGGTATGCTGGTAAGTGAAGAAGAAATGGGCATTGCTGAAAAATCTACGGGTGTAATTGTTGTAGACAGAGGAAATGAAGGAGCACACTTTAAAGATGTTTTTGATGATCTGGTTTTGGATATTAAAGTTAACACCAATCGACCAGACCTTTTATCAATCCTCGGCCTGGCGCGAGAATTTAGCCTGGGTCTGGGAATCAAATTTTCTTACAAGGAAAAAAATCCTGAACAGGTAAACCACAATGATATTGCAGTGGTGAAGATAAAAGATTTGGACGGTTGCCCCAGATACACCGCGAGAATCTTTGAAGATGTTGTAGTCAAAGAATCTCCTTTTTCTGTAAAATGGCGCCTGTCCTGTATGGGAATGAAAGGGATTAATAATGTGGTTGACATTACAAATATCAATATGCTTCTAACCGGTCAACCATTGCACCCCTTTGACCTTGATTTAATAAAAGAGCCCATAATAATCAGGTCAGCGCAAAAAAATGAGCAATTCGTAACCCTTGAAGGCACGGTCTTTAAATTAGATGAAAAGGACCTGGTAATTGCTGATAAAAATGGACCCATTGCATTGGCGGGCGTAATTGGCGCACGTTGTTCCCAGATTACGAACTCCACCCGACGCATATTACTGGAAAGCGCTTTCTTCAATCCCCGTCGCATTGCCCATACCCGTAGACGGCTTGGTATTCAAACTGAAGCATCAATAAGATTTGAACGGGGTGCAGACCTATCAATGGTGGATGAAGTTTCAAGAATGACTGGAGAAGATTTCAAAATTAGTGCTGGTGCAAAAGAGGTCAAATTTATCAGTGTGGGCAAAAAAGCAAAACCAAAAACAATATCGTTCTCGCGTAACAGAATGAACTCTATTCTTTCCCTGAATCTCAATACTGATGAAATAAAGAACCTCTTAATAAAATCTGAAATCAAAGTGTCGGGTAAGAATCAACTGAAGGCAATAATCCCTCATTATCGTTATGACCTCCAGATTGAAGAAGACATTTATGAAGAGGTAGCACGAATATACGGATATATGAATATCCCTGATGTTATACCCGGCAGATGGGCAATTACCAGAATTCATGACAAAAGCCGTGCTATTATTAAATTTTTAAAACACTATATGAACGGAATGGGTTTCAGTGAAACCTACAACCTCTCACTCGTATCCAGCCAGCGTCTTAATGAGCTTGGATACAGTGAGTTTGTGAAATTAAAAAATCCGTTGAACGAACGGTTCAATGCGTTAAGACCCACCCTATTTTTGGGTCTACTTGATGCTATTCAGTACAATCACTCAAAGGGTAACAATTCGCTCAAACTCTTTGAGGTTGGTAATATTTTCTTGAGTCCTGGATTTACTCAGGAAAAGAGGCTCGGTGCTGTTCTCGGTGGCGAACTTTATCCGAACTTCTGGGAAAAGGCTGACCAGAATATCAACTATTTTGATGCCAAAGGCACAGTAGAAATGCTCTTTGAGGCACTGATGATTAAAAACATTGAATTTTTGCATCATCAACAGGTTGGATTCAGTCAAGCAGTAAAGATCACCTCCTCTGATAAAGAACTTGGATACCTCGGCATCATTGCCCCTGAATTATGTAACCGTGAATTCTTCTTTTTTGAGATATCTATAGACAAAATTCTAACGCTAATCAATGAGCCATTTTATAATCCACCACCTAAATTCCCTGCGAACATCCGGGATATTGCATTCCTGTTTGACGATAATATTGAGGTGCCTGCAGTGAAAAATCTGATCAACCGTGTTGCCGGTCCAATTGTTGAGAAAGTCATACTATTTGATTATTATAAAGGAAAGAACCTTCCTGCGGGAAAGAAGAATCTGGGTTTCAGATTGTATTTCAAGGCACCGGACCGAACCCTGACCGATGAGGAAGTTGATAATTTTGTAAAAAAGATTATCAATGAGGTTATAACCAACTTTGGTGCAACATTAAGAACAAAGGAGAACAATTGAACGGAATAGCAAAACTTGAGGAAAAGATTGACCGGATGATAAATTTAATTAATGAACTCAGGCAGAAAATCAGTCTGCTTGAAGAAGAAAACAAACAATTCAAAGAAAGAGAAGACGAATTAAAAAAGCGCGTTGATGTGCTGATTGAGAAGATTGAAACAATGAGTTTATGATAAAAAATTATTTATGAATTTAATTTTATGAGCCATTAGGAGCAATCTTGCAAAAAGGTCAAACCAATGAGGTCGTGGTCAATATCTTCGGAAATGATTATCGCATAACCTCCGAAGATATGGATGAGGAGCGAATTAAGAAGATCGCTGAAATTGTGGATAAAAAAATGAAGGATATTCATCGTGAATTTCCTTTACCATCAACCACCAAGATTGCTGTGCTCGCCTGTCTAAATCTGGTTGATGAATATCTACAAAAAGAAGAGCATCTTAATCAAAAAATTTTGGAATTAGAGCAGAGAATTAATTCTTTAATTCTTAAGATTGATGAGGTGATTACTTAATTCGTTCCCTGCGATGCTCGTGATGGGCATTAAGTCTTGAGCCAACACCCATCGTTAGGGAGCCAAGTTTGGCTATAGGTTCTCCTATAGTTAACAGGCGCCCACTTTAACCCTGGGTTCAAAGACTTTTTCCCACACGGCATACGCGGGGAACTTTATCTAAATTTTCCCGATGCTGTTTTTTTTCGGCATCGGGACCGAGGAGGTTTATATGACAGCGTTAATAATTGCCATTGTGATTCTGGCTTTAGAAGCAATTTTTGTTGTTTATTTCTATCTTAGATACAATCGGGCAAAAATTATCAATGCCCAGGATGAAGCAAGGAAGATTATTGAAGAGGCAAAAAAAGAAGCAGAAAATTATCGTAAATCAGCTGAAATTGCGGCAAAAGAACAGTGGTACCAGGAAAAGATAAATTTTGAAAAAGAGACCCTTAATCGGCGTAGAGAAATTGAAAAGGCAGAAAGACGATTACTGGAAAAAGAAAATGGGCTGGAGCGCCGCGAACGCCTTATTATTGATAAAGAAAAGGAACTCATCAACAAAGAACATAATATTCAAAATAGAGAAAAGATTATTCAGGTAAAATCCGAAAGGTTTGACCAATTAATTAAAGAAGAAACTGAAGCACTGCAAAAAATTGCCAATCTTTCAAGGGAAGAAGCAAAGGCAGCGCTGATGAAAAACTTAGAGGCTGAAGTAAGGCATGAAGCAGCAGCACTCTTAAACCGTATAAAAGAAGAAGCGCGCTTGAAGGCAGAAGAGACCGCCCGTGAAATTATTATTCAGGCAATTCAGCGCTGTGCTACAAGCCATGCTGCAGAGACAACTATTTCTGTTGTATCAATTCCCTCTGAAGAGATGAAGGGTAGAATTATTGGTAGAGAAGGAAGAAATATCAGGGCATTTGAAAACCTGACCGGTGTAGAAGTAATCATAGATGATACTCCGGAAACTATTTCCCTTTCGTGTTTTGACCCGGTGCGGCGGGAGATCGCCCGTATTGCTATGTCTAAACTGATCTCTGATGGCAGAATTCATCCATCACGCATTGAAGAAGTTGTAAAAAATGCACAAAAAGAGATTGAAGCAACAATAAAGAATACTGGTGAAGAGATCTGTCTGGAATTGGGAATTATTGGATTGGCGCCAGAGCTTGTCCGGCATTTAGGCAAAATGTACTTCCGGACAAGTTATGGACAAAATCTGTTACAACATTCCAAAGAGGTTGCATATCTTTCGGCATTGATTGCCCAGGAACTCGGACTTGACCCAATAATCGCAAAGAGGGCAGGCTTGTTGCATGATCTGGGCAAAGTTGCGGATTTAACAATGGAAGGCTCTCATGCTCAAATTGGTGCTGAACTTGCATCCAAATTTAACGAAAGTGAAACCATTATCAATGCAATTGCTGCTCACCACGAAGAAACAATACCCAATACACCGTATGCCTTTATTGTAGAAATTGCGGATTCAATTTCTGGTGCCCGACCAGGTGCAAGAAGAGAAACCATTGAGGCATATATCAAAAGATTAAAGGCACTTGAAGATGTGGTGTCTTCATTTAATGGCGTTGAAAGGGTATATGCAATTCAAGCTGGCCGTGAAGTGCGCGTGATGGTCAACCCTGGAGTAGTTTCAGATACTGAAGTCGCAAATATGGCTAATGATATTGCACGCCGAATTGAAAAAGAGATTCAATATCCTGGACAGATAAAGGTTACTGTAGTAAGAGAAACAAGGGCAACTGAAGTAGCAAAATAATATTAAATTTAAGAATCTTTTTCACTTATTTTACTATCTGTGCGCATTTTGCTCTGTAGTTCTGCTTTTTGTAGATTGCGTTTTGTAAAAAATCCGAGTGTTATAATTAATCCTATTACCAGCACAGCAAGGGCGGTTTCTGTTAACAGCAAAAAATCATATAACCCGTGTACAAATATTGCCCAGAATAGACCAAGAAATATTAATTTACGCTCTGCTGGTTTATTGAACTTTGCCTTGCCTACATAGTAACCCATTAATGCACCAAAAAATGCATGGCCCGGAACCGATAAAAATGCCCTTAAGATACCCGTCCCCACGCCTTTATCAAGAACATAGATAATATTTTCAACTGTCGCAAATCCTAAGGAAGATGCCACGCAATAAACAATGCCATCCATAATCTCATCAAACTCAATCTGTTTATATATCCAATTTTTGACTACAAAGAATTTTAATAGTTCTTCGGTTGGTGCAATAAGGAAAAACGACATTATGAAAGCATTGATTATTATTGAAGGGGTTGAATTAAATAATGGGTGAAGAATATATTCAATGAGTGCAGCAGGGATGACCATTAATGCGCCTAAAAGATATATCTTGACTATATATTTTTTTGGTTCAGGTTCATATCTATCCCGATGAATAAAATACCACAACAAAAAAAGGCAGGGTGCCAGGGCAAGCAATAATAAAAGCAAAAACATTGTTAATGTTATCCATTATATCCACTTTGTCAACTATATTGACTGGAACAAAAAATTAGATATTATTGGATATGCGCAAAGGAAATGTTTTTAGTGGCATTCAACCTTCGGGCAGACTACACATTGGAAACTATGTCGGTGCAATGCGTAATATGATTGCACTCCAGGATGACTATCAGTGCATCTATGGTATTGTAGATTATCATTCAATGACTGTCCCATTCAATCCCGCGGAAATGAACGAACGGATATTCACCTGTGCAGTTGATTATATTGCAGCCGGTATTGACCCGCAGAAAAGTATTTTGATGCTCCAGTCAACAGTTTCAGAACACACTGAGCTTGCCTGGATTTTAAATACAATAACCCCGATCTCCTGGCTCACAAGGGTGCCGACATTTAAAGAAAAGAGGCAACAAAATCCTGATTATGTAAATATGGGTCTACTTGACTACCCGGTGTTAATGGCAGCAGATATTATCCTATACAAATCGGTTGTAGTACCCGTAGGCGAAGACCAGCTCCCCCACTTAGAATTGACCCGGGAAATTGTGCGCAGGTTCAACTCATATTTTGGTGAAACATTTCCTGAACCAAAAGAATACCTTGGCACAATCACAAAGATTCTCGGATTGGATGGTGTGAACAAAATGAGCAAATCTCTAAATAATTGTATATATCTTGATGAAGATAAAGAGACGATCTGGAAAAAATTGAGCACTGCAGTCACTGATACAAATAGAAAAAGAAGGACCGACCCAGGCAACCCTGAAGTCTGTAATATTTACACTATTCACCTCGCCTTCTCTTCTAAGAAAGATATTGATTACTGCCGTAGTGAATGTATGCGTGCTGGTATCGGATGCCTTGATTGCAAAAAAATTCTGTTAGAAAATCTTTCAAAAGGACTGAAACCAATTCAGGACAAGCGTAAAGAATTAGTTAAAAAACCAGATTATATTTTGGACGTTCTAAATGACGGCTATAAAAGGGCAAAGGAGATTGCCCGAAAAACAATGGACGAAGTCTACACAAAAATCGGTATAAAAAAATATCATTAAGTTTTATTAAAAGGGCCTTACTTCATCATCGGCAAGCGTAACCGCAACTGATTGTCCCATCAATTCAATAGAAACCACCAGTCTCCTTTTTTTATGGTCTTCTTTTGTTAAAACACCGATTGCACCAGCAAGAGGACCAGAAACCACCCTTACCTTTGAACCAACCACAAGAAATGGTAGAGGATAAATATTACGTTCACTTTCAACAAAAATTTTTATTGAATTTATATCTTCATCAGGTATTGGTGTAGGCCTGCCATTTCCACAGATACGAACAACACCATAAGTGCGGTATACCCTGAGCCAGCTCTCTCTCAGATTATTCAATTGCACAAAAAGATAGTTCGGGAATAATGGCCTTTTAATTAATTTTTTTCGGTCCAGCCTTTTGCTCGGTACCAGAATCTCGGGCAGAAAAGTATTTATACCTGAATCAGTCAAAATCTTATTGGTCGCCCTTTCATGATGGCAACGGGTATAAATGGCATACCAGTGAAACTTATCATCTTGAATATTTATACCTTTATTCATATATATTATTATATGTTAAAAAGCCTTATCGTCAAGGCCCAAGATAACCATTATCTCTATACCACTTTATTGTCTCCTCCATACCCATATTAAAACTAAATTCTGGTTTCCACTCAATGTCCCTATGAATCAAACTACTCTGACAGACCCAATAATCTTTTGACATTTCACGAACTTTGTCAAATCCGAGCAACCGTCTCTTTTCAGGCAAGAATAAATCATTTAGCAATCCAAATATAAAGGCAAAAGACTCTGGCACATTAATTTTCAGATAATAAGGTCTATTTAACATTCGGGATATCGCACGCACAACATCATCAAATTCATAGCATAGACCATCGCTTACATAATAGAGTTTCTGATTGAAAATTGATTTGCAAACAATTTTTTGCATCAACCGAACTAAATCCCGGACATAAATTAAACTGAGATATTTTTTGCCATTACCTATGACCGGATATAGACCTTTGTTTAGCAACCGAATAAATTTCAGGATTTCCAGGTCATAAGGTCCATAAACTGAACAGGGTCTGAGAATTGTATACTTGAGGCCTGATGCTTTTACAATATCCTCTGCCATTTTTTTTGATAATCCATAAAATGAGATGGGCAATTCTGCGTTAAATTCATCAACAATTTTTTCATTATTTGTTGTGCCGCCGGCTGATTGTGAACTGATAAAAAGGAGCTTTTCAACCTTATTTTTTTTCATCGCCTGAATTAAATTCTTTGTAGCAATGACATTAGCCTCATAAAATTCGCCAAAATTTCTGCCTGTAGTGCGTGCTGCACAATGGATAACAGCTTCAACATCTTTAAGTGCTGGTTCAAGGTTTTTGCTGTCCGCATAACAACCATAAACAATATGGATGCGTGGATGATTTTTAAAACAACTGATATCAGATGTGCGGCGAGCGAGGATTCTAATTGGTTCTTTTTTTATGTATTCAAAGACAAAATTCCTTCCTAAAAAACCGGTTGCGCCGGTCAGCAGTATCATTTATTATAATAAAAGTCTCTGATTAGAACTTATAGCTTAGAGAAAATTTACGGTTGGTTGTGCGAAAATCGTACATTGCCTCATCAACACCAACATCAAGGGAGAATCCACCTGCTTTTATACCACCACCAAAGGTAAATCCTATTCGTTTTCCTTCGTAATCATAAAAATATCCGCCCCTCAATTGAACAAAATCATAGTAATTTATCTCCAAGCCTGCACCCTTCCAGGCTTCCTGCATTTCGTATTTTAGATTTTCAAAGAAGGTATTATCTTGATTGGCAAACATACCAACCAGCACTTTGGTTATTTCACCTGTAATATTTATCTTTATTACCCTTGAACTGATCGGTTGAATATTTAAGCCCAATCTCAAAGTATAAGGTAATGGGTCAGAAGCCCCACTTTCAGTATAACCAATGTTGGGACCTATATTTTGCAGAACTACTGCCAATGAACCAAACTGTAGTGGTTTGTAGAGTAGACCCGCATCAAATGCATAAGTGATACCAATGCCACCATTTTTTATACCGAGGTAAGGCAATCTACCAAATACCCACGGTGCAACAAGATATGAATAGATAAACTTCCAGCCCGCACCCATGCCGAGTTTCTGTGTAAGCTTAAACCCGTAATTGAGCCCAGCAGCAATATCAAATGTTGTATATGTGCCAATATAGTTCCCATCTGGGTCAATAACATCAGTGGGTCCTGTAGTAAGGTAAATGAGATTGAGTCCAAATGTTCCATTCTTTATGGGTTTGGTGTATCCTGCATATTCATAATACATTCCCTGTTGTAAACCAGATAACCAGGGTGCATGCTGAAGAGTAATACTCTGTCTATCAAAAAATGCCAGACCTGCCTGATTATAATAGCAAGCAGTGGCATCGTCAGCTATGGAAGAAAAAGCACCTGCCATAGCAGTTGCGCGTGCACCGGGCCATATCAACAAAAAGACTGCACCCGGTCTTTGTGCTGCTCCAACAAATGAAGCAACAAAAAGGAGCAGTGTCCAGAATCTATGCATCAAAAACCTCCTTAGATAATAATAATTATATCTTAAAAAAATATTATGTCAAGAGACAAAAATGCAGA
>JBBINQ010000019.1:0-45826 GCA_037443805.1 Caldifarciminota bacterium | reverse complement strand
AAAGCGGTACGTGAGCTGGGTTCAGAACGTCGTGAGACAGTTCGGACTCTATCCACCGTGGGCGTAGGAGACTTGAGAGGAGCTGTCCTTAGTACGAGAGGACCAGGATGGACAGATCTCTGGTGCACGAGTTGTCGTGCCAACGGCATAGCTCGGTAGCCAAATCTGGAAGGGATAACCGCTGAAAGCAACTAAGCGGGAAACCCGCCTCAAGATAAGGTCTCCCGTTCAATTCAGGGGCAACTCTGAATTGACCTAAAGACTACCAGTAGACTACTGGTTTGATAGGCTACAGGTGTAAGTGCAGTAATGCATTGAGCCGAGTAGTACTAATCAGTCGTGCGACTTGGACTTCCTTCCGCCATCTTCCTTTAAAAATTTGTTAAATGGTTAAAAGGTTAAATAAAAAAATTAACCATTCACCAATTACCACTTAACCAAAAAATGTCCCGGTGGCAATACCGACAGGGAAACACCTCTTCCCATTCCGAACAGAGAAGTTAAGCCTGTCAGGGCCGATGGTACTGTGCTCGCAAGGGTACGGAAGAGTAGGTCGTCACCGGGTTTTTTTATTTAATGAATGTCAAGAACAAATAATAATGTTTTCCATAAATCCAAAAAAATTTTCCCCTTGACACAAAAGAAATTTTTAATATAATATATATAATAAAGGAGGAATATGAAATATTTAAAAATTATTGGGCTTTCTATATTAATATTATCTTTGTTTAAATTTTCAACTGGAGCAGAGCGTGTTGTTGTTGCTGAAATGGTAACTGACGAGGGCTGAACCGCCTGTGGTGCAGCCAGTGGTACACTGGCACAGATCGTTCTCAACCATCCAGGCAGGGTTGCAGCAGTAGATGTCCATTATCCAGCAGGTGATTCATTCTTTTTGCAGGAAGGATATGATAGGGTCCATTATTATCCACCACCATATTATGGAATGTATATTACACCATGGCTCTGGTATGATGGGAATCAACACGGTGAAATGGACTATACACAATGGGAATCCAAAATAGTTACCCGAATGAATCAACCAGCACCAGTGACCATATATCTTGATGGTGAATATTCACCGAGCAATAATTCAGGAACCATCTATGCTACATTTAAAAATGATTCAAGTACTACAATCACTGGCAGGGTAATAATTGTTATTACTGAAGATAGCCTATTCTATCCAGCACCCAATGGCACTGTTTGGCATTCTAATGTGCCCCGTGATTATCTTCCTGATAACAATGGTACAAATGTATCAATTCCTGCGGGAGATTCAATCACAATCACTGTGCCATTTACTACCCATCCTAACTGGAATAAGACACATTGCAAAATCAAGACCTGGATTCAGAATGATGTAATGCAATCAGATTCAACAAAGGAAATCTGGCAGGGTGCATTGGTAAATTTACTGGAACTCGGTATCAATGAAGAATATCAGGAGAAAAACGAAGAATTGAGTGTTCATGCATATCCTAATCCTATTAGACGCAATGGTTCTGTTCAATTCAAATCTGGTGCTGGAATAAATCCAACAATTTCCATTTTTGATTGCACAGGAAGAACAATAGTTAAAATTGATGGTAATACAAATATAATAAAATGGAATTTAAAAGATAGCCAGGGATATCCAGTTAACCCTGGTGTATATTTTTACAAAATTCAATCCGAGAAATTTTTCACAAGCGGTAAGATTGTAATTGAATAAAAAGGAGGTGCAAATTAAAAAATATATTATTTTTAAGAATAGCAAAGGAGGAACTATGAGAATATTTTTAGCAACAATAATTGCGATAGGCTTTGCGAGTGCGGGTAACTGGTTGATTAATGGTGACTTTGAACAGGATTTATCTATGGGCTGGACCACTACCCAGGGCGGTTCATATATCTATATCGACCGTGCCACGACCTATGAAACAGACCCTGATTATGAACTGCGTGCAGAAAAAGGTGCAGGAAGTGGATTTGCAAATGTTTCACAAACCATTGATATTACTACACCCAGTGAGTTCAATTTTTCAATAAAGGCAAAACTCTATGCGTATGATAATAATGCAGATACACTTACTTATGCTGGCGCCGCAGTAAGAATAATCTATCGTAATACTTCAGGTACTTTTTTAGGTGAAACCAGAATCTGCCAGTTTACTGCACCCTGTCCCTGGCAGAATACATCAACCTGCCATCTGATAATTGCGAGTGATTCATTGTGGCATAATTATTCATTCAATCTCCAGACAGAACTCGGTAACTTGCCCGGTGTCAACCCATCAAATGTAAAAAAGGTTGAAATTGCCTTCTATGATACAACTGCTCATACTTGTTGAGGGGCTTCACAATTGGCGAAGGTCTTCGCCGATGATACCAAATTAAATTATACAGGAACACAATTATATCTCAGTTTCATCAAATCCAAAGTTTATGATCCAGGTGGCAATAATAATGGCAGGCTTGACCCTGGAGAGACTGCGAACATCACTGCATTCTTGAAAAACATTGGTGGTGCTAATTTCACCAATCTAAACTCCACACTCTCAACAACGAGTCCTTATATTACGATTACAGATAATGCCGGATATTTTGGCACAATTCTTATAGATAGCACAAAAGAGAATATTTCAGACCCTTATACGGTTAATGTGAGTTCTTCAACACCACAGGGTCATACTGCACAATTTCGGCTCATCACATCTCAAGGAACTTTTGTTGATACTTTTTTCTTTAATCTTGTGGTCGGCTCTTATCATTACTTAGTGTGGAATCCTGACCCAACAGCATCGCCAGGACAAGCAATGCATAATATCCTTACTTCATTGGGCTACAGTGGATTATATTCCACGACTCTTCCCACAACCGACCTTGGTATGTATCGGGCAATCCTTGTGTGTGTAGGCATCTTTCCGAACAATTATGTAATAAGTGCATCAAGCCCAGAGGCTACTGCATTAGTAAATTATGCAAACAGTGGCGGTCGGCTCTATCTTGAAGGTGGTGATGTCTGGTATTATGACCCTTTGGTTGGTGGATACAATTTTTGTCCACTCTTCGGAATCAATGCTACTGCAGATGGTTCTTCTGATTTAGGACCCATTCAGGGACAAACAGGAACATTCACAAATCAGATGTATTTCAATTATGCAGGAGAAAATAATTATATGGACTGGATAAGTCCTGGTGGAACTGGTGCCTTTTTAATCTTCAGGGATGTTGATAATGCGTATGATTGTGCTGTTGCCTGCGATGCAGGCACATATCGCACAGTAGGAACTTCATTTGAACTTGGAAATCTGGTTGATGGCTCTGGTGTTTCAACCCGCGCTGCATTGATTGATTCCATACTCCATTTCTTTGGCATCTTCCAGGTTCCAGTGGCTGAAGAAAATAAAGAAAGTGATATTGCAATAAACAAACTGATGGTTTATCCAAATCCATTCCATAAAAGTCTTACGATTAAATTCCAAATTCCAAATCCGAAATTCGAAACATCATTGAGAATTTACGATGCCACAGGTAGATTGGTGAAATCCTTTTTACTTCCCACTTCCCACTTCTCACTTCTTACTTCTGTGCAGTGGAACGGAACAGATGATTCGGGTCGCAAACTTCCACCCGGTGTCTATTTCATCCACCTGGAAGCAGACAAGCTAAAATATGTTGACAAGGTGATAAAAATTGAATAAAATAGAATAGAGGAGGTTCTATGAGGTTAAGCATTTTTAGGTTTATGCTTTTGCTGGGCGTGCTTATTTTGAGCATATCCAGTGCAGCACAGCGCATAGTGCTCTGTGAGGAATTTTATCAGGAGACCTGACCGAGCTGTCCTGCAGCCAGCAGTGTGCTGGACAATATTGTTATTCAATATCCAACCAGGATTGCACCAATAGAGATGCACCTTCGGTCAGGTTATCCACTCTATTCTGCAGAAGCTTATGCCAGAATGCAGTACTATCCAAGTTCAAACTGGTATACGCCGAATCTCATTCTTGATGGAACACCGCGCGGCAGCGGTTATTCAGGCTGGCAATCATATATAGTGGCAAGGATGAACCAGGCTTCACCAATGCGACTTTTAATGTGGGGAACCTATGGTTCTGGTTCAGGAACCATAAATGCGCGTTTTTATAATGATTCAACTGCATCGGTCACTGCAACAGTCTATTTTGTTATAACTGAAGATAGTTGTTATTATGCTGCACCCAATGGTGACCAGTGGCACAATCATGTAGCAAGGGACTATGTGCCCAATCAGATTGGTCAGCAGGTAACGATTCCTTCAGGAGATTCTGCAACAGTAACACAGTATTTTACAATTCAGGCTGGATGGAATGTAAACAGGTGTAATATTATCACCTGGATACAGAACAGTTCTACAAGAGAGGTATATCAAGTAGGTAAAATCAAGGTAACTGACCTTACTGCGGTTGAAGAGAACGAGCAGGATAATCTGGTGAAAAAAGAGATATTGTCATTGCCCAATCCCTGTGTAAATGGAACAAAATTTCAGTTCAATATTGGTGCAGGAACACAATGGAAAATTATAATATTTGATGTTCTGGGCAGGCCGATACAGCAGATAGATGGAATTGGTAATGCTCAAAATCAAATTGTAGAATGGAATCTTAAGGATAATAAAGACAATCGTGTAAAATCTGGTGTATATTTCTATCGGTTTATCAGTGCGGAATTGAATAGCACAGGGAAGATTGTCGTAAGATAAAAAATATCTGCTTAACAAAACGGCGTGGTGGTTACCACGCCGTTTTGTTTTTCAACACTTTTCTGCCTGGCAGAAAATAGTTGATTTTTAAAATAAAAAAACTCCAGGGTATTGGGTCAATTTTTCTTTGAAAGGAGGTGATCCAGCCGCACGTTCCCGTACGGCTACCTTGTTACGACTTAGCCCCAGTCACCGACCCTACCTTGATTCCGCCATCGCGAAACTTCGGGTATTGTCGGCTCCCATGGCTTGACGGGCGGTGTGTACAAGACCCGAGAACGTATTCACCGCAGCATGCTGATCTGCGATTACTAGCGATTCCGGCTTCATGCGGGCGAATTGCAGCCCACAATCCGAACCATGCCTGTCTTTGCTGGGATTTGCTCCACCTTGCGGCTTCGCTCCCCATTGTAACAGGCACTGTAGTACGTGTGTAGCCCTGGACATAAAGGCCATGATGACTTGACGTCATCCCCACCTTCCTCCCCGTTAACCGAGGCAGTCCCCTTAGAGTGCCCTCACTTAAAAAAGCAAGATGGCAACTAAGGGCAGGGGTTGCGCTCGTTGCAGGACTTAACCTAACACCTCACGGCACGAGCTGACGACAGCCATGCAGCACCTGTGCTGGCTTCCTACCGAAGCAGGATCCCTCGCCTTTCAGCTCAGTACTACCAGCATGTCAAGCCCAGGTAAGGTTCTTCGCGTTGCCTCGAATTAAACCACATACTCCACCGCTTGTGCGGGTCCCCGTCAATTCCTTTGAGTTTCAACCTTGCGGCCGTAGTCCCCAGGCGGTGCACTTAACAGGTTACCTACGGCACACAGCTTACACCATATGCCAAGTGCACATCGTTTAGGGCTGGGACTACCGGGGTATCTAATCCCGTTCGCTCCCCCAGCTTTCGTGTTTCAGCGTCAGGACCAATTAACCCATATCCGAAGATATAAATTAACTGGCTCCTCAAAAGAGGACCGCACCAGAGAGCCGCCTTCGCCATCGGCATTCCTCGCGATATCCACGCATTCTACCGCTACACCGCGAGTTCCACTCTCCCCTCACGGCCTCAAGCCCAATAGTTTCGGATGCCATTCTCCAATTAAGTCGGAGGCTTTCACACCCGACACATCAGACCGCCTACACACCCTTTACGCCCAGTGATTCCGGACAACGCTCGCCACCTCCGTATTACCGCGGCTGCTGGCACGGAGTTAGCCGTGGCTTCCTCGTCGGGTACCGTCACCATCGTCCCCAACAACAGGGGTTTACATCCCGAAGGACTCCATCCCCCACGCGGCGTCGCTGCGTCAGGCTTGCGCCCATTGCGCAAATTTCTAGACTGCTGCCTCCCGTAGGAGTTGGGACCGTATCTCAGTTCCCATGTGGGGGGACATGCTCTCACACCCCCTACCCGTCAACGCCTTGGTGAGCCATTACCTCACCAACCAGCT
This sequence comes from Caldifarciminota bacterium, assembly GCA_037443805.1. Classification (GTDB taxonomy): domain Bacteria; phylum Hydrothermota; class Tepidihabitantia; order SM23-42; family JAOAFX01; genus JAOAFX01. The sequence goes on along the minus strand of JBBINQ010000019.1, from coordinate 39,654 downwards.
GATGGGACAAAAGCCTCTCCCGAAGCGACCAAAGCCTTTCCTCACAAAGCCTACACCTCGTGAGCATATGGGGAATTAGTCCCGCTTTCGCGGGATTATGCCCCACTCCGGGGTAAGTTACTTTTGTATTACTCACCCGTTCGCCACTAATGCTTAGCTGTATTGCTACAACTAAGCACCCGTCCGACTTGCATGTCTAAGACACGCCGCCAGCGTTAGTCCTGAGCCAGGATCAAACTCTCCAAATATAAACCTACGAAGCTAAGAAGCTATATACTATAACTCCCTAACTCCAATCCTTCATATCTGGACCCAATACCCTGGACAATTCTATGAAACGGAAAATGTCAAAGACCAATTTCAATAAACAAATACAAGCATATATATTATAACCAAAATCACGCAATCGTCAAGAGGGAAAAAGAATAGAAGATGAGGGGATGGGAAGATAGTAGGTAGTAGGTAGTAAGTAGTAGGGAGTAAGTAGTGGGTAGAGAATGATGGATTCAGGATAGACCGATTATACTGCCGTTTTCATCAATATCAATCTTTGTCGCGTTTGGAATCTTTGCCAGGCCCGGCATCAGCATTATTTCACCGGCAAGGGGAACAAGAAAGCCGGCGCCTGCTGAGATCTTTATTTCAACAATCGTCAATTTAAAATTTTTTGGACGGCCATATAATTTAGGGTCATCTGAAAGGGAACGGTTGCTCTTAGCAATGCAAACAGGTAATTTATCAAATCCTAATTTTTCCAAACGGCGTATATCTTTTTCTGCCTTTGGTGTATAAACAATTCGTTCTGCACCATAGATATTTAATGCAACCTTCTCAATCTTTTGTTCTATTGAATCATCCAGTTCGTAAATAGGTTTTATTTCATTTTGATAGTTTTCTACAATTTTTATAACTTCCTGTGCCAGTGCTATAGCGCCTTCGCTACCTTTTTCAAATGCCCTGATTCCAACACATACTACATTTTTCTGCTGACAGAACGACTTGACCAATTCTATTTCCTGCTCAGTATCATCAGAAAATAGATTTAATCCAACAACAACCGGCACATTGAACATTTTAATATTTTCAATATGCTTTTCAAGATTTGGCAACCCCCCTTTGAGATGTTCTATTGTCCCTAATTTCAAATCTTTTTCTGGTGCACCACCATGCAATTTCAATGCACGGATAGTTGCTACAACAACAGCAGCATCTACTTTGAATCTGCCGATTCTGCAAACAATATCAAAAAATTTCTCGGCACCAAGGTCAGTGCCAAAGCCGGCTTCAGTAATAACATAATCACAAAGTTTAAGTGCCATTCTTGTTGCAATAATACTGTTTGTTCCATGGGCAATGTTGGCAAATGGTCCAGTATGTATGAATGCTGGCGTATGTTCAATGGTTTGAACCAGATTAGGCTTTATTGCATCTTTTAACAAGGCGGTCATTGCTCCACAGACACCAAGTTTTTCTGCATTAACAGGATTGCCTTTCATATCAAAGGCAACAAGAATCTGGCATAACCTTCTTTTTAATTCACTCAGAGAACTGGATAAACCGAGTATTGCCATTACTTCACTTGCTGCAGTAATGATAAAATTGTCTTCCCTTGCAGGTCCGTTTGGTTTACCACCCAGACCCACGACAATATTTCTCAATGCACGGTCATTCATATCCATTGTCCTGGGAAAGAGAATCTCCCTTTCGTCAATCTGCAATTGGTTACCAAAATGGATGTGATTATCAAGTGCAGCAGAAAGAAGGTTATGGGCTGAACCAACCGCATGGATATCTCCAGTAAAATGAAGATTGATATCTTCCATAGGCAAAACTTGTGAATAGCCTCCTCCTGCAGCTCCTCCCTTTATTCCGAAGACCGGACCGAGTGAAGGTTCACGCAGGGTAACGATAGAGCTTTTTCCGAGACGGTTTATTGCCATACTCAATCCGATGGCGACAGTTGTTTTGCCTTCACCAAACGCAGTTGGTGTTATGGCACTAATTAAGATCAATTTACCATCTGGATTATCCTTTATTTTTTCAAAGAATCTCAAGGAGACCTTTGCCTTGTAACGACCATAAGGCAGAATAAAATCTTCAGGGATGTGCAAATTTTTTGTAATTTCTGTTATTGGAAAAAGCTTTGCCTTTCGTGCAATATCAATATCTGATTCCATTATGCTCATTCCTCTTTTATTGCATAGTGTGAAAATTGCATTGTATATATACCGTGCCCTTGTGTGACCGACCTCAGATCTGTTGCATAGCCAAAAGATTTTGCCAGGGCAAGTGTAGCCGTGACAATCTTTTCTTTTTTGTTCGTTTCAATATTTACAATTTGAGCCTTTCGGGCATTTAAATCATTGAGCACATCACCGAGATATTCTGAAGGGGTAACGATTTCTAATGACATTATCGGCTCCAGCAGCAAGGGTTTGCCTTTCATAAATGCTTCACGCATTGCCATCTGGGCTGCGACCTGAAATGCCATTTCTGATGAATCAACTGGATGGTATGAGCCATCAAGAATTGTAACTTCTATATTGACAATGGGATAACCCATAAATATGCCTGTTTCGCACTGCGTTTTTATTCCTTTTTCAATTGCCGGAATAAATTGTTTGGGAATGGCTCCTTCCTTAATTTTATTGTGTATAATCAGCCCTTCTTTATTTAAAGGACTCAATCTTAATTTTACTACACCATACTGGCCTTTGCCACCTGTCTGTTTGATAAATCTACCTTCAGCCTCAGCGGTTTCTGTTATTGTTTCACGATAAGAGACCTGTGGCTTGCTAACAATACACTCTACACCATACTCCCTTTTTAATCGGTCAGTAATAATCTCAAGATGTAACTCACCCATTCCTGAAATTATACGCTGTGCAGTCTCTTCATCGGTTTTCACCTTGAATGTTGGGTCTTCTACCTGCAGGTATTTAAGGGCATTATCAAGTTTTTCATCGTCCATCTTTGTTTTGGGCTCCAGCGAAACAAATATAACTGGTTCTGGAAATTGCATTGGCTCATAGGTTATGGGATATTTTGTAGCACAAAGTGTATAACCGGTTTTTGATTCACGAATACCAGTTAATACACCAATCTCTCCTACACGCAATTGCGATACTTCTTCCCTTTTATTAGCATGCATCAGATATAATCTACCCACACGGTCCACACGGTCAGGTGGAAAGATTCTGACCTTATCCCCGGTATTTACTACACCCGAATATATACGAATGTAATATAAAAGTCCGAGATGTATATCAGTCTGCGTTTTAAATAATAGTGCTGAAAAAGGTTCGTTTTCTGAAGGTACCCTTTTTTCTTCTTTTCCTGTTTCTGGATTAATTCCTTTTGCGGGTGGTAAATCTAAAGGAGATGGTAGATAATCAAGAACTGCATCAACGAGTGGTTGGATCCCCCTGTTGCGCAGGGCAGTGCCGCACAGAACCGGATAAAAATGGAGATTCAGGGTTCCTTTGCGGATTGCTTCCTTTATCTTCTGGATACTGATTTGAATATTACCAAAATAACTTTCAAATATGTCTTCATCATATTCAGCAAGTGTTTCTAAAAGTTCAGTGCGCAGATTCTTTACTTCATTCTGATATTCTTTAGGCACGGGTTCAAAATGGTAATTAATGCCTTCCTCATCATCCCAGTAGATTGCCTGCTGTTCAACAATATCAATAACCCCTTTAAAATTTTCTTCAGCACCAATTGGAATCTGTAAAATCAGGGGCTTCATAGATAATTTATCTTTTAGTTGTTTAATAACTCTGTAAAAATCAGCACCCAGGCGGTCCATTTTATTAACAAACGCAATCCTTGGCACTCTATACCGGTCTGCCTGATGCCAGACAGTTTCGCTCTGGGGCTGGACACCTCCTACTGCACAGAAGATGGCGATTAATCCATCAAGCACCTTCATTGACCTTTCCACCTCCATAGTAAAATCTACATGGCCTGGTGTATCAATTATATTTATCCTGTGCTCTTTCCAGTAAACAGTTGTGGCTGCAGCAGTAATGGTAATCCCACGCTCCCTTTCCTGCGGCATCCAGTCCATTGTGGCAGACCCTTCATCTACTTCGCCCAATTTTCTTATTTTCCCGGTATAAAAAAGTATTCGCTCTGTGGTCGTTGTCTTTCCCGCATCAATATGCGCAGCAAGGCCAATATTTCTTATTAATTTAAGGTCTAACATAGAAAGGATTATATTCAAAATAAAGAGTGATTTCAAGGGTAGAACAAAAAAACAAAATCAACTATTGACAAATAATAAAAATTGATTAAACTTAAGTATGAACAAAAATAATCGCCATAATAGAAAGATTAATCTTGATGAAATCATCCGCACTTTAGGTGTTGTCGCCCTCACCTTGAGAGAAAATCCTAAAAAGGCATTGAAGGATTTAAGAGAGATCGGTAAAAATATTGATAAACAGATTCCTTATCGTGATGGGCACATTTTGAGGGTGACTGAATATTCAATGGCGATTGCTGAAGAGATAGGTTTTACTGAGGAAGAAAAGGTTATTCTTGAAGCTGCAGCACTTTTGCACGATTTTGGTAAAATCGGCATTGATGAAAGTATTTTGTTACAGCCACGCAAACTTACAGAGCAGGAAAAGGAAGAGATTGATATGCATGTGATGCGTGGTTATTATATGCTTGCAGGTTTCAACGAGCTTATTGAGGCATTGAGTGGAATAAAGAGCCACCATGAACATTTTAATGGCTCGGGTTATCCAGAAGGACTGAAAAAGGGCGAGATTCCTATTATCGCACGCATTATTGCGGTAGCAGATGCTTTTGATGCGATGACCTCAGATAGACCCTATAGAAAGGCATTAACAAAAGAGCAGGCAATAAAAGAATTAAAGGCAAATGCCGGAACTCAATTTGACCCCGCAATTGTTAGAATCTTCATAAAATATATCACAAGCAAAAAATAGAACTGCGCAAAATTAATTGTTTCAAAATTTTTATCTGACTAAAATTATTTTTGTTTGCTAAAAATTGTTTGCAGTTGTAAAGGGAGGGATATATGTGGTAATTTATATGATGGCTAAACTATTACTTGCAGTTTTTTAGGGTGTAAGGATATATCCGGTAAAGGTTAAGACTGCATTACCTCCGACTTTGACACGGAAGATCTGGTCACGACTGCATTCTACATGAACATATACCTTGCCCTGACGATTCTGCAAATAACCCTGTTCCACAATGATTCTTGAAAAGTTGCTCGGTTCAATCAATTTTTTTCTTATCAGATAACAGCCAAGGCTACCTGCAGCAGCACCAGAGATTGGGTCTTCATTTATTCCGACTACAGGTGCAAAATGCCTCATAAATGCAGTATCTCCGGTTTCAAAAGTTTCAAGACAAAAGGCAATAATACCATGGATGCCCAATCTGATACAGAAGTTGTTCATAAAGGTAAAATCAGGGTTGAGGTTTCTCATCAAATCAAGAGATTTTATCGGCACAATTAAGTCATAAAAACCAGTTGAAATAATATCAAATGGTAGATTGGCTGAAGTTAAATCGTGCTGGCTTATTCCTAAAATTCTTGATAGTTGAACTGGATTTATTTCAATGTCAAGATAATTGGGCTTTGCCAGGGTCATTGTTGCACGTGTTATTTTGTTCTCTTTAACACGGAGTTCAACTAACTGAATACCTGCCTTTGTTCTCTGCCTTATGGTTGTTTCTGGCTCTTTTAGATTAAGGATATTTTCACCACTTAAGGCAAAATAGGTGGCAATTGAGCCATGTCCAGAAAAGTTTATTTCACCTGCTCCAGTAAAGAATCTCAAATTTATATCTGCCTCATGGGTTGCTTCAGGTAGAATAAAGACCGTATCAGAAACTGGATTCAAATCATTGGCAAGATTTTTTAGATCCTCGTCCTTAGTATCTTCTGCTCCCATTACGACCCAGGCAGGATTGCCACCATACGGAATTGAGGTAAATACACTCAATTTTTTTGCCTTTACCCACTTTGCCATATTGAAATGATATACAAATTTCGTAAATTGTCAATACAAAATTTAAGGGGGCGGGTCCTCCCGCCCCCTTATTTTTGCTTTGTTCAGGATTTGATGCACTGAAATGTGTGGTTCTGCATAAACCCGATATTTTTCTGGGCCTGCCCTTTTGCCTTTTGCATTTCTTTTTCTGCAAATTTCATAAGCGCGGACATCGTCAATTTTTTCTGATGCCTGCTTGCACAATCCATTACCGCATTCAAAATAGCATTTTTAATCTCTCCGCCAGTGAGCTCATATCGTCTGCCCAGTTCTCCAAAATCCACATCTCTGGCAATAGGCGCCTTCGCAGGAATTAATGCTCGCCATATCTTTGCCCTTTTAACTGGTCCAGGTATGTCAAATTTTAATTTTAAAGTTATGCGTCGGTCAAATGCTTCATCCAGAACGACTTCTCTGTTCGTGGTTAGAATAACTATACCTTCAAATCGCTCAATCTCTTGCATAAGAATATTTGTCATATAATTGTGCAATCTGTCCGTACTATGTCTTTCAGCTAAGCGACTGGCAAATAATGCATCTGCTTCATCAAACACGAGCACGCAATCCTCTTTTTTTGCCTGCTCAAAAGATAATGAAACATGCTTTTCTGAATCACCCACCCATTTACCCAGAAGTTGGGCATATTTTACAATACCAATCTTTTTTCTCATACTATGGGCAATGGCTTCACTGGTTGCGGTCTTGCCTGTTCCTGGCGGTCCATAGAAAAGTATCGTTGTTGCTTTGCCATATTTAATCGTCTTATCAAAACCCCATTTTTCAAAAACAGTGTGCAGATATTTTGCCTGAAATAATATCCGTTTAATTTCATTTTTTTCCTCGTTATCCAGCACAATTTGGTCTAAACTTAATAAAGGTTTGCGCACTTCCAGAATTTCTATGGGCTGATTTCCTTCCATTGATTTTTCAAAAATATTAGACGGTTCTCTTTGCTCACCAGTCATCAGTTTCACAACATTTATTGAAAGTGCAAACGTAGCTTCAAACATTATGCTTGGATAATCATTATTCGTAATTTGAATAAGTTTCTTTTTTAAAAGATTATCAAAGATCTTGCTTTTTTCTATAAATTGCACTGGTTTATATCCAAGAAGCATCAACAGTTCTCTGCCATTTCTGTCTGGAATATTGCTGTTTATTTCTTCGAAAAACATCAGCAATAAGATATACTTTTCTTCATTTGACAACCTGTGCTTCTTAGCCATGGTTTCAAAAGGAATTAGAACGCCTGAATATGCTGCTTCTTTTACAATTTGTGCCAATTCCTGTTCTGTTTTCTGTATTAATGCCCTTATAGCCCGAAGATTTTTTTTGCAATGACTAATTTCATCTCTGTTTTCATTGTTTTCATTAAATTCATAGTCCTGTAAGCGATTTATCCAATCCTTACGAATATAAAAAAGCCGATAAAGTCTATGCGCAGTTTCAAGATAATTGGTATTTAATTTTTCGACCTTCATGTTTCCTCCTTTAATCATATAAATTAAAACCAATTATATCCTTTAATCCCAAATCTCTTTTATGGGTATAATAGAATTTAAACATATTATACCCGTCACCGTGGGTCGCATATAATTTTTTTACGACCCCCATAATTTCATCTTTTTTTAGGCTATCCATTTTTACCTCCTTTCTTAGCCTAAAAATAAAAAGCCCTGTTAAAAAACAGGACTTTTCTCATTTGGGGACAATAATATCCCCATTATATATACCCTATTTTACATATATTTTCTTTTTTGTCAAGGGGGTAAATGCACAAGTAAACTTTTATTCTGCTCCGTGTCATTAATAAATGGTATCAAGGTTAAACAGGGGGAATAAGGGATAGGAGGATATGTGGATTTGAAGTTGAGTGGTTACGTGGATGTAAAGATGGGGAGATAGGAGATAGTAAGTAGTAGGTAGTATGTAGCGCCCAGTTTCAACTGGACGAAAAATTTTCAGATTTCTAATTTACTCATTGAGTTATTATAATCTATGCCTGGTCTGAAGAACCAAAGAGAAGTATCTTTTCTTTTACTACCTGCTTTATTAATTCACGGCTATATCCAATTATCTTCCTGGGGTCAAATTCTGAATCATGCTTGAGCAAAAATTCGCGGATGCCTGCAGTAAACGCAATCCTGATATCTGTGTCAACATTGATTTTTGAGATGCCATTTTTTATTGCTTCCCTTATCAGTTTATCAGGGACGCCACGGGCATGTTCAATACTACCACCAAATTTATTTACATAATTGACCCATTTTGCCTTCACTCCTGAAGCACCATGTAAAACAAGGGGAATTTTGACTCTATAAGCAATCTGTTTTAAAATATCAATACGCAGTCGTGGTTTACCTTTAAACTTATATGCGCCGTGTGATGTGCCAATAGCAATTGCAAGTGCATCACATTCTGATTCTCGGGCAAATTTTTCTGCCTCTGCCGGGTTGGTGTACATCGCGTCACTCTTTTTTACTTTTATATCATCTTCAATGCCTGCCAGTCTGCCAATTTCTGCCTCAACCGAGACATTTCTTTTGTGGGCATAAGCAACAACCTTTTTCGTAAGCATTAGATTTTCTTTATATGGTAGATGTGAACCATCAATCATAACTGATGTAAAACCAGCTTTGATACATTCTTGGACAAGTTCAAATGTAGCACCATGGTCAAGGTGTAGCACTACGGGAATATTGGTTTTATCCGCACTCGTGCGAATTAGATTTGCGATGATTGTTAATCCAGCATAGTTTATCGCTTTTTCACTTATGCCAATAATCACTGGTGCTCGCATCTCTTCTGCAGCACTCAAAATTGCCTGTGTAATCTCCAGGTTTGAAGTATTGAAATGGCCTACTGCATAATGCAATTTTCTGGCTCGCGGAAGAATGTGATTTAAATTAACAAGCATATTCTTCCTTTTAAGGCCTCTTCTTTATTTTTAGTGCCTTATAAATTTTTTCTGCCTGGTTTAAATATTTTTTTGCTTCTGAACTCTGTATCTTTTTTAAGAATGTTGCATACTCGTAATTAATATCGCCGAGGAGTTTTTGATATCTATTTTTCTCGCATAGATTTATCGCCTCACCAAAAAATTGTTTTGCCTTTTTCTCGTCTATTTTACTATAAGCTCTGCCGAGGTTTATTAAGCATTCAACCTTTAATTCCTCTGATTTTGTCTCTTCTGCAATCTGCAATGTAGAATTTAATATATTTAGTGACTCTTTAATTTTATTCTTTTTTATATTTATGTGTGCAATGCTATTCATTACCAAACCAATGAAAATTTTATTGTTTATTTTTTCAAAAATACTTTTCGCAGCAGTGAGATATTTGTTAGCCAGATTCAACCGACCCAATTGTAAAAATACCTGACCGAGATTATATGACGCAGAACCAATGCCTCTTTTATCACCAAGAAATTCACTCATCTTTAAATATTTTGTAAAAAGAACTTTTGCTTTATTGTATTCAAACTGGTTCATTAAAACTTCACCCATATTACCGCAGGCAATAGCCTCTCCCCTTTTATCACCTAATTCCTGGCTTGTGCGGTAATAATCTTCAAAGAATTTTAATGCCCTTTCATAATTACCCATATTAAAATATATTATCCCCATATTATTGGATGCCATACCAATACCCGATTTATCACCTAACTCCTGGGATATCTCTAAGAATTTTTGATAAAGGTCAAGCGCGGTCGTATACTCCCCTTTGTGTTGATACACATTTCCTAAATTACAATAAGCAACCCCCATCCCTTTTTTGTCGCCCAACTCCTCCGTAATCTTCAAATTCATAGTAAATGAATCTATTGCCCGTTCATAGTCTACCCGGGCTTTAAATACTGTTCCCATAATATTATACGCGTCAACCTTGCTCCTTAAATCACCTGTTTCTTCAGCATTGTTCAGCGCCTTCTGACATAATTCAAGGGCTTGTGTAAATTCTCCTTTTACACAATAGACAACCGAGAGATTATTATAAGCCCTGGTCAGGGTCTGCTTCAGACCACTATCCCATTGCCAGTCTTTTATGCCCTTTACAATTTCAATTGCTTCTAATCCTTTTTTCTCAGCAATCTCCATCTTTCCCTTTATCCGGTAGAGCCAGCATTCAAGGCTACTAATATTTGAGAGTTCCATTTGGACTTTTTTGTTGGAAAGGTCTTTTGCTAATTTCAAATAATCCGTTGCTTTAGATAGAAGTTCTAATGCACGGTCATAATCACCAAGATTTTTAATAACATTTGACTGATGCCGCAAACTCCTTGCATTCAAAATTGAATCACCTTGCGCATATTTTAGAATATTGCGATAGGAACTGAGTGCGTTTTCATAATTTCCGATCAGTTCGTAAATGCTTCCTAATTTTTCATAGATGCGTGCAATCATACCTGCCATTGAATCAGGAATCATCTCAAGACATTTTTTATATATCTCAATTGCCGCATCGTTCAAATACAAATCTTTTTTCTGGTCACCAGATTTTTCCATATACTCAATTGCTTTAGCAAGATCGCCGCCCAGATAAAAATGATTTGACAGGGCATCAAAATATTCATCAATGGTTAAACTGTATATCTTCTCCATAATATAGCCAATCTTCTGATGATATTCTTTCTGCTCTTTTTTTAATAACGAATTATATACTGCGTCACGGATAATACTGTGTGTAAAACTGAATTTTTCCTCATCTGCTGAGGTCTTTTCACCAATTGATTGAATGATATTCTGTTGTATTATATAAACAAGATTTTGTCTCAGGCGTTCTTTACCCGGTATCAACGCATTAAGTAGTCTAAAAGAGAATTGTTCACCAATGACTGCCGCAATATTCACAATATATCTCAAATCTGGAGGCAATCTGTCTATTTTTGTCATTATCAGTTCGTCAAGGCTGCGCGGAATAGCAATGGGTAATTTCTCATTTATCTGGGCAATTCCATCTTGCACATAGATAATGTTGTCTTTAATAAGACTGGTTGCAAGTTCACTGATATAAAATGGAATGGAGCCAGATTTATCAAGGAGTAATTTTAGTAAATTATCAGCGATTTTATCACAATGGATTAAAGTTTTTAAAAGGGTAATTGTCTCATTCTCAGCAAGGGGTTTTAGTTCAAGTAAATTAAAATAGGGAAGGTGCTTTATTTTACTGATATCAAAACCCGGTCTTGAAAGTTTAAGTATGACAATTGGTTTATAACCAATGGTGCCGGCAAAATCAGTGACAAATTCAATGGTTTCTTTATCAATCCAGTGACAATCATCAAGTATCATAACAACAGGTTTTACACTTGCCAATTTCAAGAATAATCTATTTATTGCTTCAAGTAAGAGTCTGCTTCGGTCGTCAACTTTCATTGAATCAAAATGGCTGCGCTCTGATTTTGTTAAATCTGCAGAGAGAAAATATTTGTAGTATGAAAGTTTTAATTTTAATACAGAATCATCCATTTCTTCTAAAAACAATGAAATCCGATTAGAAATTTCTGTGGGGGTATCTGTATCCACAATGCCGAAAACCTTTTTTAAAATTTCCTTTAATACAAAATAGGGAGAATTGCTGTGATATTCTATGCCTTTCCCTTCCATAATAAAAATATTTTTATCTAATTGCTTTTTGAATTCATATACAAGTTTGGTTTTGCCAATTCCAGCCTCGCCGATAATGGCGACAATGCGGCCCCTGCCTGATTTAATCTCCTGAAAAATTTTGTTCAGGCGATTCAATTCAGCGGCTCGTCCAATCATCGGAATTTCTTCAATCTTCCGTTGTCCATATTTTGCCTTTGCTTTTATCGGTATGTAGACAAGAACTTTTTCTTTTCGTCCCTTAACAGAAATTTTTCTGAGTTTCTGGTAGACTATTTCGCGGCTTGTGTGTTTGTAGACTTCTTCGCTTACAAATATTTTGCCACGCGGTGCTGCACGCTGGAGACGCTGGGCAAGATTGACTGCATCACCCATTACGGTGTAACCGCCAGGCCTGCCCAGGTCTCCAGTTGCTACCAATCCATAATTTACACCAATAGAAAGAGATAGTTTTTGGTCCTTTTCCTTATTTAAATTTACAATCTCTTTTTGTAGATCAAGGCTGGCAAGCACTGCCCGCAAAGGGTCATCTTCATGGGCAATTGGTGCGCCGAACAGCGCCATTATACAATCACCAATGAATTTGTCAATATAACCTTCGTAGTTTTGAATGATACGGGCAAGGCGTTGTAAACACTGGTCAATCAAATCCTTCACTTCTTCCGGGTCAAGTCTTTCTGAGAGGGAAGTAAATCCAGATATATCAGCAAAGATAACGGCTACGGGGCGACGCTGCCCGGATGAGCGTATCAACTGAAGGCCACACCGACTACAAAAATTTGCGATTTCTTGATTATTGTAGCCGCATCTCGGACATATCATTTTACCACCATCGCTTTTAATTCAGCCACCTCGCTCAACAGAACAGTTATCTTTAATTCCTGTGCTGTTCCCTTTTTATAGGGTATAGTATTCAATGTTTTTTCTGCATAATCAATGATGGTCATTGCTTCATCAATGTGAGTTCTACTGATTATTTTTTTGCGTGCCTGTTTCAGAACAGTTTCAAGATAATTCAAGGAAAAAGGCATTATCATACGGGGCGATTTTTTTACTTCAAATAAATAAAGTTCCCCGCTATTATCATCAATCTTTCCATCGCATTTATAATAAAATCCAACAAGACTGATTGTTTCTGGTGGAACGATTACCGCATCAAAATGGGTAGTAAAAAAATGGGCTTCTGTTGAATCCCATTTTTCACCGTTAAAACTGTAGTAAAGAGTTAGGCTGTTCACACTTTCTTTTGGCGAAATCCTAACCAAAAGATTGGGTGAATCCTTTAAAAAATATAGATTTAAATTTGCAACTAGCATTATGGTGATTAATCCAGTCATAAAACCTCCTATAATTTTTTTGCCATTACATAGGCATCAGTGCCATCAAGATAATAATTTTTTCTAATGGACAAAATTTTATAATCAAACTTTTTATAAAAATTTATGGCATTGTCATTGGTAACCCTTACTTCAAGGTATGCATATATACAATCACGCTCTATAGCAATTTTTTCTATTGCGCCAAGAAGCCTCGTACCTACGCCTTGATGTTGATACTGAGGGGCAATGGCAATATTTGTAATATGAACTTCATCAGCAATACAATCAGCAAGTGCATAACCGATAATACAGTCAGCGTTATCGGCAACGAGTGCAATGGTATTATGTTTTTGCAAATCATTTTCAAAGAATGACCTGGGCCAGGGATTGGGAAAGACCTGCGATTCAATTGTATATATCTGGTCAATATCTGAAAATCTCATTGGTCTGATTGAATAATCCATTATTTACGCACCCCTGCTTCGGCAGATGTTTTTTTAATGTAATAAGGCTCAAGTAGCTCAGGGCTATCATACTCCTTTTTTCTGATTCGGGGCAAAGCAGTTTTAATCGCCTTTGCCGCTGATGGAAAAAAAAGTTCGGCATCAAGTAAAATTATCTGTTCAGATTTCTTTATAAATTTGGCAAAAGCACGATGCTGTTTAAGGATTTGAACACCGGGCCCTAAGATGATAATTGTATCCTTCTGTTTGAATTTATTGTTGATATATTTTATAAGGCAATCAGGTGTGATTAATAAATCCTGACCAATCCTTTTGTGACGCTTGTAGAATGCTACATAAATTTCATTCTGAAAAGCATTGATGACTGGAGCAATTATGATTCTACCATCAATTTTATTTTTGAGAATGACAGCAGGGAAAGATACTGCAATTAATTCAAGCGTATTAACTGTATAGATTGGAATATTGCGGCTCAAGTATAGTCCTTTGGCAAAGGCAAGCCCCACGCGCAGGGATGTAAACATTCCCGGACCGATTGTTATCGCAATGGCATCTATCTGTGTGTTGTTCATTGTTTCTAATAAATATTTAAGGTTGCTGAAAAAACCAGCATCCTTACTATCTTTATAAAAAGAACGTTCACATCTCAATTCATAAAGAATCTTTTCTTCTTCAACCAAGCAGATTGAAAAAATCGTAGACGATGTATCAATGCCTAAGATCTTCAAAACAGATCTCCCTTTGATTTTTTCCTTTTACATTAAAAAAGATATACAGACCAGCATTTTTTTGTTTTGAAAAATTTGGCAATCTATCTGCCCATTCAATTATTGTTATTCCATCATCATCGTAGTATTCTTCAAGATGGAGCGAACTGATATCTGATGTGCTCAGTCGATAGAGGTCAATATGGCAAACTTTTAGTTTTCCCTGATATTCGGAGACAATCACAAAACTGGGACTGGATACTACTTCTTTAATTCCCAGTCCTTTGCACAGACCCTTGGTAAAGGTCGTCTTTCCACTACCTAATTCACCAACGAGATAAATAGTATCACCTGGTTTTAAGTATTGCGCATACTTGCGCGCAAGTCCAATGGTTTCGGCTCGGGAGCGGGTAATATATTTTTTAATCTCAGGCATTATAGTAATAAAGATTAAGGATGCCATAATGGATTAAATCCTGGTCATAGATGTCTATTTCAGGAATAAGGCCAGTTATCTTTTTGGCATCACCACCAGTTGCAATTATTTTGTAATGCTTGCCCGTGGTCCTTTTGATATTTTGAATGAATCCCTGAATACCAAATTTTGTGCCATTGATAATACCGGAGCGGATGCATTCATTTGTATTATTTCCTAATATGGAGGTGGGTTGTTCAAGATGGATATTTTTTAATAACGCAGTTCGTTGCTTAAGGCTCCACAGCTGCGTCTCCAGACCGGGCAGTATTATTCCACCTAAATGAATAGCATTTTTTAATATGACATCACAGGTGATTGCTGTGCCAAAGCTTAGAATGATTAAATTACTGTGATAGCGAATAAATCCACCAACAATATTGGCGATGCGGTCTGCACCAAGTTTTTTATAAGCAATCTTAACTGGCATTTTCAATGTAGAGCAGACAATGAGCGGTTCTATTCCAAAACTTTTCTTAAAATAACGGGTCAATTTATTGCCCAATGTCGGAACGACTGAGGCAATTCCAATACCCTCAATAATTTTTGTGCGGTAGAGGTTTTGAAAAAATTTTTTATCTATTCCATATTTTCTTGCATATTTTTTATTCATAACCATTTTTTCTTGATGATACAATCCGATATGAATGTTTGTGTTTCCTATATCAATGGTCAGTATCATGACAAACGAATAACATCGCCATAATAAATCTTTTTTATTAATCCATCTTCTGTGCGAACCAGCAGTGTCCAGTCTTCGTCTATATTGTGGATTATTCCTTTTATCGTCTCTTTTGACGATAGCTTAACTTCAATCGGTTCACCCAGACCACTGACATAATGATAAATATCTGTAGGCTTGAATTTATCTGCCTGAAGATTATCATAGAACATCCAGAAGTTTTGTAGAATTCTATTGAGTATTTCATCCAGATTATATATCTTTCCTGTTTCTATAAACAAAGATGTAGCATTCGGCAATTTTGTTGGTATTTTTTTCACATTCACATTTAGACCTATTCCGCAGATGACCGCATCGTCAAATTTTTCACATAATATGCCACAAATTTTTTTATTGTTAAGGAGCACATCATTGGGCCAGTGGATGGACAGGTTTGTAAAATTGAATTCTTTTAAAGATTCAATGACTGAAAGAGCAGCAATCAATGGAATTGTATTTATCTGTTTTGCGGGGAACATAAGGATAGATAGATATATACCACCTGAAGGAGAATACCAGTATCTTTTTTGTCGCCCTCTGCCCCGGGTCTGGGTATAGGCAAATACTGCAATCTCCTTTTTGTTTTTAATAAATCTTTTAAGCACATCCTGGGTAGAGGTTACCTGTTTAAATTTTAATAATTCGCGCACCATCAATAATAAATCATGAGGTTTGCACCTTCAAATGGTTGATGCCCCGTCTTTATCTTTAATGATTCACTATCAAACCAATTGCTGCTTGCAATGCCAACTACAAATCTATATTCATCATTATCTTCAACCACGAGGTCGCTGAATGCAGTTGCATTAAATTGATAAACAGAATCAATCAACAGAGCGGTTGAATTATCAATCTTATAAATCAATGAATCAATCGTTATACGCAGGGTTTTGTAAATTCCCGGGACAATTGAAATATAACCATTTGTGATGCTACAAAAATCTTCACCATTTACCGGAACAATAACAATGCTACTGCCTTCCCAGAGCGTTGTGTATTCTTTATTTTGTAGCATTTCAATTTTTGAAACCCGGATAATCATATCACCAAATGTTCCCGCGAGAAGTGCGCCATCATTAAATCCAATTTCTACGTTTGCATTCTGTGCACAACCAATCAATAAAATTCCTAACAGGGCGCAATAAATTAATTTCATAAAACCTCCTGATTAATTTTATTCCAAAATTAATATAAGTCAATGCTTGACTTTTGTCAAATTATATTTATAATGTTATGATGCAGGAAGGTATAAATATTTTTGAAGAAGATTTCTGGGCGATAACTGAAGCCCTGAATCGTCTGCTTCAGGGAACCAATGCCCGAACGATCTTGCTTATTGATAAGGCAGGACAATTAATAACATCTGCTGGCGATACAACAAGAATGGATGTGTCCTCCTTTGCAACATTATCTGCGGCTGATTTTGCAGCAACAAGTCAATTAGCAACATTGATTGGAGAAAAAGAATTTTCTACATTATTTCACCAGGGTGAAAAAGAGAATCTCTATGTGTGTCTGGTTGCAAATCGGGTAATTCTTGCTGTGATATTTGACCAGCGAACCACCCTGGGATTGGTGCGGGTAAAGGCAAAGAATACTGCTCAGGAACTGGAAAAGATTTTTGAGGACATCTTCAAGAAAATAGGCAAAGACCAAATTTCTCAGAAGCCCTTTGATATTGACTTTACAAAGGCAGCAGAAGATGAACTTGATAAACTATTTGGATTTTAGATTGATTAGATTTAATTAAATGGCATTAATAAATTACGCATCAAGGGAGATCAACTGTAAAATTGTATATTATGGACCTGGCCTTGGTGGAAAGACCACAAATATAAAGTATATCTATACAAAACTTAATCCTGAAATAAAAGGGAAATTGATAAGTTTGGCAACTGAACTGGATAGAACACTATTCTTTGATTTTCTTCCAGTTGATTTGGGGACAATAAAGGGATTTAAAACAAGGTTCCATTTATATACTGTACCAGGACAGGTCTTTTACAATGCATCAAGGAAATTGATACTCAAAGGTGTTGATGGTATTATATTTGTGGCTGATTCCCAGATTGAAAGGTTTGATGAAAACATTGAGTCCTTTCAGAATATGGAGGATAATTTAAAAACTTATAATATTCCTATAGATAAGATTCCTTTAATTATTCAATATAATAAAAGGGATCTACCCAATATTACATCGGTTGAAGAGCTTCAAAAAGTTCTTAATCCTCAAAACAAGTATCCTTATTTTGAAGCAGTTGCTGTGCAGGGTATAGGAGTATTTGAAACATTAAAAGAGGTCTGTAAAAAGGTGCTATTAACCTTATCATAAAATGGCTTCACAGATATGTAGCCGATGCCAGAAAATAATCAATCCTGGTGACCTTTTTTACCGTTTAATCATAAAAATCTTTGCTGATTTTGATGGAATTATTAACATAAAAGATGGTAATATTGATATACAAAAGGAGATAGAAAAGATAAGAGCAGTGCCTGAAGAATTGCTTGAAGAAGAGGTATTTAAGGAGTTTAACTTTGTCCTCTGTCCGCGGTGTAAAGAGATATATTGTGCAAATCCATTAGATCTTCCTTTAGGTGAAAAATATTAATAATGCAGGTTGAATAAAGTGAAGCCTTTTATCCATCTTCATAATCACACAGAGTATTCGCTCCTTGATGGTGCTATGGCAATTGAAGAACTCGTAAAACTGGCACATAAATACGAGATGGATGCCCTGGCAATAACTGACCATGGTAATCTTTTTGGTGCTATAGAGTTCTATAAAGTTGCCCGGGCAAGGGGGATTAAACCGATCATTGGTATAGAAACATATGTTGCCCCGCGTTCGCACAAAGACCAGTCAAGGGATAGTAAAATACCTGAATCTTCTTTTCATTTAACACTTTTGTGTGAAAATGAAACCGGCTATAAGAATTTGATAAAACTTTCATCAATTGCCTATCTTGAAGGCTTTTATTATAAACCGAGAATAGACAAAGAATTATTAAAAACCTATCATCATGGTCTTATCGGGTTATCTGGTTGTTTTAAGGGAGAGATACCATATCGCATAAATATGGGTGATTTAAATGGTGCGGAAGCCGCTTTAAAAGAGTATCAAGAGATATTTGGTAAGGATAATTTTTATATTGAAATAATGCAGTTAGGCTTAAAAAATGAAAAAGAGACCATAAAAACGCTCCTTGAATTAAGCAGAAAATATGATGCACCGCCTGTTGCGACCAATGACTGCCATTATTTCTCTCCTGATGATTATAAGGCGCACGATGTATTATTGTGCATTGGAACCAAGAAGACCCTTGCTGATAAAGAAAGATTAAAATTTGAAACGCATCAGGCATATTTTCGTTCTCCCAAGGAGATGTCCATTCTATTTGAAGAACTGCCTGAAGCCTTATCCAATACGCGATTGATTGCAGAGCGTTGTAATCTACTTATTGATACATCGGGGAAGGATGTTAAATTGCCAAGCTTTCCCAGACCCGAAGCATATGAATCAGATTTTGATTATCTAAAAGATTTGGCTCTGCAGAATGTAGAAAAGAGGTTTGCGCAATTGACCGAAGAGATAAAAGAGCGTTTGAATTATGAACTTAAGGTTATTAAAAAGATGGGACTTGCAGGATATTTTTTGATTGTGCGCGATATAATCCAGTATGCAAAAGAACATAATATACCAGTGGGTCCTGGTAGGGGCTCTGCAGTTGGAAGTCTTGTTTTATATGTGCTTGGTATTACGGATGTTAATCCATTAAAATTTAATCTATTGTTTGAACGGTTTTTAAATCCAGAGCGTCTCAGTTTGCCCGATGTTGATATAGACTTCAGTGATACGCGACGCGAAGAGGTGATAGAATATATAAAACAACGGTATGGAGAAAAGAATGTTACCCAGGTAATAACCTTTGGCACAATGCAGGCAAGGGCAGTGGTAAGGGATGTGGCAAGGGTTCTGGGTATCCCTCTTAACGAAGTGGACCAGATTGCCAAGATGATTCCTCATAATAAAAAGATTGAGCAGGTCATTGAAGAGAATAAAGAATTCAAGAAGGTTATTGACTCTAAAAAGGAATATAGTGAACTGATTGAAATAGCACGAAAATTAGAAGGGCTCGCCCGCCATCCCTCAATCCATGCTGCCGGTGTTGTTATTACACCTAAGGAACTGACCGAATATGTTCCTTTATATAAGAATCCAGAAAGGGGTGATATTTCCACGCAGTATGAAAAGAATGCGCTTGAGTCAATCGGGTTATTAAAGATGGACATTCTTGGATTGAAGACCCTGACCGTGATTGATGAATGCCTTAAGGCAATAAATTTGCAAAAAGAAGATATTCCATTTGATGATAAAGAGACATATAATCTACTAAAAGAAGGTAAAACAATTGGTGTATTCCAGCTTGAAAGTCAGGGTATGCAGGAATTACTAAAAAGTATGAAACCAGAGAAATTTGAAGATATTATTGCGATTATAGCACTATATCGTCCGGGACCAATGGGTAATGTAAATATCCAGAACCTTATTGAAAATAAAAATAATCCTAAAAAGATAAGTTATTTACACCCGAAATTAGAAGGGATACTCAAAGAGACCTATGGCATTATCCTGTATCAGGAACAGGTAATGCAGATCGCCTCAGAGGTTGCAGGATTTACCCTGGCAGAAGCAGATAATCTGAGGCGGGCAATGGCAAAGAAGAACCTTGAATTAATGCAGGAAATACGCGAGAAGTTCATAAATGGTGCTTCAAAGAATGGGATAACAATAGAGATAGCAGAGAAGATATTCAATCAGATTACCCCTTTTGCTGGTTATGGATTCAATAAGTCCCATGCAACTGCGTATGCAGTTGTTGCATATGAGACCACATATTTAAAGTGCCATTTTAAATTAGAATTTATGGTTTTTTCATTAAACAGTGAAATAAATGATACAGATAGAATAAATGTCCTTATTAAAGAAGCAAGGAGCCTTGGTATTGAAGTATTGGCACCAGATATAAACAAAAGTTTTAATAATTTTTCAATTGAAGGTAGATCAATAAGATATGGTTTTGCTGCAATAAAAAATCTTGGCCAGCCTGTTGCTGAGGCGATTGTTAATGAAAGAACAAACAGGGGTCCATTCCGTTCTTTCTATGATTTTCAGAGGCGGAACAAAGGTTTGAATAAAAAGGCAATTGAATCGTTAATAAAAGCAGGTGCTTTTTCATCCCTTGAACCAGATATTGGAAAGTTATTGAATAAAATGACAGAGCGGGAAGCAGAAGGTGCCCAGGAATCATTATTTGGAGATGGTGGACAGAATAAAAATAATCAGCAATCTACTAAACATATCAACTTAGATTATTTTGCTATTGAAAAAGAGGCTTTTGGATTCTATTTTAGGGAGCATCCCCTTGAAAAGTATAGAAGTGAGTTTACCACAATGGGGTTTACACCATGTTCTGAAATAAATCTGCATGAAAATGGGAAAAATCTGACTATTGGTGGAATATTGAGTGCAAAGAAGATAAAAAAAGATAAAAAGGGAAGGGATTATGCGATAATAACGATTGAAGATTTTGATGGAGCGGCTGATGTGTTTATTTTTGCAGACCAATATGAAAAGAATATTAAGTTACTAAAAGAAGATACAATTTTGGTTATTAAAGGCTCGGTTTTTGGTGAAGAGGATAAGAAAAAGCTAAAAGGAGAACAGATATACCGACTGGAAGATGTTTATCGCCATTATCGCCAAATATGTATTGAATTCAAAGAGCTCCATACAGAGAAATTAAAGGAATTGCAGGAATTGATAAATAAACATCAGGGCAATTGCGAAGTCTGGTTTGTGGTTCCTGATGCAAACGGGCCGAAAAATATAAGGTCAAGAACATTGAAAATAGACCCTCAACCAGAAGTTTTGTCAAAGATTCGTGAACTTTTTGGAACGGATGCATTGAAGATTGTTCCCAGATTGTAAGGAGGCAACATGTTTTTGAGCATATTAATCTTTAGTATGTATATGATTGATCAGCCTGATATAGATTTTTTGAGCCATGGCAACTATTCAGTTCAATTGAGGTTTGGACCAGTGGGTGAAATAATTGGCTATGCACATATTGGTCTATGGGATAGATTTTCGTTTGGTTTGAGTTATGGTGCGTCAAATTTAATCGGAGCAGGTAACCCTGAATTTTATAAACAACCCGGCATACAGGCAAGGATTTTATTAATTGAACAGAGCCTTATGGTGCCAGGGATTGTTATTGGTTTTGATAATCAGGGATATGGTGAATATGATTCAGCAAGGTATGATATAATGTCCAAAGGTCTATATTGTCAGATCGGAGAAGTATTTGAATATCCAGGATTAGAGATTGTTCCGAGCCTGGGATTGAACTACTCATTTGAACAGAATGGAAGGTTTGATATGTTCGGTGGCATTAGATTTGGAATTGGCTCTACCCATATTATTGTTGATTATTCGCCGAATTTTTATGATGACAGGGATAAAAACAAGGGGTATTTAAACACAGGCATAAGGTTTGTGTTCTATGAGCAGTTATTCTTTGAGTTCGCACTCAGAGATCTGCTGGATAATAGTGATAAAGACCAGCAATTGAATAGAATGATAAAGATTGGATACAGGGCAAATATTTAAATGTTTCACGTGAAACATTACCATATGTTTCTGTTTTTCAAGGAGGTACTAATATGATTACTGAATTGACTGACATAGATTTTTTCCAGGAAGTGGAAAAGTCTAATCAGCCTTATCTGGTCTATTTTTGGGCAATCTGGTCTCCTTCCTGTATTGTTTTTACTAAATATCTTGAAGAAATAGATCAAAAATATGAGGGAAGGTTAAAAATAGGTAAGGTCAATGTGGATAATGAAATAAAGACCACAAACGAACTTGATATCCAGAATATTCCAACGATTCTCATATTTGAAAATGGAGAGATTAAAGAGAGGATTGTTGGCAATATTTCAAAGGAGATTTTAATGAAAAAATTGAACAAATATTTAGCAAAAAAGACCCAGAAAACAAAGGAGACAAAATGAACTATAAAAAATTACTATTAATAGCAATGATTGGTCTTTTCTGCCTTTATTGTGGAGGAAAGAACTCTAAACAGGTGACAGGCACCAATGATTTCACCCTGAATTCACTTGATGGTGAAGAATATACCCTTTCAAAATTAAAAGGAAAGGTATTGATAGTAGATTTTTGGGCAACCTGGTGCCCGCCTTGTAGACGGGAAATTCCCCATCTAACAGAGATTTATAATAAATACAAAGAAAAAGGGCTACTTATCCTTGGAATCAGCACTGAAGATAAGGGCACACTTGAGACATTCAGGCGAGAAAATAATGTTAATTATCCAATATTAATTGGCACAAATGAAATCTTTCAGAAATTTGGTGTTAAAGCAATACCACACACATTATTTATTGATAAAAAAGGTAAAATCAGAAAGACCCAGGTTGGATTTGCAGATGAATTTATTACAGCATTTGAAGCTTTAATAGATACTATGATAAATGAGTAAAATAGAACACAGGAGGCAGATTGATAACATTGATATGGAATAAAAAAGGATTACAATTTACAGCACAGGACGAGCAGAATCACAGAATTATTGTGGATACAGATAAAGACTCAGGTGGTCTTGAACAGGGTTTTAAGCCTATGGAACTATTACTTGTTGCACTTGCAGGCTGTATGGGAATGGATATTGTAGCAATCTTACAGAAAAAAGGTGGAAAGATTGATCATTTTCAGATGGTGCTTAAGGGTGAAAAGAACCCTGAACATCCAAGAAGATATTTGAAAATAATTTATGAAATTGAATGTAGAGGTGATTATAAGCGAGAGGACTTAATAAGGTCATTTGAACTTTCACGGGATAAATACTGTTCTGTGCTGGCAACATTGAAGAATCCTCCAGAATTCCAGTTTAATATTATATAATATAATTTATATATATTATCCAATCCGCCACACAACATAGTGGATTAAATCTGAAGCACGAAAGATTCGTTTGTCGGTTCACGGTTTAGAAAAGCGAGACGGCATCGCCCTTTGTATTCGTTAAACGATGAACCATAACCGATGACGGAGCGCATCTCTAAACCGACAGAGTTTTAACGATTTACAATAGGTCATTTGGGTTATTTAAAAGAACTGGGGGACAGGGATTTGAACCCCGATCAGTTGGTCCAGAGCCAACCGTCCTGCCGTTAGACGATCCCCCAGATAATTATATTAGAATGCTCAACAGAGTATTATAATTAAAAAAATTTAATCGTCAACTACTAAAAAGAAAGAATTCTATGTCTCGAGACTCTACAATTACCCCTTGACTTATTTGTAATAGTTTGGGCACCCTGAAATTGTAGTTGCTCGATTTATCAAGCACCAAAAAAAGCCCAATGCTCCGTCCCGATGGGACGAGAGTCCCTTCGGGAAATTGGGCAACTACATTGATTTAATTCCATTTTTTAGAATGGCTAAAGAGGCTGTGTCGCAATGTCATTGTGAGGGAATGAAATGACTGAAGCAAGACCAAAAGTATTGAAAAAATAATGAGATTGCCACGCACCCTTCGGGTGCTCGCAATGACAAGTTGGGTTATGACACAACCTTAACCTATTACCTTTGAAGATCTACGAGGTGATTGGAAGGTTAGTGCGATAATTTAACTATTTAACCAATTAACCATTTAACCATATAATTATCTTACAATTACAATCTTTTTCTGGTGGTATTGATTATCCTTTTTGTATATCAGAAAATATATGCCTGAAGATAGATTCGTTTCTCTGTCAATTATCCTACCACTGATATCATACAGGCGTGCTTCATTCTTTTTAAACAGGTCATTGAATTCTTTGATAATACTCTCAAAATTTTGTGCCGAAATAATATATGAAGAAACTTCTGCGATTTGCTGTCCAGGAATTGTGACCATCATACTATCCTTTTTAACATTTCCTGCGGCATCAGATGCAGTGACAACAATCCAGTAATTGCCCGGTGGAAAAGAGGTTGTATTCCAGGAATAATTTGCATCAGATGCTTCAATCAGACTATCGCCATCAGTATTGGTTACGATAAAATAGTAATCACGATAATCATAATCACCCCGTGAATTACAGGTTGCGTCATCTTTGTAAACAACACCAACATTACTTGTGTAGTATAGATAGCCACGGAACAAGAATGAAAGCCTTTCGGGAACATTCTGTGGTCCATGGATTTCATAACTGATACGTAAAGGTATCATCTCTTCCCAGACTGGATTCTGTGTTAAGGGGAATCCTGTCTTGTCGTAAATTTTGGCAATGATATCTACATTTCCCGTTACTGTAGTTGGCGGGTTTAGATAGGTGCTCGTATTGTTCTGGCAGATTGCAAATTTGTAACTGCCATATGTATTCTCAAATACTGGTTTTACAGTATCAGCATAAGGTGTTATGATGGCTAAAGGATTTTGAATAAATGCCCAGTCCCCAGTATTCCAGACTGCACCAATGTCCTTTATGCGGGCAAAATGGCAGTGGTCAAAACCGGTTACGGGCCATTCAACAAGATAGCCAATCAGGTCTCCCGCGTTTACTACATCACCGACATTTTTATGATACTGATTAGGGTCAATATGGGCATAGAGCCATGCTTCAACTGAATCTGTTGAGATATTCGTATCTGCAATTGCCAGTCGCCAGTGATATTCTGCCTGGGTTGTAAGCCAAGCCTTGACAAAACCGCGCTGGACCGCATAGACTGGCCTTCCGACCGTGATTCCCATTACATCAATACCAGGGTGCATATATGGACTCCCTCCATAATCCTGAAATTCACCCCAGTTATTTCCTAAGGGATGGGTCTGATTCTGGGGTGAGAGGGGCCACCCAATTGTGATGATAAAAAATATAATCATTGTTCCTCCATAACACAAAAATCTGAAATTTTAATGGACTCTGTAGAATCAGGTAATTCCAGATGGAGTATCTTTTCATCGTCAGAAAAATAAATCTTCCGGACATAAGGATTGCTTATGATTTTCTGAAATTTAATCTCTCCTTTTTGATAATAAAATAGTGTATCATTGCTTACAATTGCCATTTTTCTTGCTTGTGCTGTGCTCGCATAGAGCCGACCTGGTGGAAATTGGTAAACAACCTTTCCTTGCATTGAATAGGCATAAATTCCGTCCTGGTCCGATGCAAAGAAAAGCGTATTATCAGGAGAAAATCCAAATCCATTCGGGTAGCGCAGACTTCTTAATTGTAATACAGTTCCATTCAGGTTATAAAGATAAAGACCCTGCTCATTTGTTGCAAACACTTCGCCCGTATTGCTGATAAAAAAGGTGATTGCCTCAGGATGTATAATTTGATAAAGAAGTTCGCCCTTTTGATTATACAATTTGAATGAGGCAGTTAAAAGATTTGTGCCTCCTGTATAATTTGCATCGCCAACATAGATTCCATTGGCAGACTTAATCGTGAGCGTAAATATTAGAAAACTTAGAACATTTATAACCATAAATAAATTTTATATATTCTCTCTAAAAAATCAAGGGGCAAGATGGTTATTCTGCGGCCTTTTTTTTAAATACTTCTGACGGGCATAGACATAACTTAATTCTGCACCATAAAGAAAAATATATGCAGAATAATAGAGCCACAATAATAATAGAACGATCGCTGACAAAGAGCCAAATATCTTTGTATAATCAACCACCCTTGTAACATAAAAAGTAAAGAGCATCTTTGCCAGTTCCCAGAATATTCCAGTAAATAGAGCCCCAAAGTATGCTTCCTTGAATTTTACCTTACGATTTGGAAAGAACCAGTAGATGAAACCAAAGACAGAGATACTTACGATGATATTTAACAAAGGCAGATATTTAACAATTCCCTTGAGTCCAATTGTTCCTGCCCAGAGCGAAAGACCGACCGAGACAATTAATAGAATCCAGACCAGGAATGCCCATGCCATTGTAATTAAACTTTTTTTCAAAAAAGGTCTGTCTTTTTTTGCCTTCCAGATAAGATTTAGACTTGATTCAATCGCATTAAAGATACTTGATGAACCCCACAAAAACCCAAACATACCAATAACCGCAATAATTATAGAGGTCTGTTTTATTGCCTTTATGTTTTTTAAAATTTCTTCAAGACCTATAGGCACAATCTGTTTCAAAATTGGTAATATCTTTTCTATCAATCCCTGGGATGAACCGAGTATGAAAAACGAGAATGAAAGAATTCCTAAAATTAAAGGAAAAAGGCTAAAGATTGCAGCATTTACTAATGCTGAGGCGAGTAAAGAACAGCGGTCAGCATTGAATTTAGTATATGCCTTTGTAAAATACCAGATAAAATTTTTCATTTTTTATTCCTGACAAATCAGCAAACTACAATTTATCAACTGTAGATTTACTATTTCTCCAGGCGAGCTTTCCGTTTACAAAGACCATCAATATTTTTAATGCATCATAATTGGTTCTGACCAAAGGATTTTTATTCAAAATCACAAGGTCAGCAAATTGTCCTTTTTCAATCTTTCCTTTTTTATGCTCATCAAATGTTGCATAAGGAGCAGTTTCAGTATAAAACCTGATCGCCTCAGCCGGTGTCAGTCTTACAGAATTAATTGGATTATTGATTGCAAGATTTATTCCATATAATGGTCCTAAAGGCATACAATCTGAACCGAATATCAATTTTATCCCTGCTGACTCAATTGTTTTAAAGCAGTTCATTTTTTTATATACCGGTCCCAAATTTTTTTCATACATATTTCCGGCAGACTGCCAGCGTAAAAAATTTGGTTGCATTGATGCAATGAGACCGAAGTCTGCAATTTTATGAATCTGTCTATCATTTAAAATCTCCAGATGCTCAATGCGGTGGCGGAGAATATTGTTTTTTATTCCTGCTATATTAAACGCATTAAGAACTGTATCAGTGGAACGGTCACCAATAGAATGTATCATTAATTGAATTGAATGTTCTTCAGCACATTTAATAATTCTTACCAGTCTATCTTCAGATATTAAAAGTTTACCGCGGTCTTTGCTATTTTGATAGTGGTTGTTAATGGCTGCTGTTCTGGCACCTATTGAACCATCCATAAATAATTTAACACCACTGAATTTCAAGAAATCCTCACCAAAGTTTGACTGGAGTCCACAATTGACTGCCGGGTTCAATCCATTTTGTAAATAGATTGCAACCCTTACTCTTAAATTGTCCCTGAATTGTTGATATCGGGCAAAGCCATAAAGGTCTGTAATTTCGTGGACCGATGTGATTCCCAGCGAGAGAATATGTTCCATTGCGATTGCAATACCTTTTTCATACATCTTTAAAGAGGGCTTGAAGATTTGATTCAGATAGAGTGCAGCATCTTCATAAAGATAGCCATTTTCCCTATCCACGATGCGCCATTCAGAAGGAATAAATTCAAGTGCTTTTGTATTACATACGGCAAAATGGCCACAGATTCTACGCATAATTATTGGTTTATTTTTTGATATCTTATCAAGCACATAACGATTCAAATCTTCTTTTTTGCCCTTGCTCCAATTAGATTCATCCCAGTTAACACCAAATATTAAATCTTTTGTCTTTGCTGAGTTCAATCTTTCCAGGCATTCATCCAGGGAACTACACGCTGAAAGATTGACACGCTGCTTTTCAATGCCATGGGCAAGCAGATGGATATGTGCATCTGTAAAACCAGGAATAACATAGGTACCATTTAAGTTATAGATTTTAATATCAGGGAAATTGTCGCGAAGATATTTTATTATTTTTGTTATTTTAAAGGTATTTAAAAAAATTTTAAAAATTTTGTTATCGCAGATCAATATATTGCAGGGTTTAACTGAAATTTTTTTTAGGTCAACTAAAAATAGGTTGTATAAAAATGTGAAGGGCATTCACCCTTTTATTAATCTATCTAAGTGTTCCTGTGCAGCTTTGAATTTGGCGTCTAAGGACAATGCCTGCCTGAACATATTAATTGCTTTATCCCGGTCATTGAGTGCTTCATAGGCGATTCCAAAATTATAATACAATTTTGGGTCTCTATTATTCAGTTTTTGAGCTTTTTTTAATATTTTTATTGCCTCTTCATATTTCTGACTCAGGATATAAAATTCAGAAAGTTCTAAAAGGTCTGCATAATCATTTTTGTTATCGCTCATAAATTTTCAATTTTATTTAAATCTTTATATTTACCCAGAAGTACGAGCACATCACCCTGAAGTATTTCATCTGAACCACCAGGACCAACAATGATCTCTTCTTTAAAATCAGGTGAGCCATCTGCCTTTGTATAGGGCATCTTCCTTTTGATTGCCATAACACTGACCCCAAACTTTTCCCGAAGTTTAAGCTCACTCAGGGTCTTGTCACAGAACTTCTTGGGTGTTATGATTTCCAGAATACCATACTCTGTGGAGAGTTCAATATAATCAAATATCCTGGGACTGGCAAGGCTTTCCGCAATCTTTTCGCCCATCTCTTTCTCAGGAAAGACGATTCTATCTGCACCAACTTTTTGTAAAATCTTGGCATGAAGGTCATTGTGTGCCTTTACGATTACCTGTTTAAGCCCCAATTCTTTTAAAAGCAAGGTTACCATTATACTATCCTCAATATTCTCACCAATACTGACAATTGCCGTATCAAAATCCTTAATTCCCAATTCTTTTAATGCCTTTTCGTCAGTCGCATCAACAACAACTGCCTGGGATACGATTCCTTCAATCTCTTTTACCCTTTCTTCGTTTCGGTCTATTGCCAGAACCTCAAAGTTTTTGGCAGTGAGTGCACGGGAAATGCTGGTTCCGAACCTTCCCAACCCAATAACAACAAATTGTTTCATAATACCCCGCTGATTTGCTTTTTGTCTATTTTAATCCTAAATTTCATAGAATAAATAATACTCAAAACGATTATAAAGTCAAGACTCAAGCAAAAACAAGTGAGCTATCCTATAACAATAGCTTCTTCTGGATAGATGAATTTCCGTGAACTGGATTTGAGCAGGGCATGGCTTAAGGTTAATATCCCTACACGGCCTAAAAGCATTATGATGATTATTACAAATTTACCAATACTTGAAAGGTCAAAACTGAAACTACAGCACACATTAATATTTGAACCCAATGATAACCCTACTGTGCCAAATGCGGAAAAGATTTCAAATAATAATTTAAAAGGGTCAGGATGGTCAATGAACATTATCATTATAAAAGCAATGAAGATTAAAAAAATAGAGGAAAAGATTAACAAAAATGAACGGAATGCCTGTTCTATGGGTATCCTTTTTTTCATTAATGTAATATCCTCTCCATACCTGCCCAATAACAATTCTTTTGTCCATACAAGGAGCAGGAAAAATGTTGAGGTTTTAACACCACCTCCAGTGCCTCCGGGTGAAGCGCCAATAAACATATAAACCATCATAAAGATAAGGCTCAAATAAGAAAACAATGAAATACTAATCATATTGAAACCAGCAGTTCTTGGCGTGATGGCATGGAACAATGCATTGATGATTTTCTGGGTCAATGGCAAATGCTTGAGACTGCCATTGTTTTCAAGAAAAAATATAAGAATGGTGCCCAGAATAATAAGAACTGCTGTTGTTCTTAAAACAATCTTTGTATGGAGCGTAAATTCTTTTTTGACCTTTTTTATAAGAACATAATAGATATCAGAGATTACAATAAAACCAATGCCACCTAAAACTATCAGAACAGAACAGGTTAATGGGACAGTAAATGAATTGGTATATCCACTCAAATTTTCTGAAAATGATGAAAATCCAGCATTGCAGAACGCTGAAATTGAATGAAATAAAGAGTGTCCCATTGCCAGTAAAGGCGGAAATTGTTTGGAAAAGCTTGTGTATAGAGCAATTGCTCCGAGCAGTTCAACGATAAAAGTAATGCGTAAAATCCTCCAGGCAAAGCGCATTAGATTGTCATAGGTAAATATATTCATTGATTCTTTAAATAGTATGCGGTCACGCAGCGATATCTTTTTGCCCAGAAAGTAAAAGAAAGAGGTGGATAATGTCATATATCCCAATCCACCAATCTGAATCAATAACAGAATAATCAATTTACCCCAGATCGTAAAATCTAAGGCAGTATCTTTAACAATCAGACCAGTAACACATACTGCAGAACTTGAAGTAAACAGTGCATCAATAATAGAGATGCCTGTCCTCGTGGCAAAAGGGAGACAGAGCAGTATTGTGCCGATAAATATTATACTTACATAGCCTATTATTAATAGCCCTGCAGAATTGACTTCTTTGGTTAACTTCATTTAATTAATGTAAAAATTTGAAAAGATGTTGTGCACAAATTAATCGTTCTTACCTTTATCTTTTGAAATTTTATTTGTGTTTGATGCCCTTTGTGCAATTCTATTTGCCAGTTTATTGTCTTTGCGCGGTATGAGTTCAAGACTAATCTCCTTGAATCTATTTAATAAATTTATTACCCGGCTTTTCAGATTTGCTAAATGAGGGGTCTTTACCCTGTACACACCCATTATCTGTTTGTATATAAGCTCTGAATCCAATCTTATCTTTGCCCTGCATATATTATTATCATTGAGCCATTTTAAGGCACAGATAAGGGCTTCATATTCAGCAACATTATTTGTTGTTATCCCAATATATTTGGAAATCTCGGCAACCGGTTCTTGAAGATTATCTTTGGAAAAAATAACAACGCCAATTCCGGCTGAGCCAGGATTTCCCCGTGAAGAACCATCAATATAGACAATTGCCTCTTCATTTTCCATATACAAGGATTCGCCCGCAATTATCGCAGAGTATTACTTTCTCCTTCTTTTTCAATTCATTCAAAATCTGGGCAGTAATATTGGAAAAGCATCCTGTGCATACCCCATCATCATTCACAATACATATTGGTCTTTGCCTTGCCTTGTTAATTCTTTCATAAATCTTTTTTATTTCTTCGGGTAATTTATTGATCTCATCTTTATACATAAATTTTTTCTTATCCTGGCTATCAGCGGTAGCCTCTTTCTGCGCCTTTAATTCATTAATTTCAGCATTCTTCTTTTCAATAAAATCTTTGGTCTCTTTTTCCAAAGCATTGATTGAATTCTTTATTTTATCCTCTTCTTCAAGCAGGGCTATCATCTCTTCTTCAGACCTCAGATTGGCATTTTTAAGAAATTCAATCTCTTTAAGGATTGCCCGATACTCATCATTGGTCTTTACTGAATGGACCTGCTGGTTCAATTTACTAATCTTTGATTCATTCTCAGCAATATCTCCTTCTTTTATTTTATAGATCTTTTTAATCTCAGTTAGACGATTCTTTGCTTGATTCAATTGAGCATTTTTTTTCTCTATCTCTTTTTGCAGACTGTTTATCTTTTCAGGGATATGCTTTAAAAGTTGTTCGTTCTTTTTTATCTCCTCATCAAGGTCCCTTATTTTAATGAGCCTTTCCAGGACCTCTTGCATCAGCTCAGCCTCACACCCGTTGGAGTGGGCGGTACCCGACTTGAACGGGTGGCCTCCTGCATGTCAAGCAGACGCTCTAACCAGGACTGAGCTAACCGCCCAAAATTTTGCATAGTATATTTTACTGAAATTTTTACAAAAGTCAATACAGATACAATATGAGTCCTCCCCACTTTTATTTTCTGTTTTTATATTTTTGCCTTTTTTGTAGTTGCCTCATTTATGAGATTTTTTGTATTGGGACAACTTTTGTGGTTGTCTATTAATCGTCCCTCGTTATACGGTTACGATGCCCGTTTCGTCAATTTGGTTAAATGGTAATCGGTGAATGATTAAATTTGGAATAGAGGCTTTAGCCTCGTTAAATTCTTCACGGGACTAAAGTCCCTATTCCAAAAACCCGTTAAGATATTCAAACCTTTATCCAGTATCAAGTATCGAGTATCAAGAAAGCATCAACACCCGATAACCAATAACCATCCATAATCTCCCTCGTTCCCCCTTTAGCAAAGGGGGAGGTAGGGGGATTTGCATTCGCAATGGGGCATTACAATCTAATGGAGGGGCGATTTCATCTTTGCAAGGGCAGGCGATAAATCAGAAAAGTGGAGAGGACTCAGAGATACGATATCACTTCACTTTATCGGTATTTCAATTCTTACTATTTCATTATCACCAATGTGGCATAAAAAGATTGTGTACCTTTTGCGGGTCATAAACTCTTCAAAAATCAGTTTTTCAAAACTGAAGACATCGCGCCACACACCATCAACCATTACCCGCTTTGGTATTGATCTATTATCCTTTCCTGAATACCATTCTACATTTTTTTCATCTAAAATCTTCATTCTACTCCCTACTACTTACTATTCTTTCAATCCGCTTCTTGCATAAGATTCCATTATCTGACGCTGGACAAAGAAATACAGGACTATTAACGGCAGGGTGGTAAATGTTGATGCGGCACAGAGCAGTGGATAGTTTGTTGATTCTGCCTGGGCAAAATAGGCAAGGCCAGTCTGGATTGTGCGCATTGAGTCTGAATGGGTGACGATGAGTGGCCATAAAAAAGAGTTCCAGTTTGTAATAATCTCAAAGATGCCGATTGTTATGATTACTGGTCTGGAAAGTGGTATAACAATATATCTGATTATCTGCCAGTGGTTCAATCCATCTATTTTTGCTGCATCAAAAAGTTCCTGGGGTAATGTTTTGAAGTGCTGCCTTAACAAAAAGATTGCAAAGATGTTCACACCCCAGGGAATGACCAATGCGAAGAATGTATCAATAAATTTAAATTTGCTCAAGATCACATAAGAAGGCGCAAGATAGACCGGCATAGGAATCATCATCATTGCCAGGAATAGTGTAAAGATTATCTCACGGCCAGGAAACTTTAAGCGGGCAAATGCATAGGCGCTGAGCACTGTAGTAAAATATACAAGCAATACCGCACCAGTTGTCATAATGATTGTATTAATGAAGTATCTTGTAAAATCAACCTGTCTGAATGCCTCAACAAAGTTGCTGAAGATAAAATTTTTCGGGATAATAGTGGGTGGAAATTCCAGTGCCTCATCCTGGGTTTTGAGCGATGTAGAGACCATCCAGAAAAAAGGAAGGACCATCCAGATTGCGCCAAAGATAAGGATGATGTGTATCAATCTTTTATTCATAATATACCCGCTCTTCTAAGAATCTTTTCTGGAACTGGGTAAGGGTAAAGATGATGATAAAAACAACAAAGGCAATAGCATTGGCATAGCCGAGGTTCCATAAACGAAATGACTGTTCATAGAGATAATACACAATTAAACTTGTGGTTCCTAAAGGACCGCCTGGTGGCTGTGTCATCACATATACTGGCGTAAATGTATTAAATGCGATTATTGATTGGGTTATCAAAAGATAAAAGATTGTGGGTGATAGAATCGGAATCGTGATATGCCAGAATAGTTTTATTCCTCTTGCACCGTCAATCTTTGCTGCTTCATAATACTGGGCAGGAATATTCTGAAGGCCGGCAAGGCAGATTATGATACAATATCCAAGATTGTGCCATATTGCCATTATCATTAAACAGCAAAGGGCGATTGATGGACCGGCAAGGATGCCTGATAACTCAGTATTTAATAGAAATTCAAATATACCCCTTGAATCATTTAACCATTTTAAGCCTTCTATACCGAATAAGTTAAAAATGGCATTAAAAATTCCACGGTCAGGATTGAATATCCATCTCCAGACCACACTGATTGCAACGATAGAGGTGACAACAGGCAGGTAATAGATTGTTCTATAAATTCCCTGCCCTTTTATCTTCTGATTCAAAAAAACGGCGATGATAATAGAGATAATAATGGTCAGAGGCACAACACCGAGCACATACCAGCAGGTATTTAACAATGATTGATAGAATTTGGGGTCAATAATGAGCCGATAATAATTTTTAAACCAGATAAATTTTAATGGTCCAGCAATTGACCAGTTATAAAGGCTCATTCCGATTGCCTGGATAATTGGATAGAACCGAAAGATTAAGATTATCAATAAAGAAGGTAATAAAAAGAAATAGGCAATCTTATCAACCTTCTTCTCCATAACAAATGATATACCAAAAAGGTTATATGTCAATCACTGATATGAATACTCAATCAAATATAATGCAATAATAAAATTTGTTAGAAAACACTTGAAATTTTATGAAAAATTTCTATAATTTTATATGCCAATAGTACTTGAGTCAAATGATTCAAGATTCCCTGCACAGTCCAGAATACTCAAAATCAATAACCATTTAATAAATGATATATTTGACTACCAATTTTATAATGACTGCTCAAAACACAGACGGTTTTTGATATCATTCAAAGACCGAAAGAAAACAATCTTTATAAATCCAGGCGAAGATGTTAGATTGGCACTTGAAGAACCAGGATATAAAAGATGCGAAAATGATTGTGATTACTGTTTTATCAAAGGACTACCCAAAGGTTTGCGAAAAGAATTGTATTTTAATGATGATGATTATCGGCTCTCTTTTTTATTTGGAAATTTTTTAAGTCTTACCAACTTAAAAGATAATGATATCAAACGGATTAAAGAACTTAGATTATCGCCATTATATGTATCAGTGCATTCTACTGACCCTGAAATACGCACGCAATTATTTAAGAATAAAAGGGCGGGTTTGATAATGGAGCAATTAAAAGAACTTGCAAAGGCAGGCATTCAGATTCATTGCCAGATTGTTGTTATTCCTGGTATCACTGATGGCAATAATATAATACGAACCGTGAATGAACTTGCTGGTTTGTATCCAAATATTAGTTCTGTAGGTATTGTGCCTGTAGGCAAGACAAAGTTTCTCAGCCGAATACCTGCAATTGATAAAAAACTTCGTTTGAAGATTATTAAACAGGCAATGCAGATGCATAAAAAATTTAAAACGAGATTAAAAAAAGGTTTTGTCTATCTTGCTGATGAATTTTTTATCACATCAGGCACTACCATTCCAGAAAAAGAATACTACGATGATTTCTGTCAGTATGAGAATGGCATTGGTATGGTCAGACAGTTGCTTGATGAAATTAAATCACTGAGACCCAGGAACAGCATCGCTGGAAGGTTCCTTTTTATTACAGGTAAACTTGCCTCCCCTTATATTGAATATCTCAAGGAAAAACTTTCCAGTAAAAGACTTAACATAGATGTTTTATCTGTACCAAATAGATTTTTTGGAGATTCAGTTACTGTTTCAGGACTGCTTACAGGTAATGATATTGATGTTACAATTAAAAAACTTAATAAAAAATATGACCGCATTGTTCTGCCACCCAATTGTGTTAATGATGACGGAAGATTTCTTGACGATTATAAATTTGAAAAATTAGAATATCTTGTATCACCTTATTCAATAAAGGAACTTTTATTATGGCTACAGTAGCGATTGTTGGCAGAAAAAATGTGGGTAAATCATCTATTTTTAATCGGTGTGTGGGTAAGAGGTTGAGTATTGTTGATAAAACACCTGGCGTGACCAGGGACAGGGTCTATGGTGAAGTGTTATGGAGGGGCAGGATATTTAATCTTATTGATACTGGTGGTTTTTTTCCGGATGAAAATAATATTCTTGCAAGCAAGATTATGCATCAGATTGAAATTGCACTAAAGCAGGCTGATGTGATATATTTTGTGGTTGATGTGAGGCAGGGGTTAACATCTTCAGACCAGGAAATTGCCGAAATTGTGCGGCGTTTGGGAAAACCAGTTCTATTACTTGTTAATAAAGTGGACAATAAAAAACAAGAACCCTTGATAAATGATTTTTATAAACTTGGATTCAAAAAAATCTTTGCAGTCTCAGCTGAGGCAGGCATTGGATTTGGTGAGGTGCTTGACCAGACATTAAAATATCTTCCTGAAATGCGTGTCCAAACAAGGACCAACGTGATAAAGATTGCCATTTTAGGCAGACCCAATGCAGGAAAATCCACACTCTTAAATTCAATTATTAAAGAAGAGAGGGCAGTCGTTGATGAAAAGCCCGGAACCACCAGGGACCTGGTCAATGCAAGGTTTACTCTCAATGATAAATTGATTGAAATCATTGATACCTATGGTTTGAAAAAAAGAGCCCGCATAAAAGAGCCGATTGAATTCTATTCAATGATGAGGGTGATACATATTATTGATGAAATTGATATTGGAGTTCTGCTCTTTGATGTAACCCAGGGCGTGGTCCATGAAGACTGCCACATTGTCTCTTTATTGTTATCAAAGGCAAAAGGGATCATCATTGCACCGAATAAGGTTGATTTGATCAGGCAAAAGGATTATAATAAAATAATGGTTTCCACAAGACAATCATTCAGATTTGCGGATTTTGCACCGATCGTTCCAATTTCGGCAAAGTATAATACAGGCATACCTGAATTGTTAACACGCATACTTGATGTCTATGCAGAACTTAATAAAAGGGCAGACCCTAATTTATTAAAGAGATTGCCCTCAATGCTTAAACCATTGCCTTCAGGTGAATTGTTAAAGATAAGTCAGTTAAAAACAAAGCCGCCCATATTTCAGGTGACTGCAACCGCGCCATTAAAAGAGAATTATATACAATTCCTCCGTAATTCATTGCGTAATTATTTTGGTTTTTCCGGTGCTCCGATATTGATAAAGACAAAGATTGTTAAATCAGGAATGAGATGAATTTGATACATATTTTACTCTCTTTTGGCATTGGCTTGCTCTTTGGAATCATTCCATTTTCATATCTATTGGGTAGACTAAAGGGCGTGGACTTAAAGCAGACTGGCAGTGGAAATATTGGCGCTACAAATCTTGGTCGTTCTTTAGGAATTACATTCTTTATCATAGGATTTTTACTTGATGGGATAAAAGGATTCTTGCCAGTGCTGATTGCAAAATCAAACAACCTTATTCCTATTATTTCAGGTGCGGGTGCAATCCTGGGACATATCTTTAATCCCTTTTTTAAGTTTAAGGGTGGCAAAGGTGTTGCTACAACCATTGGTGTTTTACTGGGCATTGTGCCTATTCAGTTTTTAATCTCTATTGTAGTATGGCTGATTATCTATTTAAGCACATATATTGTTTCTCTGGCATCAATAAGTATTGCCATTGCGTTGCCCATCACCACTTTTGTTTTGAACAAAAGTTCGGTCAGCGAAAAAATTTTTATTCTTGTCATAAGTATTCTTATAATCTTTGCGCACCGCACAAACATCAAAAGATTAATGAATAAATCTGAGCCCAGGACAATCTTCTGGAGGAAAAAATGAATATTGCAATTCTTGGCTGTGGAAACTGGGGTTCAGTATTTGGTATTATCCAGGAAAGGAATGGGCACAAAATAAAGATATGGGAATTTGATAAGAAGCGTGCAATATATGTTCAGAAGGCCCGTGATAATCGTCCATTTCTGTATAAATATAAAATTCCCGATTCAATTCTTGTTGATTGGCAACTAAAAAATGTCATAAGAGACTCTGAACTCATTGTATTTGCCGTACCCTGCCAGGCATTGAGTTCTGTATTAAAAAAATTGAAGAAATATAATATATCAAACAGGATATTTTTAAGTTTAATAAAGGGGATTGAAATAAAGAGTTTACGATTGCCTTCAACAATCATTAAAAATGAACTGAAGGTAAATGATTGTTTTGTCCTTTCAGGACCTTCCATTGCCAATGAGATAATAAGGGGTGAGCCAACCGCAGTCGTGCTTGCTGGAAAAGATTTAAAAATGGCATTGGAACTCCAGAAAAATATTGCTACAAAAAATTTACGGGTCTACCTTTCACAAGATGTTATCGGTGTAGAGATTGGCGGTGCAGTAAAGAATGTGCTGGCACTTGCCTGTGGAATTAGTGATGGTCTGGGATTTGGTGCGAATGCCAAAGGAGCCCTTATCTGCCGTGGGATTGTTGAGATTCAGCGATTGGG
The DNA here is from genome assembly GCA_037443805.1 of Caldifarciminota bacterium. Classification (GTDB taxonomy): domain Bacteria; phylum Hydrothermota; class Tepidihabitantia; order SM23-42; family JAOAFX01; genus JAOAFX01. Next base: position 1,306 of record JBBINQ010000019.1, on the reverse strand, counting down.
TATTAAAATGGGTGCTGACCCAAAGACATTTTATGGTCTTTCTGGGCTTGGCGACCTGATAACGACTTCATTCAGCGAAGAATCCAGAAACCATAAATTTGGCAAGATGCTTGGGCAGGGAAAGAGTTTTGGCGAAGTCAGAAAAAATTTTATTATGGTTGCAGAAGGGGTATCAACTGCAAAGGCAGTTAAAAAATTGGCAATGAAATATCAGGTTGATATGCCCATTTCCCAGGTTGTCTATGATATTCTGTATAATAAAAAATCTCCGCTCCAGGGCTTAAAAAATTTAATGGAAAGACCATTAAAAAATGAATCATAAAAAAAGGGGGTAAGATGGAAGAAAAAGAATTTTATTCAATAAAAGAAGTGGCAGAGATGTTGGGAATACCTGCCTATGTTCTGCGTTACTGGGAAAAGGAGTTCCCCATGCTCAAGCCACACCGGAACAGGCTGGGCAGGCGTTTTTACTCAAGAAAGGATATTGATATTGCCCGAATGATAAAGGTGATTCTGTATGAACAGGGTTATACAATTGCCGGTGCCAAGAAAAAACTGGCAACAATCACTGAAGGTCCTGAACAACTTTCTCTACCATTAAAAGATACGATGAAGATTGTAAAGGAGTTAAAAGAAGAATTAAAAGAGATTCGTGCAAAACTTAAATAAAAGATTTTAGTCTGTTATAATTAAAATTCTATCTTTCCTGCCACTCATCAAGTAGATTTACCATTGTGCTGACAACTTTATCAATTGCCTGGTTAACTTCAGGAGAAATATCATCTTTAAAATTTAAGCTTTTCGGTTCAATGCCAAGTATTATTACTCTGGTAGGAATCGTTGTTTCAAGAAATTTTACAAGCATTGATAAAGGCATACGATGAGTAGAGACTTCATTTTCCTGGATCTTTTCTGGCTCAACAAGGTATATTGTTCCTGGTCTTTTACCGCTGATACAGGTATCAATGATGATGGTCAGGGAAGGTTGGAATTTTCTAATGTCACCAGTGAAATTTTCCGGGGTATCACCACCATTTACCAATATAAGGTTTTTGAATTTACGCCTTTTTAATCTGCACGCAACCATTGCAATGGTTAAAGGTCCAGCACCATCATCCCCTTTTTCCAGATTGCCCACACCCATAACACAGATTCTTTCTGCCCTGTCACACTCTTTTTTTATAAAATTTAACCAGTTTTTTGCCATTAATTATTATAATAATATAAAACTGGGCTGAAGTCAATAATTTAAATTTTCACTTGACAAATAATAAAAACCGATTATAATATTTATGATTATGAAGAA
>JBBINQ010000018.1:33743-46837 GCA_037443805.1 Caldifarciminota bacterium | reverse complement strand
AGGAGGTAAAAATGGCTAATGTCACCAAAGTTGGTGAAGTCTTTAAGTGTGAAATATGTGGCAATGTCGTGGAAGTTAAAGAAGTAGGTGGCGGAGAATTGGTTTGTTGTGGTCAACCAATGAAAAAGGTAACAAGTTAAATGGGTTATTATCGTCCATCAGAAGCCTGGCCTGATGAAAATCAGGGATGGACGCTCAGTAAGGATAGAAATTATGATGGACGCAAAAGAAAGGAGAAAACTTATGAACAAACCGAGGGTACTTTTCCTCTGTTATCATAACTCTGCCCGGAGCCAGATGGCAGAAGGACTATTAAGATATATTGCTGGAGACCGTTTTGAAGTATTTAGTGCTGGTATTGAGCCCACCCGTGTCCATCCACTGTCTATCAAGGCTATGGCGGAAATAGGCATTGATATTTCAGAACAATCTTCAAAGTCTGCAAGTGATTTATTAAGTGAACACTTCAGTTATATAATCACGGTCTGTGATGATGCAAAAGAAAAATGCCCTACATTCCCTGGTGTAGCAGTTAGATTACACTGGCCCTTTGAAGACCCGGCTAAGGCTACGGGCAGTGAAGAAGAACAACTTGAGGTGTTTAGAAAGGTTCGTGACCAGATAAAAGATAGAATAGAAAATTGGCTAAAAGAAGAGTTTTAATCCGTCCATCTGAAGCTCGTTCTGATGATCATCAGGGATGGGCGCTACTATAAAGTATAGGAGGTAATATGACTGATATATCAAAAATAATCCAGTCTGCTGACTGGAAAAAAGAGAAACATACACCGGTGATTGAAGCACCGGAAAAGATAAAAAAAGGTGAAAATTTTAAAGTTACCGTGAGTGTGGGCAAAGAGATTGCCCATCCGAATACCACTGAGCACCATATTGCCTGGATTGATGTCTATTTCCATCCTGAAGCTGAAAAATTCCCCTATCACATTGGCAGATTTGAATTTTTGAGCCATGGCTCATCAACAAATGGGCCAAATACGAGCACGGTCTATACCCATCCAGAGGCGACATTTACTTTCAAGACTGAAAAACCAGGCACAATCATAGCATTCTCTTATTGTAATATCCACGGGCTATGGCAGAATGCACTGGAAATAAAGGTTTAGTTACAAAGCAAAAAGGAGGTCAAAATGAAAAAGATGACTGAGAAGGCACTGCAGGAGGCGTTTGCCGGAGAGTCAATGGCACATATGAAGTATTTAATATTTAGTGAAATTGCGGAAAAAGAAGGATTGCCAAATATTGCCCGACTCTTCAAGGCAATTGCCTATGCAGAGCAGGTGCATGCCACAAATCATGCACGAAATTTAGGCATCACTAAAAAGACACCGGAAAATCTTCAGACCGGCATTGATGGTGAAACATACGAAGTGGAAGAGATGTATCCGGTCTTTAATAATACAGCAAAGTTCCAGAATGAAAAAGGTGCAGAACAGTCAACCCATTATGCGCTTGAAGCAGAAAAGATTCATATGAAGATGTATACTGAGGCAAAGGCGAGTGCGGAAAAGGGCAAGGATATTGATATAAAAGAGGTCTATATCTGTCCGGTCTGTGGTTTCACCCACATTGGAAAACCACCAGAATACTGTCCGGTCTGTGGCGCACCGAACAGTAAGTTCAGGAAATTCTAATAATGGCGCGAAATAAACAAGATATTTCAATCGTGCTCTGCGGAGAAGCCGGGCAGGGTATAAATACGGTATCTGATGTGCTCCTCTTCCTTGCACACAAAAATGGATTCAATGTCTTCTCTACGGCGGAATTGATGTCAAGGATAAGGGGTGGAACAAATTCTACGGAGGTTCGTATAGGTTTAGAGCGTGTCCGCGCTCCAGTAGACAGAATTGATATATTTGTCCCCCTGAGCCGCAATGCATATAAACATCTGCAAAAGAGAATCTCATCAAGGACTATTATTATTAGTGATATCACTGATTCAGGATACAAGATACACGAAATTCCATTTTCCCGTTTAGCAAAAGAGATCGGTAGTCCGATTTATGCAAATATTGTTGCGGTTGGTGCGATTGCCGGGTTGTTAAATTTCAAGATTGATGTTCTAAATGAATATTTCCTGAAAAGCTTCCAGCATAAAGGCGAAGTTGTGGTAAAAAATAATATAGCAGCGGCAAAAACGGGCTATGAAAAAGGACAGGAATTGAAGAAGGACATCCCGTTATTTAGTGGTACCCTTTTCCAAGAACTGATACAAGAAAAAATAATGGAAGGTTCTGAGGCGATAGCACTGGGTGCGATTGCAGGTGGTTGTAACTTTATTGCTGCTTATCCTATGACACCGTCCAGTGGTGTCTGGACATACCTTGCCCGGCATGCCAAAGAACTTGGAATAATCACAGAACAAGCAGAGGATGAAATATCAGCAATGAATATGGGTATCGGTGCTTCTTATGTCGGCGCCCGTTCCCTTGTCACCACTTCTGGTGGTGGATTTGATTTAATGACTGAAGGATTAAGCCTTGCTGCAATCCAGGAGACACCAATTGTAATCCATCTTGCTCAGAGGCCTGGTCCAGCTACTGGGCTTCCCACAAGGACTGAGCAGGCTGACCTGGAACTTGCGTTATATGCAGGCCATGGAGAATACCCACGAATAATCCTTGCACCAGGCACATTAGAACAGGGATTCTATCTCACCCAAAAGGCATTCAATCTTGCTGATAAATACCAGGTGCCAGTATTTATTATTACAGACCAGTTTTTTATTGATTCAGTATACAATGTTGTTCCATTTGATCTCAGCCAGGTCAAAATTGAATCAGCAATAGTCAGGACAACAAATGGGTATAAACGCTACAGATTAACCGAAGATGGTATCTCGCCGCGTGGCATCCCGGGATTTGGTGAGGGATTTGTAAATGCTGATTGCCATCACCATGATGAAGATGGACATATCTCAGAGAACTTAGAATTACGGCCGGTAATGGTAGACAAACTATTCAAAAAAATGAAAGTAATTAAGAATGAGGTAGTTCCACCTGAACTCGTTGGTTCTTTTGATTACAAAACCCTTGTCATCTGCTGGGGTTCTAATTATAATATTGTGAAGGAGGCAATTGAAGATATGAATCATTCAGACGTTGCCATGCTCCATTTCAGCCAGGTCTATCCCCTTCACCCTGATACCGAAAAATATCTCAGAAAGGCAGAGAAGATCATCGTTGTGGAGAACAACGCCGCGAGCCAGTTTGCAAAACTCATTAAACTCTCTTTTGGAGTTTCTGCACATAGTTCAATCCTGAAATACGATGGGTTACCTTTTTCTGTAGAAGGGGTAAAATCTGCTATTGAAAGGACATTATGATAAAAAAATACAGTGTAGACCATATTGGATTATGGACAGATGATGCACTCAGGTTGATAAAATTCTACAAAAATAAACTTGGATTTAAAGTTATGAGCAGTCAGAGGCTCGCAAAAGAAATTATCAAAAAAATCTTTGGTTTTAATACCTCTTGCTGTTTTTATCGTCTTCAAACTGAGGGATTGAGACTTGAGATATTTGAACCACAAAACAAATCCAGTACTGATAAACAAAAATTTGTCAGTGGTATACATCACTTCGGGCTGGTTGTTGATGATAGCGAAACCGTTATAAAAAATGCAAGTAGACAAAAAATAAAAATTATCAAAATCAGACGGGACGGTCATTTTGTTTATTTTATGAAAGACCCGGATGGAAATATGATTGAAATAAGGCAAAGGGATTGATTATGAAAAAAGGTGATTACGATTTAGGGGATATTGATATTGCCTGGTGTCCAGGTTGTGGAAATTTCGGCATATTGAATGTATTAAAAGAGGCACTTGCTGAACTAAATATCGCACCCCCAAATCTCGTAATTGTATCCGGTATTGGACAGGCAGCAAAACTTCCACATTATTTAAAGTGTAATTTATTTAATGGACTGCATGGACGATATCTTTCTTCAGCAACCGCAATAAAGGCAGTAAACCCTGAATTGACGGTTGTTGCAGTGAGTGGTGATGGTTGCACCTATGGCGAAGGTGGGAATCATTTTATCCACACGATCAGGCGCAATCCTGATATTACGAATTTAGTTCACAATAATATGGTCTATGGTTTGACCAAAGGACAGGCATCGCCAACAAGTCAACTTGGTTTCAAAACCCCGGTTCAAATTGATGGCGTATTTGAACCACCATTAAACCCTATTGCTGTTGCCATTGCATTGGATGCATCATTTGTCGCAAGGGTATTCATTGGGGACATTGCTCAGACAAAGGAAATAATCAAAAAAGCAATACAACATAGAGGTTATGCACTCGTGGATATATTTCAACCCTGTGTATCTTTCAATCGTGTTAACACTTATGAATGGTTTAAAAAGAATACTTACTATCTTGAAGATTCTTACGACCCATACAACAGATTTGAAGCCTTTAAGCGAGCATGCGAGACAGAAAAACTCCCATTAGGAATATTCTATATAAATCCACATAGGGAAATTTTTGAAGATAACCTTACTGTATACAGAGAGAATAAAGAACCAATTGTAAAAAGAAGTATGGAAAAAAGACTAAATTTTGTAAAGGAGATATTCAGTAACAAGGAGTAAATTATGATAAAACTTGGAGAAAAAATCCCTAACTTTGTTTTAAAGAATCAACACAACAAAGAGGTTAGGTTGTCAGATTTTAAGGAAAAGAGAGTTCTGCTCTCCTTTCATCCCCTTGCCTGGACTGGTGTTTGCACAAAACAGATGAAGTCTCTGGAAGAATTTAAAACCGAGTTTGATGCATTAAATACTGTAGCATTGGGTATCAGTGTTGACCCGGTTCCTTCAAAACATGCCTGGGCAAAGGATATGGGAGTAAGAGAAACACATCTACTCTCTGATTTCTGGCCACATGGTGAATTCGCAAAAGAATTGGGTATCTTTCGTGAAAAAGAAGGCTTTTCAGAACGGGCAAATATAATTATTGATGAAAATAGTAATGTGATATTCATAAAAATTTATGATATACCGCAATTGCCTGACATTCAGGAAATAATAAATTTTTTAAAAAAGGGAGGTTATAATGACAAAGAGAGTTAAGAAAATCACAAAAACAAAAAGCAAGGTAGACGAATTACTCCTATCAGCCCTGGGAAGCGAAATGATGGCGATAGATTTTTATAATGATGCTGCCCAAAAGGCACAGAGCCAAGCCGGAAGAACTTTCTTCAATGAAATGGCTAATTTTGAAAAAGCCCATTTTGAAAATGTAAAAAAAATTATATTGAGCCGCGGACAAAAATCAGCATTGGCAATATATGAATCAAACACAAAGGCAAAATCCATTAAACCAGAAGTCAAAGGTGAGTTTGAACCGAATAAAGATGAAATTATTGATGTTTTGATTATTGCAATTCGTGCAGAAAAAGATGCCAAAGAAAGATACTTGAAGATTTCAAAAATGATGCCTGATAAGAAATCAAAACAGATATTCATAAATCTTTCTGAAGATGAAAGACTACATCAAAATATGCTGGAAGAACAGTTCTATCAATTATCAAATAAGGGGCTCATTATCTGGGAGTAATATGAATCTATCAATACTGATAAAGCCGATAGGAATAGCAACTTATTGTTTGCTTTTGTTCACAATTATAACGGGTGCCCGTGTTATCAAAGTAAAACTAATGGTTCATAGACTTTTCGGTATTATTGCTCTAATCTCTGCGACAATCCATGGGATTCTGGTTATTTATTTAAACTATTTTTAGAATTAAAAGGAGGCTGAAATGAAAACAAATATTCTCATTACAATATTGCTTTTAGTAACAATGAAGGCATCTTTTAGTCATCCACCAGAGAGTATAATTGCCGACTATGACACGACTACAAAAATTTTACAGGTCACAGTAAATCATTCAGTAAAAAACTCTGCGAAACATTATATCAATAAAATTGAGATTGGATTGAACGGCGAACAAATTATTGAACAGAAAAATAAAAAACAGATTGACAATTCTTTCCAAAAGTATACTTATACATTAGCAGATGTAGAAATTGACGATTCTTTAAATGTCACTGCTTACTGCAATATCTCCGGAAAGAAGAGTATCTCAGTTCAGATAAAAGAGATATTAATCAATACTCAGGGTAATTAACAAACACAAAAGGAGTCAAGATGGATGTTATGGAAGCAATCAAGGAACGGCGTGCATACAGGTCGCTCTTACCTGTGGAGATAAATAAGGAACTTGTTAATGACCTGGCACAGTCTGCCCAATTGTTCTGCTCCTGTTTTAACAATCAACCCTGGCGCTATATTTTTGTTTATGAAAAGTCAAAACTCAAAGAATTGCATTCTGCGCTCTCAGCTGGCAATGAATGGGCACAGTCAGCAAGTATGATTATCGCGGTCTTTAGCAAACCTGAATTTGATTGTATAATGAAAGATGGCAGACATTATTACCTTTTTGATACGGGTATGGCAACAGCAGCACTCATATTGAGGGCAACTGAGCTGGGCCTTATTGCACACCCCATTGCCGGTTATAGCCAGCAAAAAGTAAAAGAGATTTTGAACATACCTGAAGATATGGAAGTTATTACACTCGTTATTGTTGGCAAACATTCTAAAACAATCAGTCCAGTTCTTTCAGAAAAACAGATTGAGGCAGAGAAGAACAGACCTGAAAGATTGCCGATTGGAAAATTTATATGGCACAATCAATATCCAAAATAGACTGCGATAATTACTGCTCTGCCCTTCTCACCCAGTTAAACCATGCAGTTTATTTTGTTGACCAGGAAAGAAGAATTATATACTGGAGTGCAAAAGCAGAAGAAATAACCGGGTATAGTGCAGAGGAAGTAATCGGCAAGCACTGTTTTAATGATATTCTTGCACACATAAATGAAGAAGGCCAAAAATGTTGTGATAATCCCGATACTTGTCCATTATTAAAGGTATTGAATAGCAAAACTACTTATGAAGGAGACCTGTATTTCAAACACCGTGAGGGCTACCGAGTTTTAGTCCATATAAAAACCTTCCCGGTATTTGATAGCAATCAAAATATCATTGGTGCCGGAGAGATATTTTACGATAATTCAGAAGTAGATGACCTAAATCTAAAAATCAAGGAACTCGAACAAATGGCATTGCTTGATAGTCTTACCCGAATTGCGAATAGAAGATATATAGAAATTCAACTCCATTCACGATTAAACGAATATAAAAGATTTGGCTGGCAATTTGGCCTTCTATTCATTGACATTGACCATTTTAAAAAGGTGAATGACCAATATGGGCACGATGCTGGGGATAAAGTCCTGAAAATGGTTGCAAATGTATTAATAAAAAATTCCCGTTCTTTTGACCTTGCAGGCAGATGGGGTGGTGAAGAGTTCATTGTATTAGTTCCGAATGTGAATGATAGCCAGTTATACACAATTGCCCACAAATTTAAAAATCTTGTCGCATTTTCACATTTAAAAATAAATTCTGCCACCATCAATGTAACCGTCTCTATAGGTGCAACATTGTCTCAACCAAAGGATACCCTGAGGTCAATAATAAAAAGGGCTGACCGCTTGATGTATGAAAGCAAAAAGAATGGTCGTAACCGGGTAAGTGTAGACTTTGAGATTACATAAATATCATTGACAAATTGCATTATTTAATTATAATTGACAATGCCAATTGATAGTGGATGGAGAAAACTGATTCCTGAACAATTGAAGAATGCACCTGATTATCCAGGGATATATGAATTAGCAGATATACTCCAGGAAATTGTTTATATCGGATATACCGAAAGTCTTGCCCAGACTATGCAGATTATATTTGAAAAAAGGGACCCTGATTTTAATATCGCCACTTTTTTTCGTTTCCAGACAACGAACGACCCGCAAAATGAATATCAAAAATTATTAAATGAATATCAAACAAAATACAACAAACTACCTGTGATTAATCAAAAAAAAATACAAACAGGTGCTTAAAGAAAATTACTTTAATTCTAAAAATATTATTTCAGAAACAAAAAAAATGATGCAGGAATTGAACAAATCTTATGGAAAAAAAGAAATGAAGTTTTATTTTGATGCCTCTGCCCTGCTCGTTATTGATATGCAAAAATATTTTTTAGACAAAAGTTCCCATGCGTTCATTCCTTCTGCTACTGCGATTTTTCCTAATATCAAAAGACTAATTAAGTATTTCCGCAGAAAAAGACCCATAATCTTTACCCAACACATCAACACACCAGGAAATGCCGGTATGTTAAAAAAATGGTGGAACGATATCATTACGACTGATAATGTTTATTACGAATTGGACAAAGAACTATATGTTCCCAATGCGCCAGTAGTTGTAAAAACTCAGTATGATGCATTTTATAAAACAAACTTAAAAAAACTTTTACTAAAACATCGGGTCAGACAGGTGGTGATTACTGGTGTGATGACAAACCTTTGCTGTGAGACGACCGCGCGGAGTGCTTTTGTTCAGGGTTTTGAAGTTTTCTTTGTTGTGGATGGCACTGCAACACAGAATATTAAGATGCACAAGGCAACACTGACAAATCTTGCCTATGGATTTGCATATCCTGTGCTAACACAGGATATAATAAAATGTATTAAAAATAGGTGTTAAGTAATAATACATACAGGGTCGGAATAATTGGTGCAGGTCCAGCTGGCATTGCCTGTGCTATTCAATTGAAGCGATATAATCTTGAGCCGATTCTCTTTGAAAAAAATAAAATCGGCGGTCTGTTAATAAACGCCAACTTAGTGGAAAACTATCCTGGTTTTTACACGGGAATCACTGGCCCAAATCTTGTGAATGCATTTAAAAAACATCTGAATAAATATCATATAAATATTATAAATAAAGAGGTCTTATCGCTTGATTATTTTAAAAATCAATTTATTATAAAAACAAAAGGTTGTATTTATAATTTCCCAATCGTGGTGATTGCTTCTGGTACAATCCCTGAAGAGACACCTCTAAAATATCCTGCTGCAGTAAAGCACAAAATTTTTTACGAACTCAAAAAATTAAAAAATATTCACCACAAAAATATCATAATTATTGGCGGCGGTGACGCTGCTTTTGATTATGGGCTGAATCTTGCAAAAAAGAATAAAGTTATGATTCTTTGTAGAAGTAACCGATTCAAATGTTTGCCTGTATTATACGAGAGAGCATTGAAAAATAAAAACATTAAATTATATACTGGCATCGTTGTTAAAAATATAAAAATTGAAGAGAAGTATCTGAAAATTGAATGCACTAAAAATAGAAACTTATCCTGTGATATTTTATTAATAGCCATTGGTAGAAAACCGAACCTTGTTTTTGTTGGTGAAAGGTTAAAGAATACATTAAAAAAACTTGAAAAACAACACAAATTGTATATAATTGGCGATGCAAAAAATAAAATTTTTCGTCAGACCGCAATTGCAATCGGAGATGGTATTAAAACTGCTATGGAAATTGCCCTATTAATTAGAAAAAAAATTTGAGGAGTATTAATAATTATTATGAAGATAATTGGCAGGACAGGCAGAGAAGATATTGCAATGGTCTATCTTGCTGAAATGGAAAATGGATTACATACCGAATTTGTAGAATCGGTTCAGCCACCAATTCCCCGTAATGAAAAATGGGTATTGATTGTATCTACACTTTATGGATGTCCAGTACATTGTAAAATATGCGATGCTGGCGGTTCATACAAAGGAAGACTGTCTGCAGAAGAAATAATTGAGCAGATTGATTTTCTTGTAAAGAATAGATTTCCAGATAGGGTAATTCCGGTTAACAAGTTTAAGATTCAATTTGCCCGTATTGGTGAACCTGCTTTTAATAGCAATGTTATTGAGGTTTTAAAAAGATTGCCTTCATTATATAAAGCACCAGGACTTATGGTATGTGTCTCAACTATTGCGCCTGCTGGAACAGAAAGATTTTTTGAAGATGTGATGCAAATCAAAAGAAAATATTATAATGGTAGATTCCAATTACAATTTTCAATACACACGACAGATGATAAATTACGGGATTGGTTTATACCTGCAAAGAAATGGAATTTCAAGCAAATTGCCCAATATGGTGAAGAATTTTATCAGGATGGGGATAGAAAGATTGCTTTGAATTTTGCCCTTGCTGAGAATATGCCAGTTGATGCGGATGTTCTTTTAAAATACTTCAGCACTGAAAAGTTTATCATTAAGATTACGCCAGTAAATCCTACCATTACCGCATTAACAAATAAAATAGAATCTTATATTAAAACCGAAAATGAAAATTATGAGATTATTGAGTCACTGAAATGTGCAGGTTACGAAGTTATCTTGAGTATTGGTGAACTTGAAGAAAACAAAATCGGTTCAAATTGCGGACAGTATATTACTCATTATCTAAATTCCCGCAAAAATATTACTCAAGGATACACCTACCCTGTTTTAAATCATTGACCTTTAGTATTTATTTATTATAATATTAAATGCAGAATGATGAAATAAATAAGATCTTAGAGAAAATCAAAAGCTTGACTGCAGGATATACAGGAGATGATAAACCATTAAACAGACTTGATTGGCTGAAGTCATTAATCTCAGCATATCAAAAATATTTTCCCGCACGCGTAATAGAAAAAATAAAAATAGACCCCACTGCAAAAAATATCGAGGGCGAGCGAAGAATAATCACAGTTCTTTTTGCCGACCTTTCAGGTTTTACTGCGCTTTCCGAAACAATGGATGCTGAAGATATTGCAAAAATCATTAATGTCCGAAGATAAAATTTATTCCAACATAGAGACGCTTGCCTACCATTTTGCAAACTCAAATGATATTAAAAAGGGCATATATTATCTAAAGTCTGCGGCTGATAAATCTTATCGTTATTACGCACTAAAGGAAACATTGAATTCCTTTGAACAGGCATTAAAATTATTGGGCAAAAAAGAATTGTCACAAGAAGAGTTACAGGATAAACTGGAGATATTAAGAAGACAGAGCTGGGTATTACGTATTATGGGCAATCTGCCCAGAGCATTGAAGGAACAAAAGCAATCACTGAAAATTGCCCGCAATATTTCTTCATTAAAAGACGAAGCAGGTGCTTATATCAATATTGGCAAGCTCTATCAGGAAATGGGTTTGTTAAATAGAGCATTAAGTTACTGGAACAGGGCAATAAAAATTTCAAAAAATATCGGTGACAAAAATATCCAGGCATTAACAATCAATAATCTTGGTACTTATTACCTGCAGATCGGCAATATGAATAAGGCATACAATAATTTCAAACAGGTGTTAGAACTGAGTAATGAAATCGGAGATAAAAGAGGAATGGCATTTGCCTATTTGAATCTGGGGACAGTGATGAACCAAAAGGGTGAATTTACGAAAGCCCTTGAATATTACAACAATGCTCATAGCCATTTTGAAGATGTTGGTGATAAAGAGAATACACTACGGAGCCTGCATCAAAAAGCAATAGTTCAAATGTGCATTGGTCAATTCAATGAATGTCTAAAAAATTTTAATATGGTCGCTGAACTCGCTTTAAAATTTGGTGACAGAATAATGGAACTGTTTGCCCTCAGTAGTATTGCTGAAACGTATGGAAGGATGTGGCAATTAGATGAGGCTCTTGAACAATTTTTAAAGTCACTGGCAATTGCACAGATACTTAATGAACCACAACAGATGACGGTATTAAATATTAATATTGGTGATGTCCATCTTTATCAGGGTCGTTTATCCCGGGCAATAGAACATCATAAAAAATCCATAGAAATAGCAAAACAAACGCAGGACTATTTTAATGAGGCATTAGCACAAAGGTCACTTGGCTGGGATTATTATTATTCTGCAGAATATAAACAGGCAATTGAAGAATTCCAAAGAAGCGAAAATATATTTCAGAAAATCGGGGATAGAAGAAATGGTGTAATTTCAAATCTTGCCAGAAACGCGGCTATATTTAAATTTGGGGATATAGAAGAAATAGAGCCGATGATAAAAGGCATTGGAGCAAAGGCAAAAGAGATAAACGACCTGGAAATTCTTGCTCTTGCCTTAGATGTAGAAGCTGATTGCCTTATATTTAAAAAAAATAATGAAGGGGCATTAGAAGTTCTATCGCAACTGCAGGATTTATCAAAAAAGATTGGGAACAAAAGACTATACGCTTGGACAATCGTAAAATCAGGCAATATTCAAAGGGGTATAGACTTAACAAAAGAGATTGGCGATAAAATCCTTGAAACAAAGATTCTCATCTCCCAGGCAAAAAAGTTTGAGAAAGATTCTGATTACAAAAATGCCTTGATTACATTAAACAAGGCAACTGAGCAGGCAGAACAGTGCGGAGCAAAAGAATTAAATGCAGAAGCGCTATTCCTGATAAGTGAAATATTTACAAAAATCGGAAAAGAGAATGAAGGCAAAACATACAAAAATAAATATAAGGTCTTCATTTTGATAGGTACCAAGAGGATTATATATGGGAAAGGCATTATTAATATTGTTTGTTGCCTCATCTGTCATCAACACTACGAGTTTGAATGGAGCGCCCCCTGTATAACCCATATTTGGATAAGGGATATACATTTCAGTATATAAATAACTATTCACGATATTGTCTTCTACTACAGTGCCGGAGAAAGTCGTGTCCTGCCAGGTTCCTGCCCTTTCATCTTTTGATGGCACCAATCTCTTGTAATATCGCGTGGTGGAATTCTCAATAATCAGACAATAGTCGGGTCTGAAGCTATCAACTGCTGTTTTGAAAAAACCTGACCTACCAGTTGTCCCATTGTATGGAACAGTACTGTCGGCTCCGCCAGATTTTGTATCAACATAGATAAATAGATCACCTTCAGTATTAAAATTACAGCGGGCAAAACCCAATTCAAACCAGGGTGGAGATACAGGATAATCCCAGGTTACAAATAATGAATCAAAGTCTGCTCCTGCATCATTTTTTCTGCGTCTATCCAGAAACTCATATTTGTTTGAAAAATCCTTAACATAATTATTTCCAAAAGTAATGGTATGCGGCGTTACTGAATCTCCTGC